>NZ_JCALCF010000020.1:0-119652 GCF_059812185.1 Mycobacterium sp. NGS67
AAAATCCCCTTGGAGCGTCCGCTCCCGGGTGATTTTGCGTCTGCTCGCCCGGGAGCGCCCGGTCAGGAGCCCGCGCTGTTCGCCCGGGAGCGAGCCCGGTCAGGCGCCCAGCGCCGAGGCGAAGGTTTCCGTCATCGCGGCCCAGTGCCGATCGGCGGCGGCCTCGTCATAGGGCGCGTTGTCCGGCACTGCGAACCCGTGCCCGGCCCGATACCACTCGATGGTGTGCCGCACGCCCGCGGCCGTCAGCGCCTTGCCGAGCTGCTCGGCCTGGTCGGCGGTGAACGACGGGTCGTTCTTGGCGCCGCCCACGTAGACGACGGCGTTCATCCGGTCGGCCAGCAGATGCGGGCTGTGCTCGTTGTCGGTGACCAGGCCGCCCCCGTGGAAGGATGCAGCCGCGGCCACCCGGTCCGGGAGACGGCCGGCCAGCAGCACCGAGATGCGGCCGCCCATGCAGTAGCCGCACACGCCGAAGCGGTCACCGGCGACCTCGGGGCGGCCGGCCAGGTAGTCGAAGTAGGCGTCGGCGTCCCGGGTGATCCGGTCAGGGGTCAGGGTGCCGATCATGAACATGATCCGGGCCCGCTCCTTGGCATCACCGAACGCGCTTGCCATGTCGAAAGGCGCCCAGTCGCCCTCGCGGTAGTACACGTCGGGAAGCAGCACCGCATAACCGAATCCGGCGAGCTTGGCGGCCATCTCGTCGAACGTGGTGCGAACACCGCCGGCGTCGGGGAACATCACCACACCCGGCCAGGGACCGGTGCCGTCGGGAGTGAAGAATTTCACTTTGGGGGTGCCGTCGGGGGTGGTGACGGTGTCGGTGATCTCAGGCATGGTCTCCGTTCTACTCCTGCGATCGCCGCGGGATTTTTTGGGCGTCGACCCGCCGCGCCCGGCTTCGCCGCGCTTGCGATCGCCGCGGGTTTTTTTGCGTCGACGCGCCGCGCCCGGCTTCGCCGCGCTTGCGATCGCCGCTAAGCTGACGGCGTGCCGATCGCGACGCCCTACGAGGATCTGTTGCGTCTGGTGCTAGCAACGGGGACGCCGAAATCCGACCGCACCGGCACCGGAACACGCAGCCTGTTCGGCCAGCAGCTCAGGTATGACCTGTCGGCCGGGTTCCCGCTGCTCACCACCAAAAGAGTGCATTTCAAGTCGGTGGTGTACGAGTTGCTGTGGTTCCTACGCGGCGAATCCAACATCGGCTGGTTGCATGAGCACGGCGTCACCATCTGGGACGAATGGGCAAGTGACACAGGAGAACTCGGTCCCATCTACGGCGTGCAGTGGCGCTCCTGGCCGACTCCGGACGGGGCGCACATCGACCAGATCAGTGCGGCGCTGAACTTGCTGCGCACCGACCCGGACTCGCGTCGCATCATCGTCTCGGCCTGGAACGTCAGCGACATCCCGCAGATGGCGCTCCCGCCCTGCCACGCGTTCTTCCAGTTCTACGTCGCCGACGGCAGATTGAGTTGCCAGCTCTACCAGCGCAGCGCCGACCTGTTCCTCGGCGTGCCGTTCAATATCGCCAGCTACGCGCTGCTCACCCACATGATGGCGGCGCAGGCCGGTCTGCAGGTCGGGGAGTTCGTCTGGACCGGCGGCGACTGTCACATCTACGACAACCACATCGAGCAGGTCGAGCTGCAACTCACCCGCGACCCCCGTCCGTATCCGAAATTGGCTCTGCAGCATAGGGATTCGATTTTCGACTACCGCTACGAGGACGTCCTCGTAGAGAACTATGACCCGCATCCCGCGATCAAAGCCCCCGTGGCTGTATGACGCGCACGAGTCTGGTGTGGGCTCAGTCGACATCCGGCATCATCGGCCGCGGCGGCGACATCCCGTGGCAGCTGCCTGAGGACCTGGCCCGGTTCAGGCAGCTGACCCTGGGACACACGGTGGTGATGGGCCGGCGAACATGGGACTCGCTGCCGGCTCACGTGCGTCCGTTGCCAGGTCGTCGCAACGTGGTGCTGTCTCGCCGATCGGACTTCACCGCCGACGGCGCGCAGGTCGTCGGCTCCTTGGAGCAGGCGCTGACCGCGGACGACACCTGGATAATCGGCGGAGCGGAGATCTACGCGCTGGCGCTGCCGCTGGCCGACCGCTGCGAAGTCACCGAAGTGGACATCGAACTGCCGCGCGACGACGAAGACGCGCTGGCCCCCCTGCTCGACGAGGCGTGGGTGGGTACAACGGGGGAGTGGCAGGTCAGCCGCCTGGGGCTGCGGTACCGGTTTCACAGCTACGCTCGGGCTTAATCCGGTCGCATCCCTCCCGCGGTGCACGTTGAGCAATTGAAGGGGGAATTCAACAGTGGTAAATGAACCCGCAAAAGCGTTTACTCGCAAATTCTGGGGCTACGAAACGAACGCGGTCGACGCCCATATCGAGGCGTTGACCACCAGGCAGGAGCTGCTGCGCGCCGACGTCGAGAACCTGCGGGCACGGTTGACTCAATCCGGCGACGAAGTCGCCGCGCTGCGCAAAGAGGTTGCGCTGCTCATCGAGACTTCTGACTCACCACACGCTGTGCAGCAGCGGATGGCCCAGATGCTGCGACGCACGGTCGACGAGGTGTCGCAGATGCGGGCCGAGGCGCAGTCCGAGGCGGAGGCACTGATCGTGGCGGCCCGCGAGGAAGCCGAGGCTGAGCGGCGCAAGCACGAGGAGTTGGTGGCGGGCATGGTCGCCCGGCAACAGGAGATGGAAGCCGAGTACGGCGACACCAAGCAGCGACTCGACGCCGAACTGGCCGGCATGCGCGCCGAGGCGCGATCGGAGATCGACGAGGCCTGGCGGGACAGCAATCGGGAACGTGAGCAGCTGCTCGCCGACGCCAAGCTGGAGGCCGATCACTACCGCGAGCAGGCGCGGCGGGCGGTGGACGAAGCGACCCGGCAACGGATCGAGGTGCTCGAGCAACTGATGGGCGTCTACCGCGACCTGCAACCTGTTCCGGCCGCTCTCGAAGCCGCAAAGAATGCGGCGGAGTCCGGTTCCGAGTCGAACGGCCGGATGCCGTCGGCCCAGAAAGTCGGCACCGGTTAAGCCCGCGGCGATCTCGCGGCCGACTGTCGCCGACCGGTAGTCTCGGCGCCGTGCCGGTCCGGACCCCCAGGTTGACCGCTGCGCAGGCCCGGCGGATCGCCGTTGCGGCGCAAGGATTCAGCGAGCCGCCGCCACGCGGAAACATCACGCGCGCACACCTACGACGGCTGATTTCCCGGATCCAGGTACTGCAGCTGGACTCGGTGTCGGTTGCCGTGCGAGCCCACTATGCACCCGTCTTCAGCAGACTCGGACCCTATGACCGCGACGTGCTGGACCGTGCCGCATGGGGACCGGCCAAAGGGCGGTTGCTCGTCGAATACTGGGCGCACGAAGCGGCGCTGATGGCCGTCGACGACTGGCCACTGCTGCGCTGGCGAATGCGTCAGTGGCGGCACGGCCGGTGGGGCAGTCACATCGTCAAAGCCAACCCCCAACTCGCCGAGGACATCGTGGCCGCCGTCACCGAACTCGGTCCCAGCAGCGCCGGGCAGATCGAGGCGCATCTACAAGCGGAGCCGCGCGGTCCGCGAGGCCCCTGGTGGGGGCGCAGCGACACCAAGTGGGTAGCCGAGGGGTTGTTCGCCGCCGGGGTGCTCACCACGGCCACCCGGGTCGGCTTCGCGCGTCACTACGACCTGGTCGAACGAGTGCTGCCGCGCGACGTGCTGGCGCGTCAGGTCGACGACGACCACGCCATCCGCGAGCTCACGCTGCGCGCGGCAACCGCGCTGGGCGTGGGCACCGAAGCCGACATCCGCGACTACTTCCGACTGGCCGCCGGGCAGGTCAAGCCGGCGATTGCCGACCTGTTGGGCACCGGTGAGATCGAACGCGTGGAAGTCGACGGCTGGACTGCGCCTGGCTACCTGCGGGCAAATACCGTGCCGCGCAGCGACCGCGGCACCGCCTTGCTGTGTCCGTTCGACCCGCTGATCTTTTTCCGGCCGCGGGTCGAGCGGATCTTCGGCTTCCACTACCGCATCGAGATCTACACCCCGGCCGCCAAGCGTCAATACGGCTACTACGTGTGGCCGCTGCTGCTGGACGGCAACTTGGTGGCGCGGGTTGACCTCAAAGCCGACCGCGCGGCGGACACGCTGCGGGTGGTGGGCGCATTCGGTGAGCCCGACATCGAGCGGCCAAGGGTTGCCGCGGCACTCGCCGCTGAGTTGCAGTCGATGGCGTCCTGGCTGGGATTGGGCGGGGTGAGCGTGGCCGCGCGGGGTGACCTCGCTGGAGAGCTGCGTCGGGCCGCTTGACATGGTTTCGATGTCCTACTACGCCACCGCATCGGGTGCTGCCCCGCCAGGTGACTGCCCTTCCAGTTCGGGCTTCGCGTCGGTCAGGGCGGCGAGTGCGTCGCTGAGCATCCGCTGAATCCCCGAATTGATTCCACCGCAAGCCGTTTCGATCTTGATAGCGCTTTTCTGGATCGAGCTGGCAGTCTTCTTCACTTCGTCGAGCTTTTCCAGCTGCGCGATGGCTTCGGTGATTTTTTCCTCGGCCGTGGCGATTTGGTGTGCGCCCCTGCGGGTGGCCGCCGCGACCGCGGCCGTCCGCAACAACATGACGACTGTGCGTACCAGGCCCGGGTCATCTGACCCGGGATCGAACGCGAGCACGATGCGGCGTGCGCTGAGCACCCGGATGGACTGTCCGCCGTTCTGCTCGGTGGTTCGGACCAGACCGAGCGCCGCCCCGGCAAGGCGGTTGCGCTCGGCCTCGTCGAAGTACTCCGACCAACTCGCGCGGGCCGAGTCTGTCATTTCGATCACCACGCGCGCCGCACCACCATCGATAGTCAGCACCGCGTCGCCCTTCTTCGATCGCGGCACAGAGCCGACGAGGGCGCGAGTGTCCGTGAACTCGTCGCCGAGGCCCACGGCAATCTCCGACAACACGGCGTTAACTTGGTTCTCGAAGGCGCCACCCTTGATCGGAGTGACTTTGGCGAGACTGGCGCGGGCTTCCTGAACCTTCAACGCGGTCATGAGTTCCTCGACCTTCTTGACGACGTCGGCGTGGTTCTTGTCGATCTGCTCGGTCAGCCGCTCCTGGCGCGCACCGAGATCGGCGGCATGTTTCGCCATCGGCGACGTCGGATCGCTTGGGTCGAACTGCTTGGCCGCCTTAGCCAGTAGCTCGCTGGTGCCGGCTTTGACCTTGGCGTCCAGGTCGGTGCCGAACTTGTCGAGGACGGGCTGAAGGCGGTCCAGGAGCTCCGGGCTTTCGCCGCCAAAGATGCGGCGGACCTCCGCGTTGAGGTCCTGCTTCGCTGCCGCGACCGATTCGGTGAACTCCTTGCGGCTGGCGGCGTCGGCTTCGGTAATCGCTTTCTTCGCGTCCGCGGCAGCTTTCCCGACGACTTCGGACGCCGACTTGACCACGCGCTCGGTGGCCGCGGCGGCCTTGCTGGTTGAGTCGGCCGCTTTCTCGCCAACGTCCTTGAGCATCTGCTCCAGCACGCGCGACTCCTGCGCCTGGCCGGTGACGGACAAGGCGTGCGCGCCGATCTTGATGGCCTCGACGGTGAACGCCGAGAGGTCCGCGGCAATCAGGGCGTCGGGATCGTCGACTACGGGTCCGCGCTCACCGTTGGTCCAGCGCTGTGCCTCGCGCGCAACGTCCTTGTCCCGCACGGTGACTCGTTCGATTTCGAGGGCGGTAAGGGCTTCGTCAAAGTGAGCTTGGGGTGTGTCGTTGGGCATGGGTTTCTCCGGAGATCGGGCCGCCGCGGGGTGCGGAAGCATCGTCCGAAGAATCTGCCAGTCGACAAATCCCTGCAACAGTATCTACTGATAAGGGGGGTTATCGGCATCCACAATTGGTCTAAGCCCAGCAGGCGTCTAGTTTGAGGGGAGCCGGAAGGAGGCCCTGTGACAACGCTGACGCTGCAAGACATCGCTGACCTCGCCAAAGTACAGCGGCCAGTGGTCAGCATGTGGCGAACGCGTCCAATGGTGCGCGGCGTGTCGATGCCGTTTCCGGCACCGGTAGCGACCACCAACGGCGTTCCGCACTTCCGCCTGGACGATGTGATGGATTGGCTGACCCGGACTGGCCGCGGCAACAATTCCGAGCACCTCTACGACGCGCCTGCGATTGCTGCGCCGGACGATGCCGGACTCGAGGACGTGGTCACGCTGCTGTGCTGGCACGTGCTCACTGGACAGGAGCTAACCGGTACGCCGGCCGCTGAGTTGGTGCGCTCGGCCGTCGAGTTCGATCCGAAGGACAGTCTGCTGGCCACAGAGGTTCGTGAGCTGCGCGTGTCTGAAGGCGTACTCGCCTACGTCGATGATCTGGTGGAAGCGTCACACGGCCCGGCCGACGCACTAGAGCGCGTCGAGACCGGGTGTCTCAAGCGTCGCGAACAATTGCGCGGACTCACCGACGACGCGGTGCAACTATTGCGATGCATTGTTGAAGCTGCTGTTGTTCACCTTGAGGATGATCGGGTGGTGTTGCGCGCCGACGGTTCGTTGATGGCGCTCGATGTGGCCGAGGTCTGCGGGATCGATGTGGTTTCGGCTGATCGCGCACTCCGGCGGCGCGCAGTCATTCGTGGTATCCACGTCCGGGAAACGGTTGTGTCCAAATGTGTTTCGACCATGTCTCTGGTTGGTCTGGATATTGCGGACGCTCTTGATGCTGTTGAGGATGCTGTACTTGAGTTGCCCAAGGGGAATGTCGCGATTGTCGTCGGCTCCGCGGCTGCGTTGTCCGACAAGCTCGCCGGGCCATTGCAGAACACCCGCGCGCAAGCACTTCGTGTGCGCAATCTTGTTGCCGCGGTACGGCTCCCGCGCGGACTGTGGCGGGAGGCGCACCGACAGAGCCTCGCCGTTTGGGTCTGCCGCGGTGGCGCTCAGGCGCACCAGCTATGGGTTGCCGATCTCGGCGCCATCGACCAGATCGAGTTGACCGATGTTGCCGCCGATGTCGCCGGCGCATTGGCACAGACGGAGGACCGCGCGTTCCGTTACGCCCGCCGCATCGAGCTGGCGAGCGTGTTGGCCGGGGCTGCAGTTGTGCCCAAGGGAGTGCGGGCAGTGCGGCTACGCGGGCACGACGAAGCAGAACACGTGGAGCGAGTGCACCGCGCAACGTTGACGACGATGACGCCGCTGGTGCCGCTGGATGTGTTGGTCACCCCGGCCCCCGGGCGGATTCACCTGGCGCACCGTTCCCTGCATGAGCTCCAATCCGCCAACCGGCTGGTCCTCAAACGAGGGCGGCGCATCGAGGTCGGTCACGGGTCAGCGGACGGAACGGTGCGGGTGCTGCCGGAGGACGTGGTGGGGAAGCTTGCGCTCGATCCCCTTGACGCCGAGGCGAAATACCCCCGTGCGACGCGGACTGAGCCGGGTGACGTGATCTTCCTGGAGAAGCCGCGGCCGAGGGCGTGGGTGGACCGAGTGGGTGGTGCGTTGGTAGCCAGCCCCGCCCGGATCATCCGGTTGGCCGAAACGGCTGAGGTCGGCCCGCTGGTGCTCGCGACCATCATCAACGAAACGGCTTGCCCCGGAAGTGAATGGCAGACCTGGTCGGTGCCGTTGCTGCCGCGTGCTGAAGCCGAGCGTCTCGAGGCTGCGCTTGCCGACGCCGACGAATACGAACATCAAGCGAGCCGCCGGGTTGAAGCTGCACGCGAACTCAAGACGGCGCTGATCAACGGTGTCGCCGCCGGTGCCCTGACTCTCGACGTGGAACACAGTGCACCCGGTTTACCGGGCGCTGGGAAATAGGAAGGAGGCACACGATGCCGCCCCGGAAGAAGCAGGAACCGCAAGCACCGTCGACTATGAAAGAGCTCAAGGACACGCTCTGGAAGGCTGCGGACAAACTGCGCGGGTCGTTGTCAGCGAGCCAGTACAAAGACGTGATCCTTGGCCTGGTGTTCCTGAAATACGTTTCGGACGCATTCGACGAGCGACGCGAGTCAATTCGCGCGGAGCTCGCCGCAGACGGCATGGACGACGATCAGATCGAAGAACTGATTGACGATCCCGAGGAGTACCACGGCTACAACGTGTTCGTGGTTCCCCCGGTCGGGCGATGGAACTTCTTGGCGGAGAACGCCAAAGGCAAGCCTGCCGTCGACGGCGAACCCGGCAAGAACATCGGCCAGCTCATCGACGAGGCGATGGACGCCGTGATGAAGGCAAACCCGACGTTGAACGGCACGCTGCCACGGCTATACAACCGCGACAACATCGACCAGCGCCGACTGGGCGAGCTGATCGACCTGTTCAACAGCGCACGGTTCAGCCGCCAGGGGGAACACAAGGCCCGTGACCTGATGGGGGAGGTGTACGAGTACTTCCTCGGCAATTTCGCTCGCGCGGAAGGCAAGCGGGGCGGGGAGTTCTTCACCCCACCGAGCGTTGTGAAGGTGATCGTCGAGGTGCTGGAGCCCACCAAGGGACGAGTGTATGACCCGTGCTGCGGATCGGGCGGCATGTTCGTGCAAACCGAGAAGTTCATCGCCGACCACAACGGCGATGCGAAAGACATTGCCATCTATGGCCAGGAGAGCATCGAGGAAACCTGGCGGATGGCCAAGATGAACTTGGCCATCCACGGCATCGACCACAGCGGACTCAGCAGCCGGTGGGGAGACACGTTCGCGCGTGACCAGCATGCCGACGTGCAGATGGACTACGTCATGGCCAATCCGCCCTTCAACATCAAGGACTGGGCACGCAACGAGGAAGACCCACGATGGCGGTTCGGGGTGCCGCCGGCCAACAACGCCAACTACGCCTGGATTCAGCACATCCTCTTCAAGTTGAAGCCCGGCGGCAAGGCCGGAGTGGTGATGGCGAACGGTTCGATGTCGTCGAACTCCAACGGAGAGGGCGTCATTCGTGCGCAGATCGTGGAAGCGGACCTCGTTTCGTGCATGGTCGCGCTGCCAACCCAGCTGTTCCGCAGTACGGGAATCCCAGTCTGCCTATGGTTCTTTGCCAAGGACAAGACGGCGGGCAAGCAGGGCTCGATCGATCGTTCCGGGCAGGTGCTATTCATCGATGCCCGCGAGCTGGGTTTCATGGTGGATCGGGCCGAGCGAGCGCTGAGTGACGACGAGATTGTGCGGATCGGGGACACCTACCACTCTTGGCGTGGGTCTGCTTCCGCCGCTGCGAAAGGCCTTACCTACGAGAATATTCCTGGGTTCTGTAAGTCGTCGACTTTGGCGGAGATCAAGGCAGCCGACTATGCGCTGACGCCTGGACGGTATGTCGGTGCGGCGGAGGTGGCGGATGACGGTGAACCAATCGACGAGAAGATCGTGCGGCTAAAGACGGAACTTCTTGCCGCGTTTGACGAGTCGGCAAGGTTGGAGAAGGTAGTTCGGAAGCAGTTGGAGCGGATCGGTGGGTGAATGGCAGGAAACAACCCTAGGCCAGATCTGTGTGGAAACAGGTGGTCATATCCAGACTGGGCCATTCGGATCTCAGCTCCACGCTAGTGACTATGTGGCTAACGGGACACCCAGCGTGATGCCACAGAACATCGGCGACAACCGGATCGACGCCACTGGCATTGCGATGGTGTCGGACCGCGATATTGCACGGCTGCAACGATACGTCCTCCGCGACGGTGACATTGTGTATTCGCGACGAGGCGACGTTGAACGGCGTGCGCTAGTTCGTGAGGAGAATGACGGTTGGTTGTGTGGCACGGGTTGTCTCCGCATTCGATTCGGTGACAAAGGTCTGCACGATTCTCGGTATATCTCGTACGCGTTGGGTCTACCCGACATCCGTGCCTGGATCAGGCGTCACGCTGTTGGGGCGACAATGTTGAATCTCAACACGGGGATTCTAAGTGCCGTGCCGCTGTCCGTGCCATGCTTTGCTAAACAGGTTGCGATCGCCGACGTACTCGGTGCTCTCGACGACAAGATCGCCGCAAACGAGCGAGTTGTAAATGGTGTTCGAGATTTTCTTGCCACGATGTTCGATGCGCTCGCGATCGATCACGAGCCGAATGCTGGGTCAGAGGCGATGCTGTTGGGTGACCTCGTAGAACTCAACCCGCGCGAGGCGGCGGAACGCGAAACTTACGTCTACTTGGAAATGAAGAACCTGCCTGATGCCGCGATGACGGTGTCGAAATGGTCATACAGAGAGAGTAAGGGCGGAGCCCGCTTCAGAAACGGCGACACTTTGCTGGCTCGAATCACGCCATGCCTGGAGAATGGTAAGACAGGATTCATCGATTTCCTTGAACCAGGGGAGATCGGTCTGGGATCGACGGAGTTCATCGTGATGCGGCCGCGCGACGGGATCCCGCGTATGCTGCCGTATTTCCTGGCCAAGAGTCGGCAATTTCGTGACTACGCGATTAAGCGCATGGTCGGAACGTCTGGCCGGCAACGGCTGCCCGCGGTCGACGTCGGCAACTTCATCGTGCCCCGGCCAGAGCAGCGTGCTATAGCGACCTTTGCCGAACTTTCCGAACCGATGATGCGTCGGGTTCGAGCTTGTGTCGTTGAGTCTGGCCATCTCGCCCGTGTCCGCGACGAACTCCTTCCCCTTCTGATGTCGGGCAAGCTCCACGTGAAGGACGCCGAGGCTGCCGCTTCGGAGGTGTTGTGATGCTTCAGGACGAAGATCCCGATAGTCAGGTCCGCTTTACTGCGATACACGCCGACAGGTCTCTAGTCCCAGACTGGTATACGGAGTTGCTCGATGCCGTGGTCGGACAGGTTCAGGCGGGCCGTCAGCGCGCGATCACTGCGGCCAATCAGGAGTTAGTCGAGACGTATTGGCAGGTCGGCAGGGAAATCCTGGCTCGGCAGGATGCCGAGGGGTGGGGTGCTCGCGTCATCGACCGGCTGGCCTCTGACCTGAAAGAACGTTTCCCGGACGCCAAAGGATTCTCGCCACGCAACCTCAAGTACATGCGTGGCTTCGCTGCTGCATGGCCGGACTGGTCAATTGTGCAACGCAACGTTGCACAATTGCCGTGGCGTCATCAGATCGCTCTACTAGAGAAACTTGATGGCTATGACCTGCGGCTATGGTACGCGAAGGCTGCCATCAACCAAGGCTGGAGCCGGGACGTCCTCGTCCACCACATCGACACGCAGCTACACCAACGAGCCGGCCGAGCCGTCACCAACTTCGCCGACACACTGCCGCGCGCCGACTCCGATCTGGCCCAGCAGGCCACCCGCGACCCGTACCTCTTCGACTTCGTCGGCGTTGCCGACATTCGGCGCGAACGCGATCTTGAGCAGGCGCTGACCGACCACGTCGAAAAGTTCCTACTGGAACTCGGGCAGGGATTCGCGTTCGTGGGCCGTCAGGTCCACTTGGAAATCGGCGACGCCGACTTCTACGCCGATCTGCTGTTCTACCACCTGACGCTGCGGTGCTTCGTCGTGATCGAGCTCAAGGTCGGCGACTTCGACCCGAGCTACCTAGGCCAACTCGGGATGTACATGTCGGCGGTCGATGACTTGCTGCGTCACCCTAAGGACAAGCCGACCATCGGCCTGGTGCTGTGCAAGACGAAGAACAACATCGTCGCTGAATACGCGCTGCGCGGATACATAGCGCCGATCGGTGTCGCGGAATGGAAAACCGCGATCACCGCGAGTCTCCCTCCAGAACTCGAAACAAGCCTTCCCACAGTCGAAGAGCTCGAAGCCGAGCTAGACGACGGAAGAGATAAGGAACGGCCATGACCGAATTCAGCGAGGCCGCCTGGGAACATAAGGTGCTCGACGAACTGGCCGACCATGAGTGGATCGCAATGTCCGGCAGCGAGATTGCCCCCGGCGCCGAAGGCGGCCGCGAAGCCTGGTCGGACCTCGTGCTGCCGGATCGCATGCTGGCTAAGATGCGCGAACTGAACCTCGATGTACCCGGCAAATATCTGGACCAGGCGCGGGCAGAGATCATTGCCCCCCGATCCCAGGACGCCATCACCGAGAACTTCCGGCTGCACCGCTACCTCGTCGAGGGCTACCGCGGAATCACCTACATCGACTCCGACGGCATTGAGCAGAACCCCACGATAAGGCTCGTCAGCCACCGGCCCGAGGAGAATGAATTCCTTGCCGTCCAACAGGTTACGATCCGCGCCACCGAGAAGAGCCGCCGTTTCGACGTTGTGGCGTATCTCAACGGGATGCCCATCGCAATCTTCGAGCTCAAACAGGCCGGTGCGCAACACGCTGACATCGCCGCAGCTCACGTTCAGCTCCAAACCTACCTGCGTGAGTTCCCGATGGCGTTCCGATTCGCTGTGCTCACCGTAATCAGCGACGGCATCAATGCCCGCTACGGCACACCTTTCACCCCCTTAGAGCATTTCGCGCCGTGGAACGTTGACGACGACGGCAAGGTCATCGAGGTTGGGAAGTCTGTCGCCGATGCGGACGTGCCGATCGAGTTGGAGACCCTGATCGACGGCCTGTTCAACACCGAACGCTTCCTGCAGCTGCTCCGGAACTTTACTGCGTTTGACGAAGACGACGGCTTGACCAAGCGAATTGCCAAGCCGCATCAGTATTTCGCCGTCACCAAGGCGGCTGGTCAGACGGTGCAAGCGGCCGAGACCAACGGCAAAGCCGGCGTGGTCTGGCATACCCAGGGCTCGGGCAAGTCGATGGAAATGGAGCTCTACGCGCACCTGGTTGCCCAGTACCCCAAACTGAAGAACCCGACCATCGTCGTTGTCACGGACCGCACCGACCTCGACTCCCAGCTCTATGAAACATTCAATCGCTCAGCGCTTCTCGCCGAATCGCCGGTCAAGGTGACCAAGCGATCGGAGCTGCGCGAAGAGCTGACGAACCGCACCACCGGCGGCATCTATTTCACCACCTTGCAAAAGTTCGGTCTCACCAAGGCCGAACGTGCTGCCGGCGCTGACCACCCACTGCTGACTGACAGACGCAACATCATCGTCATCGTCGATGAAGCGCACCGCAGTCACTACGACAACATCGACGGCTATGCCCGTCACATTCGCGACGCGCTGCCCAACGCGGTGTTCATCGCATTCACCGGCACCCCGATTTCGGAAGTCGACCGCAATACCCGCGAGGTCTTCGGCCCGACCATCGACACCTACGACCTGACTCGTGCGGTATCCGACAACGCAACGGTGCCGGTGTATTTCGAGCCGCGTTTGGCCAAAGTTGGTTGGGCCGACGGCTTCAACGAGGGCACCTTGGACGCGGCCGCCAAGGAGGCGACTCTCGGACTCGACGACGTCGAACGTGCACAGATCGAAAAGTCAGTCGCCGTCATCAACGCAATCTACGGGGCACCGGAGCGCCTGGCGAAGCTGGCAGAAGACATCATCACGCACTGGAAGGCGCGCTCCGAAGCGATTCAGCCGTTCATCGATTGCACAGGCAAGGCGTTCATCGTTGGTGCGACACGGGAGATCTGCGCACGACTCTACGAGCAGATCATCAAGCTCCGCCCGGACTGGCATCACGAGTCCGTCGACAAGGGCGTCATCAAAGTCGTCTACTCGGGTTCTGCGCACGATTCGGAGCTGATCGCGAAACACGTCCGCAGAGAAGCCCAAAACAAGACCATTCAGAAGCGGCTACGCGACCCTGACGACGAACTGCAGATCGTCATCGTCAAAGACATGATGCTGACCGGGTTCGACGCGCCGCCATTGCACACCCTGTATCTGGACCGGCCCCTCAAAGGCGCGCTCCTAATGCAGACGCTTGCCCGGGTTAATCGGACGTATCGCGGCAAGCCGTCGGGATTGCTGGTCGCCTATGCGCCACTGGTCGACAACCTCGCGGCGGCCTTGGCCGAATACACCGACACCGACCGCGCCGAAAAGCCACTCGGCAAGGACATCGAAGCCGCAGTTGTCGAGACCCGCAAACTCATTGCGAGGCTGGACGACCTGTGTGTTGGTTATGACTGGCGGTCCAAAGTGGGACTGTTGGGCTGGTTGAAGGCGGCCATCGGCCTAGCCGCCTACCTACGCGCGCCGAGCGCCACCGGCGATCAGGATCAGCCGACGCTCGGCGATCAGTTCCGGGGACTGTCAAACCACCTGGCGCGGGCATGGTCGCTGTGCGCCGGCAACGAGACTCTGAGTGAGTTGCGGCAGACCGTGAAGTTTTATGAACAAGTCCGGGTGGTGATGGGCAAGTTCGACGCCCAGCAGCGGCAGGCCGAAGGCAAGCCGATCCCGGAGGAAATCAAACGACTGCTCTCGGCGCTGGTCGATGCATCGACCGCCGGCGGCGAGATCATCGACCTCTATAGGGCTGCGGGACTGGACAAGCCGTCGCTTTCCGACCTGACGCCTGAATTCGAGGTCAAAGCCAAGAATTCGGAGAGCCCGCACCTTGCCATTGAAGCGTTGCGGGCTCTGCTCACCAAGGAGATGGGCGCCGCGACCAAGAACAATCTGGTCCGGCAGCGTGACTTCTCCGACCGGGTCTCGGAGTTGATGCGCAAATACACCAACCAGCAGCTCACCTCCGCAGAGGTCATCGCCGAACTCATCGCGATGGCTAATGAAGTTGCGGCCGAAGGGGACCGGGGCAAGCGTTTCACTCCTCCGCTGTCCCATGACGAACTCGCGTTCTACGACGCCGTTGCGGACAATGAATCCGCCGTTGAAATCCAGGGGGAGGAGGTCCTGGCGCAGATTGCCCGAGAACTGGTGACGGTGATGCAGCGTGACACAAAAACCGACTGGACTGTGCGGGATGACGTGCGAGCTAAACTGCGATCGTCGATCAAGCGGCTGCTGGTCAAATACAAGTACCCGCCGGACAAGCAACCCGCGGCGATCAAAATTGTCATTGAGCAGATGGAATCGTTGGCACCGCATTACGCCCAACAGGCCGCAGACAATCACCGCGTGTGATGCGCAACCATTACGAGCTCTTCGACTTCGCCCAGTTAAGGTGAGCGCCGTGGCCGAGACGGCGCCGCTGCGCGTGCAACTGATCGCAAGGACCGAGTTCCTGGCGCCGCCGGACGTGCCCTGGACGACCGACGGCCCTGATGTTCAAGGCGGGTCCGCCCTGGTCGAGTTCGCCGGCCGGGCCTGCTATCAGAGCTGGTCCAAACCCAATCCCCGGACCGCGACCAACACCGGCTACATCAAGCACATCATCGACGTCGGTCATTTTTCGGTGCTCGAGCACGCGAGCGTCTCGTTCTACATCACCGGAATCTCACGGTCCTGCACCCACGAATTGATCCGGCACCGGCACTTCTCCTACTCGCAGCTGTCCCAGCGTTACGTGCCGGAGACCGAGTCGCAGGTCGTGATCCCGCCGGGCATGGAGGACGATCCCGAGCTGGCCGAGATACTGCTCGCCGCTGCCGACGCCAGCCGCGCCACCTATACAGAGCTGCTGGCCAAGTTGGAAGCCAAGTTCGCAACCGACCAGCCCAACGAGAAAATGGGGGTCTTGCGGCGCAAACAGGCCCGCCAGGCCGCCCGGGCCGTCCTCCCGAACGCCACCGAGACCCGGATCGTGGTGACCGGCAACTACCGGGCCTGGCGGCACTTCATCGCCATGCGGGCCAGCGAGCACGCCGACGTCGAGATCCGGCGACTGGCCATCGCGTGCCTACGTCAGCTCACCGATGTCGCCCCGGCGGTGTTCGCCGACTTCGAGGTGTCGACTTTGGCCGACGGCAGCGAGGTCGCGACCAGCCCGTTAGCGACCGAAGCCTAACTGCCAAAGCCCTTGCCGCAGCCAGGTAATCTAAGGAACCGTGAGCACCGTCGGATTTGACGCCCCGGCACGTCTGGGGACCTTGTTGACCGCGATGGTGACACCGTTCGACGCCGACGGCGCCCTGGACGCCAGGGCCGCCGCCCGGGTGGCCAATCACCTGGTAGATCAGGGCTGCGATGGTTTGGTCGTCTCGGGAACCACCGGAGAGTCTCCGACCACCACCGACGACGAGAAGCGCGAGCTACTGAGGGTCGTCCTGGAGGCGGTCGGCGACCGGGCGCGGATCATCGCCGGGGCCGGCACCTACGACACCGCGCACAGCATCAAGCTCGCCCAGGCTGCTGCGGCCGAGGGCGCGCACGGACTGCTGGTCGTCACCCCGTACTACTCCAGGCCCCCTCAGCGCGGGTTGCAGGCGCACTTCACTGCCGTCGCCGATGCCACCGACCTGCCGATCGTGCTCTACGACATTCCGCCCCGCTCGATCGTGCCGATCGACCCCGACACCCTGCGGGCGCTGGCGTCGCACCCCAACATCGTGGGGGTCAAGGACGCCAAGGCCGACCTGCACAGCGGGGGACAGATCATCGCCGAGACCGGGCTGGCCTACTACTCCGGCGACGACGCCCTCAACCTGCCGTGGCTGGCCATGGGCGCCACCGGATTCATCAGCGTCATCTCCCACTTGGCGGCCGGTCAGCTGCGAGAACTGTTGTCGGCGTTCAATTCTGGAGACATCGCCACCGCGCGGAAGATCAACGTCTCGGTCGGCTCGCTGTGCAACGCGATGGCCCGCCTGGGTGGGGTGACGTTGTCCAAGGCCGGCTTGCGCTTGCAGGGCATCGACGCCGGCGAGCCGCGGCTGCCGCAAGTTGCGGCGACACCGGAGCAACTCGAGGCACTGGCTGCCGACATGCGTGCGGCGTCCGTGCTCAGGTGAGTCAAGCGTGAACGAGGAACTCACCCCGCCCGGTCCCCTCGCCGCGGGCGGACTGCGGGTCACCGCGCTCGGCGGCATCAGCGAAATCGGCCGCAATATGACGGTTTTCGAGCACCTGGGCCGGCTCCTGATCATTGACTGCGGGGTGATGTTCCCCACCCACGACGAGCCCAGTGTCGACCTGATCCTGCCCGACCTGCGTCACATCGAAGACCGGCTCGACGACATCGAAGCGCTGGTGCTGACCCACGCCCACGAAGACCACATCGGCGCGATCCCGTTCCTGCTCAGGCTGCGCCCCGACATCCCGGTCGTCGGTTCCAAGTTCACCCTGGCTCTGGTGTCCGCCAAGTGCCGCGAACACCGCATCAAGCCGGTGTTCGTCGAGGTCAAAGAGGGGCAAAGCACTCGGCATGGCGTATTCGAATGCGAATACTTCGCCGTCAACCACTCCATCCCGGACGCGCTGGCCATCGCTGTCTACACCGGAGCGGGCACCGTCCTGCACACCGGTGACATCAAGCTCGACCAGCTGCCACTCGACGGACGCCCCACCGACCTGCCCGGCATGTCGCGGCTCGGCGACGCCGGAGTCGATCTGTTCCTGTGTGACTCGACCAACGCCGAACACCCCGGTGTCGGGCCTTCGGAAAGCGAGATCGGTCCGACCCTGCACCGCCTGATCCGGGGCGCCGACGGGCGGGTCATCGTCGCCTGTTTCGCCTCCAACGTCGACCGGGTGCAGCAGATCATCGACGCCGCAGTCGCTTTGGGACGTCGGGTGTCGTTCGTCGGCCGGTCCATGGTGCGCAACATGGCGATCGCCCGCGAACTGGGTTTCCTGCGAGTCGCCGACTCGGACCTGATCGACATCGCCGCGGCTGAAATGCTGCCGCCCGACCAGGTGGTGCTGGTCACCACCGGCACCCAGGGCGAACCGATGGCGGCGCTGTCTCGGATGTCGCGAGGTGAGCACCGCAGCATCACCCTGACCGCCGGCGACCTGATCGTGCTGTCCTCGTCACTCATCCCCGGCAACGAGGAGGCCGTCTACGGCGTGATCGACGCACTGGCCAAGATCGGCGCCCGGGTGGTCACCAACGCCCAAGCGCGCGTGCATGTTTCGGGTCACGCCTATGCCGGTGAGTTGCTGTTCCTCTACAACGGGGTACGTCCGCGCCACGTCATGCCGGTGCACGGAACGTGGCGGCACCTGCGGGCCAACGCCAAACTGGCCGCCAGCACCGGGGTGCCCGAGGACTCAATCCTGTTGGCGGAGAACGGTGTCAGCGTGGACCTGGTGGCCGGCAAGGCGTCGATCGCCGGCGCGGTGCCGGTCGGCAAGATGTTCGTCGACGGTCTGATCACCGGCGACGTCGGCGATATCACGTTGGGGGAGCGGCTCATCCTGGCGTCCGGTTTCGTCGCGGTGACCGTGGTGATCCAGCGCGGCACCGGCAAACCGGCGGCGCCGCCGCACCTGCATTCGCGCGGATTCTCCGAGGACCCCAAGGCGCTGGAACCTGCCGTGCGCAAGGTGGAGGCCGAGCTGGAAGTGTTGGCGGCCGACAACGTCGTCGACCCGATCCGGATCGCCCAGGGCGTGCGTCGCACCGTCGGCAAATGGGTCGGCGAGACCTACCGCCGACAGCCGATGATCGTGCCGACCGTCATCGAGGTCTAAACCTTCTCCGCGTACCCCGACCACTCGATCTGCGAGGCCGTGAGCCTGCGTCCGGTAGGCGCGAGGTAGCGTTCGACGATCTCGTCGGGACCGATCTGCTCCACCAGTCGCCAGCCGTACTCGTGCAGGAACGCGGCGATCTCGTCGGGCGCAATGCCCCAGTGCCACAACCGATGTCGTTGGCGCACCGAACGGTACAGCGCGCGGGAGCCATACCGGTTCGTGCCGTCGATGAAGTCGCGGCGAACGTAGGTGAAGGCCAGGCGACTGCCCGGCGCCGTCGCGCGCAGTCCCGCCAGGGTGGTGCGGACGGCGTCCTCGGTGAGGTACTGGGTCACGCCCTCCCAGATCAGGAACACCCGGTAGTCGGGGCGGTAGCCGTGTTCGGCCAACGCGGTCAGCAGATCGTCACGCTCGAAATCCATTGCGACCAACCGAACTGACAGCGGCAGCTCGCCCAGTACCCGTCGCACCGTCTTGGCCTTGCAGGCGATGTTGGCCGGCAGGTCCACCTCGAACACCGGCTTCCGGACCCGCCGGGTCAACCGGTAGGCCCGGGTGTCCAGTCCCGCGCCCAGGATCACGACCGCGTCGACGTCGTCGAGTGCCCCGGCAAGCTTGTCGGCGATGAATTGTTTGCGGCACGTCAAATTGGCCCACAACCCGCGACCGGTGAACTCCGATACACCGATCAGTGCGCGCCGGAACGGTGCGAGCCGGGTGGCGGCGACGAGCCAGCGCAACGGAGCGGGAAGGAACAACCCGGCCAGGTCGTCGTCCACCAGTCTGCGGTCGCCGGACTCGTTCTGTTCTATCGCTGCCAGCACCATCGGCCCGAAAGCCGTGCGCGCCGCGGGATTCGGAGCCATTGGTCAGCGCTTGTTGACCGAGCCGGCGTCGACCGGCAGCGTCACACCGGTGATGTAGCGAGCCTGGTCGGACACCAACCAGGCCACCGCGTTGGCGATGTCGTCGGCCTGCAGGATCTGCACCGGCAACGCGTTGCTCATGCCCGGCGCCGAACCCGACTCGGCAACCAGGTCGGCCAGCCACTTGAGGGTGAATTCGTTGTTGATCATCGGGGTGTTGACCCCGGACGGGTGCACCGAGTTCACGCGGATGCTGTGTTTGGCAAGCAGATTGGCGTACAGACGCATCAGGCCGACCAGGCCGTGCTTGGCGGCCGCGTAGCCCAGGGAGCCGGCGTCACCACTGCCCACACCCGCGAGTCCGGCGGCCGAGCTGATCAGCACGATCGACCCGCCGTCACCGTGCTCGACCAGAGCCGGTATCGACACGTCGACGGTGTGGTAGGCGCCGGTGAGGTTGACGTCGATGACGTCGCGCCAGCCGTCCGCGGACTGCATCGGCGCGATGCCGGCGTTGACCACCACGATGTCGAGCCGGCCCAATTCGTCGAGCCCGGCCTGCAGGGCGGCCGCCAATCCCGCGCGGTCCCGCACGTCGGCCTGCCTGGCCACGATCCGCGCCCCGGTGCCCTCGACCAACTGAACGGTGCGGGCCAGGTCTTCGGCGGTGCCCAACGGGTAGGGCACGCTGTCGATCTGGCCGCACAGGTCGACGGCGATCACGTCGGCGCCGTCCCGGGCCAGCCGGACCGCGTACGCCCGTCCCTGGCCGCGCGCGGCACCCGTGATGAACGCGACCTTGCCGGCGAGCGGACCCTCGGCCATCAGGCGCGCAGCTGCCCTTTTTCGCTGTCGCCGGCCGGAATCGGCTGCAACATCTTGATGTCCGGGGCGCCGGCCAGGTGCTCGCCGGCCGCGGTGAACATCTTTCCGATCGCCGGCGACGTGCTGTGCGTCTTCAGCGCCTCCTCGTCGGCCCACTGCTCGACGAACACGAAGGTCTCGCCGGTCTGGTGCAGCGAATACAACTGGCAGCCGGGCTCGTCGTGCACCTCTTGCACCGCGGTGGTGAGGATCTCGCGGACAGTGTCGACCGACTCCGGTTTGACGGTGAGGGTGGCGACCACGACGACGGGCATGCTGGGACTCCTGACGACTCTGGCGGGGCAGCGGGTATGACGTGGCCAAACGGGCTGGCCGGTTGACACCCTACTCACGCCGTCAGGTCACCGAACGAGCACATCGCGATCAATGCGCTGTTACCAGTGTGGCGGTTGGTGCAGATGAGGTCACTGGGACTAGGCTTGCGGTCATGGCCAGTAAGACCGCCGCCAGTTCCGGTGCCCGAACGAGCCGGCCCAAGGGCGCTTCGGGGGCCGGAGCCCGAAGTGCGCGTTCGGGTGCGCCGACGCGGGCCTCCAAGAAGCGCCCCGGCAAGCCCGTCAAGCGGGTCTCCAGGCCTGCCAAGCGGCGCAACCAGTCGCTACTGGTCTCGGCCGGGATCAAAGGCGGTCGCGCCGCCCGCGCGACCTGGATGATGGCCGCCAAAGCCACCGGAGGCGCGGCACGCTCGATCGGCCAGGCCCGGCACATCGAACCGGGTCACCGTCGCGACGGAATCGCGCTGGCCCTGCTCGGCTTTGCCGTCATCGTCGCCGCGGGTTCGTGGTTCGGCGCCGCCCGTCCGGTGGGCGCGTGGTTGGACGCGGGGCTGCGGATGTGCGTCGGCTCGGCAGTCCTGCTGCTGCCGCTGGTCGCGGCGGCGACGGCGGTCGTGCTGATGCGCACCGAGCCTGATCCCGACGCCCGACCCCGGTTGATCCTGGGCTCCACCCTGATCGCGCTGTCGTTCCTGGGCCTGCGGCACCTGTGGGCGGGATCGCCCGAGGAGCCCGAATTGCGCCGGCGGGCAGCCGGATTCGTTGGGTTCGCCATCGGCGGGCCCCTCTCGGATGGACTCACGCCGTGGATCGCCGCGCCGATGTTGTTCATCGGCGCGCTGTTCGGGTTGTTGTTGCTGGCCGGCATCACCGTCCGCGAAGTGCCTGATGCCTTGCGGCGCATGTTCGGTACCCGCCTGTTCCAGGACGAGTACGAGGACGACTACGACCAGGACTTCGCGGAGGACTTCGCCGGTGACGACGCCGACACCGTGGAAGTCGCACCGCGCGAGGACTTTTCCGACGGCTACTACGACCAGCCGGTAGACGACGCGCCGGTGGCGTGGCCGTCGGTGCAGGAGGCTCCGGCCGAGGACGACACACCGACGACGCCGGAACCCGCAGTTGCCCGAAACCGCAAGTCGCGCAAGGACACTGAAGTCCTGGACCGCGTCGTGGAGGGCCCCTACGTGCTGCCGCCGCTGGATCTGCTGGTCGTCGGTGATCCGCCGAAGAAGCGCAGCGCCGCCAACAACCACATGGCGGGCGCCATCGGGGACGTGCTGACCCAGTTCAAGGTCGACGCGGCCGTCACCGGCTGCACCCGCGGCCCGACCGTCACCCGCTACGAGGTCGAGCTGGGACCCGGGGTCAAGGTCGAGAAGATCACCGCCCTGCAGAAGAACATCGCCTACGCGGTGGCCACTGAGAGCGTGCGCATGCTGGCGCCGATCCCGGGCAAATCCGCCGTCGGCATCGAGGTGCCCAACACCGACCGCGAGATGGTGCGGCTGGCCGACGTGCTGACCGCGCCGTCGACCCGTCGGGACCACCACCCGCTGGTCATCGGCCTGGGCAAAGACATCGAGGGTGACTTCATCTCGGCGAACCTGGCCAAGATGCCGCATCTGCTGGTCGCCGGGTCCACCGGCTCGGGCAAGTCCAGCTTCGTCAACTCCATGCTGGTGTCGTTGCTGACCCGGGCCACCCCCGAGGAGGTCAGGATGATCCTGATCGACCCGAAGATGGTGGAACTGACGCCGTACGAAGGCATTCCGCACCTGATCACCCCGATCATCACCCAGCCCAAGAAGGCGGCGGCCGCGTTGGCGTGGCTGGTCGAGGAGATGGAGCAGCGTTACCAGGACATGCAGGCCTCCCGGGTGCGCCACATCGACGACTTCAACGCCAAGGTGCGCTCCGGCGCGATCACGGCGCCGTTGGGCAGCCAGCGTGAGTACCGGCCCTACCCCTATGTGCTGGCGATCGTCGACGAGTTGGCCGACCTGATGATGACCGCCCCGCGCGACGTCGAGGACGCGATCGTGCGGATCACCCAGAAAGCGCGGGCGGCCGGCATCCATCTGGTGCTGGCCACGCAGCGCCCGTCGGTCGACGTGGTCACCGGGCTGATCAAGACCAACGTGCCGTCGCGGCTGGCGTTTGCGACGTCGTCGCTGACCGACAGCCGGGTGATCCTGGACCAGGCCGGCGCCGAGAAGCTGATCGGCATGGGCGACGGCCTGTTCCTGCCGATGGGCGCGAGCAAGCCGGTCCGGCTGCAGGGCGCCTACATCAGCGACGAAGAGATCCAGGCCGTCGTCGCCGCCTGCAAGGATCAGGCCGAACCGGAATACACCGAGGGCGTCACGGCCGCGAAACCCACCGGCGAGCGGACCGACGTCGACCCGGACATCGGCGACGACATGGATGTGTTCCTGCAGGCCGTGGAACTGGTGGTGTCCAGCCAGTTCGGTTCGACGTCGATGCTGCAGCGCAAGCTGCGGGTCGGGTTCGCCAAAGCGGGCCGGCTGATGGATCTGATGGAGACCCGCGGCATCGTCGGCCCCAGCGAAGGGTCCAAGGCCCGCGAGGTGCTGGTCAAACCCGACGAACTGGCCGGGACACTAGCGCTGATCCGCGGCGGCACTTCTGAGGCCGAGCAGACGTAAAAGCCCCCGTTTCGCGCCTCAATTAGGGGCCTTCGCGTCTGCTCGCGCTACAAAACCAGCAGCATGCGGGAGTTGCCCAACGTGTTGGGCTTCACGTAGCTCAGGTCGAGGAACTCCGCGACGCCGATGTCGTAGGAGCGGCACATCTCCTCGAACACCTCGGCCGTGACCGGTGTGCCTTCGATCTCGGTGAACCCGTGCCTGCCGAAGAACTCGGTCTCGAACGTCAACACGAACAACCGTTGCAACTGCAACTCACGGGCCACCTCGAGGAGCCGCTCGACGATCGCATGACCGATGCCGTGACCCGTCATGGCGGGGTCGACGGCGACCGTGCGAATCTCGCCGAGATCCGACCACAGCACGTGCAGCGCCCCGCACCCGACGACTTTCCCCTTCTCCCCGGGGTGTTCGGCCACCCAGAATTCCTGGACAGCTTCATAGAGCGTGACGAGATTCTTCTCCAGCAGGATTCTTCCGGAATAGGTGTCGACGAGTTGCTTGATCGCGGGGACGTCGGACGTCCGCGCGCGCCGTACCACCGGTCGACTTTCGGTCACGGAACGACACTATCGACGTCGACCACCGCTTGAGCTGGCCAGCCGTTATTCTGTTGCCGTGTCGGGGCAGCCTGAAACGGGTGAGGTGGCAGGGCCTGCCCGTATCGCCAATCTGGCGAATACTCTGACGCTGCTGCGCCTGGTGCTGGTTCCGATTTTCTTGTACGCGTTGTTCTACGGCGACGGCCACCATACTTATGCCCGGATCGCCGCATGGACGATATTCGCGCTGGCCTGCATTACCGACCGATTCGACGGGCAATTGGCCCGCAACTACGGCATGGCGACCGAGTTCGGCGCGTTCATCGACCCGATCGCGGACAAGACCCTGATCGGTGCGGCACTGATCGGCCTGTCGATGCTCGGCGATCTGCCCTGGTGGGTCACCGTGCTGATCATGACCCGCGAAATCGCCATCACCGTATTGCGACTGGCCGTGATTCGCCGCGGCGTCATTCCCGCGAGCTGGGGCGGCAAGGTCAAGACCCTGGTGCAGGCGGTGGCGATCGGGTTGTTCGTGTTGCCCCTGTCGGGGGTGCTGCACACCGCCGCGCAGGTGGTGATGGGTCTGGCGGTCGTGCTGACGGTGGTCACCGGCATCGACTACGTCGCGTCGACAGTGCGCGAAATGCGCCACACGAGACCCGCTGCCTGAATCCGGACGCCATTCCGGGAACCAACGCGCCCAGCGCCGGCGTTGACCTAAAGTTCCATGCTTTCTGGATGGGATCCGTGGGAGAGAAGCGAAGGAGAGCCCGATGACGTCATTGGTGCGGGAGGTCATTGGCGACGTGCTGCGGGGGACCCGGACGACGCAGGGCCGGACGTTGCGCGAGGTGTCCGATTCGGCGCGGGTGAGTCTCGGATACTTGTCCGAGGTCGAGCGGGGTCGCAAGGAGCCGTCCAGCGAGTTGCTCACCGCGATCTGCGACGCGCTGCACGTCCCGCTGTCGCAGGTACTCATCGATGCGGGGCAGCGGATGGCCGGCGAGGAGCGCGCCGCCCGCAGCGCGGTTCCCAGCATCGACGCCAGCACGAAGGTGGTCATTCCGCCGGTCGCCACGCTCGCCGTTGCCTGATCGCTGACCCGCCCGGCCCCAGATACGCACCATGGGTAGGGCGATGCGCGCTGACCCACTAAATTGGGCTGCAGGGGTAGCGTTGCGGCCCAACCGGCACACAAGAAGCGAAGGCGGAGCTCACTGATGGCCAATCCGTTCGTCAAAGCGTGGAAGTACCTGACGGCGCTGTTCAACTCCAAGATCGACGAGCACGCGGACCCCAAGATCCAGATCCAGCAGGCCATCGAGGAAGCCCAACGGACCCATCAGGCTTTGACCCAGCAGGCTGCGCAGGTGATCGGCAACCAGCGCCAGCTGGAGATGCGCCTCAACCGGCAACTGGCCGACATCGAGAAGCTGCAGGTCAATGTGCGCCAAGCGCTGACCTTGGCCGACCAGGCCGTCGCCAACGGTGACGCCGCCAAGGCGACCGAGTACAACAACGCCGCCGAGGCGTTCGCGGCCCAGCTGGTCACCGCCGAGCAGAGCGTCGAGGACCTCAAGACCCTGCACGACCAGGCGCTGCAGGCGGCGGGGCAAGCCAAGAAGGCCGTCGAACGCAACGCAATGGTGCTGCAGCAGAAGATCGCCGAGCGCACCAAGCTGCTCAGTCAACTCGAGCAGGCCAAGATGCAGGAGCAGGTCAGCGCCTCGCTGCGGTCGATGAGCGAGCTCGCCGCACCCGGCAACGTTCCCAGTCTCGACGAGGTGCGCGACAAGATCGAGCGCCGCTACGCCAACGCGATCGGTTCGGCCGAACTCGCGCAGAGCTCGGTGCAGGGCCGCATGCTCGAGGTCGAACAGGCCGGTGTTCAGATGGCCGGGCATTCCCGGCTGGAGCAGATCCGCGCGTCGATGCGCGGCGAGGCTCTGCCGGCCGGGGGCGCGGCTTCACCCGGGATCAACACGTCCAAGCCGGCCACCGAGACCGGCGGGGCGATCCCCGAGAAGCCTTTCGGTCAGTAAGCGGTCAGTAAGGGGCAGTGATGATGGCGAGGTCGGATCGGCACGGGCTGTGGCGGCGGCTGCTGCAGCGCGGATTCGACACCTTGGCCGACGTGTCCGACCTGGTTGCGCGAAAAATCAACGCAGCATCCGATCCCCGCGCCCGTCTGCTGCGCCGCCGTCGGCGCGCGCTGCGCTGGGCGTGGATCTTCACCGCCGGGGTGGCATTCTGGGCGTTGGTGACAGCCGTGCTGGCGGCGTGGGGCTGGTTCGCGTTGCTGCTGCAGATCACCGGCGCGGTGGCCGTCCTGATGGTGATCCCGGCGACGCTGTTGTTCTTCCGCTACTACTGGCTGAAGTCCGAGCCGCTGCCGGCGCAGCGTCCGGCCGGCGCCCGTCGGCTGCCACCATCGGGTTCGGCCGCACGACCGGCGATGTACGCACTGGGCGCCTCAGAGCGCGGCTTCTATTCGCTGCTCGGCGTGATCGAGCGGGGTGCGATGCTTCCGGCTGACGAGATCACCGACCTCACCGACGCCGCCAAGCGAACCTCAGCGGCGATGGCAGCCACCGCGGCCCAGGTGGTGTCGATGGAACGTGCCGCGCAGTCCTCGAAATCGTCGCGCGACTATCTGGTGCCGACCATCAACGCCTACACCGCGCAGCTCGGCGCGGGTGTCCGTCAGTACAACGAGATGGTCACCGCCGCGGCGCATCTGGTCTCGTCGGCGAACGGCGACGGTGCCGGCGGCGGCGTGGTCATGCTGACCCAGCAGCGCTACCGCGACGAACTCGTGGGCGCCACCGACCGTCTGTCGGGTTGGGCGCAGGCGTTCGACGAGCTCGGCGGCTTGAGAAAAGCTCAGTAGCTAGAGCGTGGGCCGCAGCGACGGGATGGCAATGCCGGCCACGCCACGCGCGATCGCCTTCAGGAAGTCGAAGGCATCGAAGTAGTCCCGCCACAGGGTGATTCGGCCGTCGCGGAGCTCGAAGATCCCGCAGACCCAGAACTGCAGTCGCAGCGGTCCGAGAATCAGCGCGTCGGTGCGCTCGGTCAGCACCGCGTTGCCGTCGGCGGCCACGCGGTGGAACTTCACCTCGAAGCCGATGCGGCCTTCCATCTTGCGGAACAGCTTGCCCACCTTGCGCCCGCCGCGCATCCGGGAGAAGCCGACGTTCTCGTAGACGAGGTCGTCGGCCAATGCGGCCTCCGCGGTGTCGAAGTCCTCGTCCTGCAGTGCGTACAGGAATCCCTCGACCGTGCGGATGTTGTCGTCGGTCGTTGTCTGAGTCAGCTCGGTCATGCTTGCCAGCGTAGGTGAGGGCGGCTGTGGCAGGGTAGGGCCGATGCGCGTCGCCGTGGTCGCCGGGCCGGATCCCGGGCACTCGTTCCCCGCGATCGCGCTGTGCCAACGCTTCCTGGCTGCCGGCGACACACCGACGCTGCTGACCGGGGTCGAATGGCTGGAAGCCGCCCGCGACGCCGGCGTCGACGCCATCGAGCTGGACGGACTCAAAGCGGTCGACGAGGACGTCGACGCCGGGGCCAGGATTCATCGGCGGGCAGCCCGGATGGCGGTGCTGATCGCGCCGACGCTGGGTGGCCTCGCTCCGGATCTGGTGGTTTCCGACGTCATCACCTCGGGTGGCGGTCTGGCCGCGGAGCTCCTCGGCATCCCGTGGGTCGAGCTCTGCCCACATCCGCTGTATCTGCCGTCCAGGGGATTGCCGCCGATCGGCAGTGGGCTGGCTCCCGGGGTCGGACTGCGCGGCCGACTGCGTGACACCGTGATGCGGGCGCTGACGGCCCGCTCGGTGCGCAAGGGTCTGCAGCAGCGGTCCGCCGTCCGGGTCGACATCGGGCTGCCGGCGCACGATCCGGGGCCGGTACGGCGGTTGATCGCCACGCTGCCGGCGCTGGAAGTGCTGCGCCCGGACTGGCCGGCCGAGGCGGTGGTGGTGGGCCCGCTGCATTTCGAGCCGACCGATCAGGTGCTGGACATTCCATCGGGTTCGGGCCCGGTGGTGATGATCGCGCCGTCGACCGCGGCGACCGGCACGGTGGGTCTGGCCGGACTCGCGCTGAAATGCCTGACGCCGGGGGAGACGCTGCCGACCGGTGCCCGACTGGTGGTCTCGCGACTGGGCGGCGAGGAGCTGACGGTGCCACCGTGGGCGGCGGTGGGGCTGGGCCGGCAGGACGAGCTGTTGAAGCACGCCGACCTGGTGATCGGCGGAGGCGGACATGGACTCGTGGCCAAGGCGTTGCTGGCGGGGGTGCCGCTGGTGGTGGTGCCCGGCGGCGGAGATCAGTGGGAGATGGCCAACCGCGTGGTGCGCCAGGGCAGCGGGCAGCTGATCCGGCCGCTGTCCGCCGACGCGCTGGTGGCCGCGGTGGGTGAGGTGCTGTCGTCGCCCAGCTACCGCGCCGCCGCTCAGCGGGCCGCCGACAGCGCGTCCCGGGTGGCCGATCCGGTGCGGGTGTGCCGCGACGCGCTTGCTTTAGCCGAATAACCGGCTGGGTATCTTGCTGGCGTGCGGTTGACGGAGTTCAACGAACGGGTGGTGCTGCGGTTCGGCGCAGCCTACGGGTCGTCGGTGCTGGTCGATCACGTTCTGAGCGGCTTCGACGGCCGGACCGCGGCGCAGGCCATCGAGGACGGTGTCGAGCCGCGCGACGTGTGGCGGGCGTTGTGCGCCGACTTCGACGTGCCTCGTGACCAGTGGTGATTGTTTGGCCCCCTGTTGACTCTGCGCTCAGGGCGGGGAAATGCGAGAAGACAACGCCCTGAGCGCAGAGTCAATCGGTTAGATGCCGCAGTCCCCGCATTTACCCGCGCCGGGCAGCCGGTAATACAGGCAACAGCTGTGGCGCCGGAAGCCGAGATCGCGGCTGGTGAGCACCCCGGTCCCGGCCAGATCACCGGTGCCTAATAAGGCGATCGTCAGCTGCGTGATCTGCTCACGCAGGTCGGGCCGTGCACCGAGCAGCATCCTTGCGGTTCCCGCCAGCGCGGACGCAATGTTGCCGGAGAGCAGTCCCGGAGCCAGGTCGACGCTCAGTCCGGCTGCGAACCGCGCCATGTGGTCGGTCACCACGACGCGGTAGACCAGTTCGGGGGAGGGGTCGACGGGATCGCCGACGGGGATGGGCAGCCGCAGTTGCGCGCTGTCGTCGGCCCGCTGCAAATCGGTCAGGTGGGGCAGGACGCCGTGGGCGAGCACGCAGGCCAGCACGGGTGACCACAGTCGGGCGGCGTGGCCCAGGTGCACCAAGGACGCGCCGATGCGGCGCTCGGAGGTGCGGTACCGGCCGACGAGGTCGCCGAATCCGTCGGCGTAGGACTGGGTGACCGGGTGCCACCCGACCGGGTCGCCGCCGACGGTCAGGGCGAAAAACCCACCGTAAGAGGAAATCTCGGCCAGCTCCGCGGAGATGTCCATGTGGGGAGATGGTGCCACACGCGGCGTGTCGAACCCCGGTCGAACACATGTTCGTCTACTGTGGTGGCATTCGGTGATCTCGACTTGTCGGTGGCCTTCTCTAGTGTCACGGCCAACCGACCGATACCGGTCACCGAACACACGACTACAGGAGAGGCACCATGGCACAAGCCCCTGACCGCGAGAAGGCTCTCGAACTGGCGATGGCCCAGATCGAGAAGAGTTACGGCAAAGGCTCGGTGATGCGCCTCGGCGACGAGGTGCGTCAGCCGATCTCAGTGATCCCGACGGGGTCCATCGCACTGGACGTCGCCTTGGGTATCGGCGGCCTGCCCCGGGGCCGGGTCATCGAGATCTACGGCCCGGAGTCCTCGGGTAAGACCACCGTGGCGCTGCATGCGGTGGCCAATGCCCAGGCCGCCGGCGGCGTCGCGGCGTTCATCGACGCCGAGCACGCGCTGGATCCGGAGTACGCCAAGAAACTCGGCGTCGACACCGATTCGCTGCTGGTCAGCCAGCCGGACACCGGCGAGCAGGCCCTCGAGATCGCCGACATGCTGATCCGCTCGGGCGCGCTGGACATCGTGGTCATCGACTCGGTGGCCGCACTGGTGCCACGCGCGGAACTCGAAGGCGAGATGGGTGACAGCCATGTCGGTCTGCAGGCCCGGCTGATGAGTCAGGCGTTGCGGAAAATGACTGGCGCACTGAACAATTCGGGCACCACCGCGATCTTCATCAACCAGCTGCGGGAAAAGATCGGCGTGATGTTCGGGAGTCCAGAGACCACCACAGGTGGCAAGGCGCTGAAGTTCTACGCGTCGGTGCGCATGGACGTGCGGCGGATCGAGACGCTCAAGGACGGCACCAACGCGGTCGGCAACCGCACCCGGGTCAAGATCGTCAAGAACAAGGTGTCGCCGCCGTTCAAGCAGGCCGAATTCGACATCCTCTACGGCCGGGGCATCAGCCGGGAAGGCTCGCTGATCGACATGGGGGTGGACCAGGGCTTCATTCGCAAGTCCGGTTCCTGGTTCACCTACGAGGGCGAACAACTCGGTCAGGGCAAGGAAAATGCCCGCAACTTCCTGCTGGAGAACGCCGACATCGCCAACGAGATCGAGAAGAAGATCAAGGAAAAGCTCGGCATTGGCGCAGTGGTGACCGATGACAGCGTCCTGCCCGCCCCCGTCGACTTCTGAGCGGCGCGAGGAGCAGGCGCGGGCATTGTGCCTGCGCCTGCTCACCGCACGTTCCCGGACCAGGGCCGAGTTGGCCGGGCAATTGGCCAGGAAGGGCTTTCCCGACGACGTCAGCACCCGGGTGCTGGACCGGCTGGCCGGCGTCGGACTGGTGGACGACGCTGACTTCGCCGAACAGTGGGTGCGATCCCGACGGGCCAACGCGGGCAAGAGCAAGCGCGCGCTGGCCGCCGAGTTGCACACCAAGGGCGTGGACAACGACGTGATCAGCACGGTGCTGGCCGGGATCGACGCCGGCGCCGAGCGGGACCGCGCCGAGCAGTTGGTGCGGGCCCGGTTGCGCCGGGAGGTGCTGGGCGACGACGACACCAGGGTCACCCGCCGACTGGTCGGGATGCTGGCCCGCCGCGGGTACAGCCAGGCGGTCGCGTGCGAGGTGGTGTTCGGCGAGCTGGCTGCCGAACGGGAGCGCCGACGGGTCTAGCGCGGCCCGTGGCGGACGGGCGCCAGTACCATGGCCCCGTGACTTCGACGGTGGCCCGGCACGTGGCAGACGATGCTGCGTCGGACTCGGCGCGCACCTACCAGGTCCGCATTTACGGCTGTCAGATGAACGTCCACGACTCCGAACGGCTCGCGGGCCTGCTCGAAGCGGCCGGCTATCGACGCGCGCAGGACGGAACCGAAGCCGACATCGTCGTCTTCAACACCTGCGCCGTCCGGGAGAACGCCGACAACAAGCTCTACGGCAACCTCAGCCACCTGGCGCCACGCAAGCGCAGCAATCCCGACATGCAGATCGCGGTCGGGGGCTGTCTGGCCCAGAAAGACCGCGACACCGTGCTGCGCCGGGCGCCGTGGGTCGACGTCGTCTTCGGCACCCACAACATCGGGTCGCTGCCGACGCTGCTCGAACGCGCGCGCCACAACAACGCCGCCCAGGTGGAGATCGCCGAGGCGCTGCAGGAGTTTCCGTCGTCGCTGCCGAGTGCCCGCGAATCCTCTTACGCCGCTTGGGTTTCCATTTCCGTCGGCTGCAACAACAGCTGCACCTTCTGCATCGTCCCGTCGCTGCGGGGCAAGGAGGTCGACCGCAGCCCGTCCGACATCCTGGCCGAAGTCCAGACGCTGGTCGACGACGGCGTGCTCGAAGTCACCCTGCTGGGCCAGAACGTGAACGCCTACGGCGTCTCCTTCGCCGACCCGGCGATACCGCGCAACCGGGGCGCTTTCGCCGAGCTGCTGCGGGCCTGCGGCGACATCGACGGCCTGGAGCGGGTCCGGTTCACCTCGCCGCACCCCGCCGAGTTCACCGACGACGTCATCGAAGCGATGGCCCAGACCCCCAACGTCTGCCCGGCGCTGCACATGCCGTTGCAGTCCGGATCTGATCGGATCCTGCGCGCCATGCGCCGCTCCTATCGCGCCGAGCGCTACCTGGGCATCATCGAACGCGTGCGGGCGGCCATGCCGCACGCCGCCATCACCACCGACCTGATCGTCGGTTTCCCCGGCGAAACCGAAGAGGACTTCGCAGCCACCCTCGACGTCGTGGCCCAGGCTCGCTTCGCCGCCGCGTTCACCTTCCAGTACTCCCAGCGCCCCGGTACCCCGGCCGCGGAGCTGCCCGACCAGCTTCCGAAAGCCGTTGTGCAGGAACGTTATGAACGGTTGGTCGAGCTGCAGGAGCGGATCTCGCTCGAACACAATCGCGCCCTGGTCGGCCGGACCGTCGAGCTGCTCATCGCGACCGGCGAAGGGCGCAAGGATGCCAGCACCGCACGAATGAGCGGGCGGGCACGCGACGGCCGGCTGGTCCACTTCAAAACCGATGGCGAGTCGGTGCGGCCCGGCGACGTCGTCACCGTGCAGGTCACCGATGCCGCTCCGCACCATTTGATCGCCGATGCCGGCATCCTGACCCACCGTCGCACCCGTGCCGGCGATGCTCACGCAACCGGCCGGCGCCCGGGCGGTGTCGGTCTCGGGATGCCCGGCGTCGGGCAGCCCAGCGCCGCGGTCCAGACCCTCGGCTGCCGCGGATAGGCTGGAACGAGATGAGCGAGCAACCGAACGCGGCGGATTTCGACGCCTACCGGTCTGAAATCGAGGCGGCAGAGCGCCGCGTCGCACGGGAGATCGATCCCGGGGCGCGGGCGCTGGTCGTGGCGATCCTGGTTTTCGTTTTGCTGGGATCGTTCGTACTGCCGCACACCGGCAGCGTGCGGGGCTGGGACCTGCTGTTCAACACCCACGGCGCCGTCGGCACCGTGTCGGCGCTGCCGTTGCGGGTCTTCGTCTGGTTGACGCTGGTGTTCGCGGTCGGGTTCTCGATGCTGGCGTTGCTGACCCGGCGCTGGGCGGTGGCCTGGGTGGCGCTGGCGGGTTCGGCGTTGGCCAGCGCAACCGGACTGCTGGCCGTCTGGTCACGACAGACCGTCCCGGCAGGCCATCCTGGCCCGGGTATCGGGCTGTTCGTCTGCTGGATCTCGGTAATCCTGCTGGCGTTCCACTGGGCGCGAGTGGTCTGGCAGCGCACCATCGTGCAACTGGCCGCCGAGGAACAGCGTCGCCGAGTGGTCGCGCAACACCAGTCCAAAACGCTGTTGGACAACCTGGACCAGACCGACAAACCCGACCCGGACGGCGGCTAGGACCTGCGGGTCAGCGCTTTGGCAGCGGCATCCGCCCACTGCCGCCACTGCTCGGCATTCGCCTTCGCCGTTTCGGCTTCCTTGGTCTTGCCGGCGGCCACAGCCTTCGCAGCCTGCTGCTCGTACTGCTCGGCGCGCGAGCGGAACTGCTCGGCGCGGGCCTGCGCCTGCGGGTCGGTGCGGTCCGCCTCCCCGGCATCGCGCACCTTCTTCTCCACCGCGCGCAGCCGTCGCTCGAGATCCGCGGACCGTTCCCGCGGCACCTTGCCGATCGCGTCCCACTTGTCACCGATCGTGCGCAACGCGGCCCGGGCGGCGTCCTGGTTGCTGGGATCGATCTTCTCGGCCTCGGCCAGCAGCGCCTCCTTGGCGACGGCGTTGGCGCGCAACTCGGCGTCCTTCTCCGCGGTGACGGCATTGCGTGCGGTGAAGAAGGAATCCTGTGCCGCCTTGAACCGGCGCCACAGCGCGTCGTCGACGTCCTTGCTGGCGCGCCCCGCTGCTTTCCATTCCGTCAGGAGTTTGCGGAACTCCGCGCTGGTGGCGGCCCAGTCCGTGGAGTCCGACAACGATTCGGCGCGCTGGCACAGCCGCTCCTTGGCCTGGCGCACACCCGAGCGCTCCCGATCCAGTTCGGCGAAGTGGGATCCGCGCCGCCGGTTGAAGGTCTCACGGGCACTCGAGTAACGCTTCCACAGCGCGTCGTCGACCTTACGGTCCAGTCCGCTGATCGTCTTCCACTCCTCGAGGATGGCGCGCAGACGGTCGCCGGCAACCTTCCACTGGGTGGAGTTGGCGGCCAGATCTTCGGCCTCGACGGCGAGCGCCTCCTTGCGGGCGGTCTGCGCGGCCCGATGCTCTTCGCGACGGGATCGGTGCGCGGTGACGTAGACGTCGATGCGGGCGCGAATGTCGGACAACCGGCCGGCCAGCGCGTCCACGTCGCCGAGCACCGCCGCCGTCGAGAGCGTCTCGGCCAGTGCCGCGGCGTTGGCGTTGATCTTGCGGGGATCTCCGGTCCCGGATACCAGCCGCTCCTCCATCAGGGTGACCTCGGTGGACAGATCGTCGAAACGCCTGCCGAAGTGCGCGAACGCGGCTTCCCGGTCTCCGGCCTGCCACGAGCCGACGACACGCTCGCCGGATCGGCTGATCAACCACACGGTGCCGTCGTCGTCGACCCGGCCGAACCGGTGCGGATCGCTGTGCGGGGCCTTCGCCAGGTGATGTGCGGCCGCGGCGCGGGAACCAGATCCGGGTGCCGGCCCGGGACGTGGCCTCGGACGGGGTCCTGGCACCGGCCTGGCGGCGGATTCACTGATCGACTCTGCGGAGTCGTTGCCACGGGGCTGGTCACCCGTCATAACGCTCGTCACCTATCCTTCTCCGATCGCGCGGTCGACTTCCCGCGCAGCTGCCGCGCGAAGCGGCACCTCGACGGTTGGCAGTTCCGTCTCGGTCGCCAACCGGTTTCCCACAAGTATTGAAGCAGTTCGGCGTGCGCTGCGCGGCCACCTTGGGTCACCGATGCTGTCTGCACCACGGCGACCAGTCGGTGAAGCCGATGGCGGGGGTAACGAATCGGTTCCCGTTCAGTTGCACCGGATAGCCGTCTCAGGCGTGCGGGTACCGTAGCGATGGGCGCGACTCCATCGTGGTGTTCACAGCTGCCACATAGCTAGACCTGGGTGGCGCTCAGTTCGATGAGCAAAGCTGTGGGTCGACAAAGTCGAGTATCGGAGGCGTCGGAAAACGGTAGGCGACCGGCTGAGTCACTGTTCACAGCCGGGGCCGAGCCATAAAGTAGTCGGTTAACTGCCAGTGAAAACCAGGTGTACACACCTGGCACCGTGGGGAACGCTGGTAGCGAAGTTTGGGGAATTGAGGATCGCGATGTCAATGGTTGGTATCGCCGGGGGCATCGCCCTTGTCGCGGCGTTCGCATCGGCAACCGGTGACGTGATCCGGCAGCGCTCCGCCCACGAGATCACCGACGAGGAGGTCGGCCATCTCAAGCTCTTCGGCATGTCGTTGCGCGACCTTCGCTGGTGGACCGGCGGTCTGTGCGCGATCCTGAACTACAGCCTGCAGGCGGTGGCGTTGATCTGGGCATCGGTGATGCTGGTGACCACGCTTCAGGTGACCGCCCTGCTGTTCGCGTTGCCGATCTACTCACGTCTCACCCACCACAAGATCACCCGGTCGGAATGGGTGTGGGCCGTCACGCTGGCCGCGGCCCTGGCGGTGGTCATCAAAGTCGGCGACCCGGCGCACGGCAATGAACGCGCGCCCCTGCTGACCTGGCTGATAGTCGCCGCGGTGATGGGACCGATCCTGGTGTCGTGTCTGATTGCGGCGAAGGTGTGGCACGGACGGCCGCAGGCGGCGGTGCTGTTGGCATTCGTCGCGGGTTCGTCGCTGGCGCTGTTCGCGGTGCTCACCAAGGGTGTCGTCCACGTGCTGCACGACGACGGCCTCGGGGCCGCGCTGACGTCGCCGGAGTTCATTCCGTGGTTGGTGACGATGCTGTGCGGGATGATCTTCCAGCAGTCCGCTTTCCGCGCCGGCGCGCTGACCGCATCGTTGCCGACGATGACCGTCGCCAAGCCCGTGGTGGCCGCGACGCTGGGCATCCTGGTGCTCTCCGAGACGATCGACGCCGACGGCGCAGAGGCTTTCGTCTTGCTCGCGGCCGTCGCCCTGGTGATCGTCGCCACCGTGGCGCTGGCGCGCGGCGAGGCCGCTCAGATCGTCGCCGACGCCGGCGCCGACAGCCCCCGGGACGAGGAACCCGCGCCGTCACCCACCCCGACCGCGATCGCGGCCGATGGCGCCGCCCTCGGGCCCACGCCCGGGTAGGCGGCCCCGACTCCGCACCGGACGTTTAGTTTGGTGGCGTGCTCAGCGCCGTCGCGATCGTGCCGTCCGCGCCGGTGCTCGTCCCCGAACTCGCCGGCGCGGCCGACGCCGAGATCGCCGATCTGAGCGCGGCGGTGACCGCGGCGGCCGCCGTCCTGCCCGCGCGCTGGATCGCCGTGGGCATCGGCGAAACCGATGCGGTGTTCGGCCCCGAAAGTGCGGGCACTTTCGCGGGATTCGGGGTCGACGTGCGGGTCGCGCTGGCACCGCACGCCGGGGATCTGTCCCCGATGAACCTGCCGCTGTGCGCCCTCATCGCGGCTTGGCTGCGCGGCCGGGTCCGACCCGGCGGCAGCGCGCGAGTCCAGGTGTTCGAGGCCGGCCGGGACGCCGCCGACGCGCTGGCCTGCGGGCGCCGGCTGCGCGCCGAGATCGACCGCGACCCCGAACCGGTCGGCGTGCTGATCGTGGCCGACGGCGCCAATACCCTTACCGCCCGCGCACCCGGCGGCTACGACCCCACCGGTGCCGAGGCGCAGCACACCCTCGATGACGCCCTGGCCCGCGGCGACGTCGAGGCCCTGACCCGGCTGCCGGACCGGGTCCTGGGGCGTACGGCGTTCGCGGTGCTGGCCGGCGTGGCCGAGCCCGGCCCCCGTACCGTCAAGGAGCTGTACCGCGGATTCCCTTGCGGTGTCGGCTATTTCGTCGGTGTCTGGCAGCCGTGAGACCGCTGGCAATCGTCGGTCCAACCGGCACCGGCAAGTCGCAACTGGCACTTGACGTCGCCGAGAGGCTCGGCAGCCGGGCGGAGATAGTGAACGCCGACGCGATGCAGCTCTACCGCGGCATGGATATCGGGACCGCCAAGTTGCCCGCCGCGCAGCGCCGCGGCATCCCGCATCACCAACTCGACGTGCTGGACGTCGCCGAGACCGCGACCGTGGCCAACTATCAGCAGGCCGCCGCGGCCGACATCGAAGCGATCCTGGGTCGGGGAGCGGTGCCGATCGTGGTCGGCGGGTCGATGCTCTACCTTCAGTCGCTGCTGGACGACTGGTCGTTTCCGGCGACCGACCCCGCCGTGCGGGCCCGGTGGGAACACCGCCTCGCCGAAATCGGTGTCGGCGAGTTGCACGCCGAACTGGCCCGCCGGGATCCCGCCGCGGCCGCGACGATCCTGCCCACCGACGGCCGCCGCACCGTGCGCGCACTGGAGGTCATCGAACTCACCGGCCAACCGTTCGCCGCGTCGGCACCGCGCATCGGAGCCCCGCGCTGGGGCACGATGATCGTCGGATTAGACTGCGAGACAACGGTTCTCGACGAGCGACTGGCGCGACGCACCGAAACGATGTTCGCCGACGGCCTGGTCGAGGAGGTGCGCGGGTTGCTCACCCGCGGCCTGCGCGAGGGCGTCACCGCATGCCGCGCGCTGGGGTACGCGCAGGTGATCGCGGCGCTGGATGCCGGCGCAACGCTGGCGTCGCTGGAAGACGCGCAGCAGCAGACCTTCGTCGGTACCCGCCGCTATGTGCGACGGCAGCGATCCTGGTTCCGCCGCGATCATCGGGTGCGCTGGATCGACGGGACCGCCTCCGACGCCGTGGACGAGGCGGTGCGGGCATGGCGGCACGTACCCTGATCGGGTGCACTTCGCCAAGGGCCACGGCACCCAGAACGACTTCGTGCTGCTGCCCGACGTCCGGGCCGAGACCGACCTGTCCGCTGCACGGGTCGTCGCGTTGTGCGACCGCCGCCGGGGCTTGGGAGCCGACGGAGTCCTGCGGGTCACCACAGCCGGCGCAGCGCTGACTGTCGGCGCGCTCGATCGGATACCCGACGGGGTAGGCGCCGACGACTGGTACATGGACTACCGCAACGCCGACGGGTCCACCGCACAGATGTGCGGCAACGGTGTGCGGGTTTTCGCACACTACCTGCGGGCCAGCGGGCTGGAGTCGCGCGACGAGTTCGTCGTCGGGTCACTCGCCGGACCGCGGCAGGTCACCATGCACAGCGTCGATGCGTCCAACGCCGACATCACCGTCGACATGGGCAAGGCCAACCGGCTCGGCACCGGCGAAGCGGTGGTGGGCGGCAGGCGATTCACCGGCGTGGCCGTCGACGTGGGCAACCCGCACCTGGCCTGCGTCGACCCGCAGCTGACCCCCGCGGAACTGGCGGCGCTGGACGTCGCGGCGCCGGTCAGCTTCGACCGCGGGCAGTTTCCCGAGGGCGTCAACGTCGAGGTCCTCACCGCACCCGCGCAGGGCGTGGTCTGCATGCGGGTGCACGAACGCGGGGTGGGGGAGACCCGCTCCTGTGGAACCGGGACGGTGGCCGCCGCGGTCGCGGCGTTGGCCACCGAGCACGCCGAGACCGGGACAGTCACCGTGCGGGTGCCCGGCGGCGACGTCGTCGTCACCGTCACAGACGCGACCAGCTTCCTGCGCGGGCCGTCGGTACTGGTGGCGCGCGGGGAACTCGACGACGGCTGGTGGGCGTCGCAAGCCTGATATTCGGGTGCGTCGGCCGTCGCGACGTGCCACCATCGAAATTGCTTATGAATTATCCAGATTCGCCCGAGACGGGCCTACCGGAATCCTTGCCCAGCCTCGGTGAGCTGGCCCTCGAGGATCGATCCGCGCTGCGCCGGGTCGCCGGACTGTCGACCGAACTCACCGACGTCTCCGAGGTCGAGTACCGACAGCTGCGGCTGGAACGGGTGGTGCTGGTCGGGGTGTGGACCGAGGGCAGCGCGTCGGACAACCAGGCCAGCATGGCCGAGCTGGCCGCCCTGGCCGAGACCGCCGGCTCCGAGGTGCTCGAAGGACTCATTCAGCGCCGCGACCGGCCCGACCCGTCCACCTACATCGGCTCGGGCAAGGCCCAGGAGCTGCGCGAAGTGGTGGTGGCCACCGGCGCCGACACGGTGATCTGCGACGGCGAGCTGTCCCCGGCGCAGTTGACCGCGTTGGAGAAGGCGGTCAAGGTCAAGGTCATCGACCGCACCGCGCTGATTCTGGACATCTTCGCCCAGCACGCCACCAGCCGGGAAGGCAAGGCGCAGGTGGCGCTCGCGCAGATGGAGTACATGCTGCCGCGGCTGCGCGGTTGGGGTGAGTCGATGTCGCGCCAGGCCGGTGGCCGCGCCGGCGGCAGCGGCGGCGGGGTGGGCCTGCGCGGTCCGGGTGAGACCAAGATCGAGACCGACCGGCGCCGCATCCGCGAGCGGATGGCCAAGCTGCGTCGCGACATCAAGGCGATGAAGCAGGTCCGCGACACCCAGCGCAGTCGCCGATTGCAGGCCGACATGCCCTCGATCGCCATCGTCGGCTACACCAACGCCGGGAAATCCAGCGTGCTCAACGCGCTGACCGGAGCCGGCGTCCTGGTGCAGGACGCGCTGTTCGCCACCCTGGAACCCACCACCCGGCGCGCCGAATGGGACGACGGCCGGGCGTTCGTGCTCACCGACACCGTCGGCTTCGTCCGGCACCTGCCGACCCAACTGGTGGAGGCGTTCCGGTCCACGTTGGAAGAGGTGGTGGACGCCGACCTGCTGGTGCACGTGGTCGACGGTTCCGACGTCAACCCGTTCGCGCAGATCAGCGCGGTGCGGCAGGTCGTTTCGGAGGTGATCGCGGATCATCACGGCGATGCCGCGCCGGAACTGCTGGTGGTGAACAAGATCGACGCGGCGGACGATTTGATGCTGGCCAGGCTGCGTCACGAACTGCCCGGCGCGGTTTTCGTCTCCGCTCGCACCGGGGAGGGGATCGACGCGCTGCGCCGGCGGATGGCCGAACTCGCGGCGCCGACCGACACCGCGATCGACGTGGTGATCCCCTACGACCGCGGTGATCTGGTGGCCCGGCTGCACTCCGACGGACGGGTGCAGCAGGCCGAGCACCAGGCGGACGGCACCCGGATCCAAGCCAGAGTCCCGTTCGCACTGGCCGCCGCGCTGCAGGAGTTCGCGCCGCGCGCCTAGCGGCGTCCCCGTGCCGACCAACCACCCGGTTGGTATATCTTGGGGCGGAGAGACTTCATCGCCGGAGGTAATCCATGGGTAGTGCCGTCAAATACCAGCGCACACTGTTCGAACCCGAGCACGATCTGTTCCGGGAGTCCTACCGGACCTTCCTGGATCGTCACGTCGCGCCCTACCACGAGGAGTGGGAGAAGGCCAAGATCGTCGACCGCGGGGTGTGGCTGGAGGCCGGCAAACAAGGGTTCCTCGGCATGGCGGTGCCCGAGGAGTACGGCGGCGGGGGCAATCCCGACTTCCGGTACAACACGATCGTCACCGAGGAAACCACCCGCGGCCGCTACAGCGGCATCGGGTTCGGCCTGCACAACGACATCATCGCGCCCTACCTGTTGCACCTGGCCACCGACGAGCAGAAGCAGCGCTGGTTGCCCAAGTTCTGCAGCGGCGAACTGATCACCGCGATCGCGATGACCGAGCCGGGAACGGGCAGCGACCTGCAGGGCATCAAGACCCGAGCGGTCAAAGAAGGCGATCACTACGTACTGAACGGCGCGAAGACGTTCATCACCAACGGGATCAACTCCGACCTGGTGATCGTGGTGGCCCAGACCGACCCCGACAAGGGTGCTCAGGGGTTCAGCTTGCTGGTCGTCGAACGGGGCATGGAGGGCTTCGAGCGGGGCCGCCACCTGGACAAGATCGGCCTGGACGCCCAGGACACCGCCGAGCTGTCGTTCACCGACGTCAAGGTGCCGGCGGAGAACCTGCTCGGCGAAGAAGGCATGGGGTTCATCTACCTGATGCAGAACCTGCCGCAGGAGCGGATCAACATCGCCGTCATGGCCGCCACGGCGATGGAGACCGTGCTGGAAGAGACCTTGCAGTACACCAAGGAGCGCAAGGCATTCCGCAAACCGATCGGCAGCTTCCAGAACAGCCGCTTCCTGCTGGCCGAGCTGGCCACCGAGGCCACCGTGGTGCGCATCATGGTCGACCAGTTCCTGGCGCTGCACCTGGAAGGCAAGTTGACCGCCGAGCAGGCCGCGATGGCCAAGTGGTACTCCACCGAGAAGCAGGTCCACCTGATCGACCGCTGCCTGCAGCTGCACGGCGGATACGGCTACATGCGCGAATACAACGTCGCGCGTGCCTATCTGGACGCTCGGGTGCAGACCATCTACGGCGGGACGACCGAGATCATGAAGGAGATCATCGGCCGCAGCCTGGGCGTCTGACCGAGGCCGCCTCGCGTTGTTCGTCCGCCGGACACATCGCGTACGGACCCGATGCACAACGTTGACGGGATCGAGTCCTGACGTAACGTCGGTGCGTGCGTAGCGCGTGCGTTGACGGGGACGAGGTGCATTCCGTTGCCCGGTGTGCAGGGCCGTCGTGAGCTGGGCTTTGTCCCGCTACGGTAGAGAATTTGCCGGACCGTCGGCGACGATCCGCAGGACCCTCAGCCGGCTCCGGGATTTCTCGCGACACGGACGCAGCACCGCATCATTTCGACATCGGGTCGATATCCGTTTCCGTAATATCTACAATTTGACTTCGCATTTCTCGTTCGCTAGAGCAAAGTTATGCGAGCCCGGCCGCGATGCGATTCGTAGCTGGGGAACGGCCCACGGCGGTGGATCCGCCGGCTCGCCGGGTGGGCAGGGCATCAGCTGGGAGGCTTGGTGAACGGGCGGAGAGGTCATTTGAGCAAGCTGGTCGGGCGGGCGCTGCTGGGCTTGGCGGCTGGCGCGTTGGCCGTCACGCTGCTGGCGCCGACAGCGTCGGCGTCTCCGATCGGCGACGCCGAGGCGGCCATGATGGCCGCGTGGGAGAAGGCCGGCGGCGACACGTCCACGCTGGGCGCCCGGAAGGGCGACGTCTATCCCGTGGGCGACGGATTCGCGCTGGACTTCGACGGCGGCAAGATGTACTTCACGCCGGCTACCGGCGCCAAGTTCATGTTCGGCCCCATTCTGGACAAGTACGAATCTTTGGGCGGACCGGCGGGCAGCGACCTGGGATTTCCGTCCATCAACGAAGTTCCGGGCCTCGCCGGACCGGACAGCCGCGTCAGCACGTTCGCAGCCAGCGACAACCCGGTGATCTTCTGGACGCCCGACCACGGCGCGTTCGTGGTGCGTGGCGCGCTCAACGCCGCCTGGGACAAGCTGGGCAGCTCGGGCGGGGTGCTGGGCGCCCCGATCGGCGACGAGACCTATGACGCCGAGGTGACTTCGCAGAAGTTCACCGGTGGTGAGGTGTCCTGGAACCGCAAGACCAAGGAGTTCAGCACCAATCCGCCGGGCCTGGCCGAGCAGCTCAAGGGGCTGCAGGTGGCGATCGACCCCACCGCCGCCATCAACATGTCCTGGCGTGCCGCCGGCGGCGCCAACGGGCCGCTGGGCGCCAAGAAGGGCAACCAGTACCCGATCGGCGGCGACGGCGTCGCTCAGGACTTCAACGGCGGCAAGATCTTCTTCAGCCCGGCGACCGGCGCCAACGCCGTCGAGGGACCGATCCTGCAGAAGTATGAGGCGCTGGGCGGGCCGGTCAGCAGCGATCTGGGCTTCCCCGTCGCCAACGAGGCAGACGGCGGGATCACTCCAGCCAGCCGCGTCGCGACGTTCTCCGCGGCGGACAAGCCGGTGATCTTCTGGACCCCCGACCACGGCGCCTTCGTCGTGCGCGGGGCCATGAAGGCCGCGTGGGACAAGCTCAAGGGCGCCACCGGCAAACTCGGTGCGCCGGTGGCTGACCAGACGGTGGACGGTGACGTGGTGTCGCAGAAGTTCACCGGCGGCAAGATCTCCTGGAACCGCGCCAAGAACACCTTCAGCACCGATCCGGCGAATCTGGCGCCGCTGCTGTCCGGACTCCAGGTTTCGGGACAGAATCAGCCCAGCAATTCGGCCTCACCCCCGGCGGGCAAGAAGTTCACCTTCCACTGGTGGTGGCTGATCGCGGCCGTGCCGGTGCTGTTGCTGGTCCTGATGTGCGTGTTGGTGGTGTTGGGTCTGCGCAGGCGCCGCGCCGCGGGTCCCGATGCACCCGTCTTCGACCCGGACCCGGACCGCAACGCCGGTGTGGACTATGACCCCGGCGCGGAAGGGCGCTGGCCGCGCGAGGACATCGATTACGGTTCTGAGCGGTTCCCCCCGGCCGACGAGCACGACCAGCACGTCGAGGACCATCCCGACGCCGGCTCGGGAGCCCGGGTCAGCTGGTCCCGGGGTGGGGCGACGGCGGTCCTCCCGGTCGAGCAGGACGCCGACGACGACGAATTCACCCACGATGCCGACGAGAGCTACGACTCGTCCTCGTATGAGGAGTACGACGAGGACCCCGACGCGGTGGGCACCACGCCCATCCCGGTGGTGTCGCACGAGGGCTACGGGGAACCTTTCGAGGAGGAGCCGCGGGTTCCGGAACGGGTAGGGCCGGAGGACTACGTGCCCGAACTCTCGGCGCCACCGACGTACGTGCCGGACGCGGACGTCCCCGAAGTGCCGCACTCCCGGGAAGAGCCGGAAATCCCGGAAGTTCCGGAGATCCCGGAAATCGAGCCGGACGAGCCATACCTCGACGAATATGCGGGGGCCCGCTACCCGCAAGACGAACTCAGGGACGACGCGGAAGGCGAGTCACCCGACCTGGCGTCGCCACCGGACACCGATCCGGTGCCCGAGGCGAGAACGGGACGGCATGCGGCCGCGGACCCGGCCGGCTACGCCGCCGAAGCCGGCACGCCGTTCGGAGCGGCTCCGCAGGCCGAGGCGCCGGCGGCGGCACCGGCCGGCAGCGCCGCGGTGCGTCCGACGATCCACCTGCCGCTCGACGACGACCCCTACCGGGCCCCGGACGGCTATCCGATCAAGGCCAGCGCCCGGTTCGGTCTGTATTACACGCCCAACAGCGCGCTCTATCACGACACACTGGCCGAGATCTGGTTCGCCAACGAGGACGCCGCGCGCGCCAACGGTTTCGTCCGGGCCGACTGACGCCGGCGGCTACACCTTGCGGATGACGGTGACCACCTTGCCCAGCACGATCGCGTCGTTGCCGGGAATCGGGTCGAATGCCGGGTTGTGCGGCATCAGCCACACCTGACCGCCGGCCCGCTTGAATGTCTTGACGGTGGCCTCGCCGTCGATCATCGCCGCGACGATGTCGCCGTTGTCGGCGACGTTCTGCTGGCGCACCACCACCCAGTCCCCATCGCAGATGGCGGCTTCGACCATGGACTCACCGACGACCTTGAGCAGGAACAGCGTCCCTTCGCCGACCAGCTCGCGGGGTAGGGGGAAGACGTCCTCGACGGCCTCCTCGGCCAGGATCGGCCCGCCGGCGGCGATGCGTCCCAGCACTGGGACGAAAGTCGGCTCCGGCAACGCATCCGAACCCGCTACATCGGTGAGCGGAGGCGTCACCGTGTCGTCGGCGCTGCGCACGTCGACAGCACGCGGGCGGTTCGGGTCCCGCCGCAAGTAGCCCTTGCGCTCCAGGGTGCGCAGTTGGTGTGCCACCGAGGACGTCGACGTCAGACCGACGGCATCACCGATCTCCCGGATGCTCGGCGGATATCCGCGGGTGGTCACCGACGCGCGGATGACGTCCAGGATTGTTCGCTGTCGGTCAGTCAGCGTCGCATCGGCCGGGGTGTCGTTGCTGTCGCTCATGGCACTGAATGTAACCCCACTCCGTCCAAGAATCAAACATGTGTTCGACCGGCGTGTCGTCGCGCCGTTGAGGGCCGCCGATCTGCGGAAACAAAATGAATCACAAGTGTGTAACTTCGGCGCGTACCGGGTATCTGAAAGTCACCAGCTGGTTGCACCGACAAAAAACTTGTCGGTGGTGAGGTCTACGGTTTTGCTCGTGCGACACGCTCGCTCAAATGTTCGGTTGTCGAACACATGAGCGACTAGTGTCGAACACACGAGCGATAAGTAGTCGACCGGAGGGAAACGGCATGACACTCATCTACGCGGGTCCGCATCGCGCCAGCAACGCGCAGAGCCCGTTGAACAGGCCTCTGAACAGGCCGATTCGCGAGTTTCCCTCCTATCGGTCCGGTCAGCCACGGTCGAACAGGCCGGGCCCGTCGCGCCCGGCGGGCGCGCCGATGCGCTACTACGGCACCGGTGTCGCGAGGTCGACCGTTGTCCACCGCAGACGGCCGGTCAGTGTGGCAACCACGATCGGGCTGGCCCTGGCCGCCGGTGTCATCACCCTCTGGTTAGGGCTGATGGCCAACTTCGGCAGCATGGTCCACGGCGAATCGGTCGAGGCGGCGCCGCAGGTGCCCGCCGCGCTGGCGGTGGTGCGGGTCGAGCCGGGCGAGTCTCTGCAGGATCTCGCGGTCCGCGTGGCGCCGGGCGCACCCGTGCGCGACGTCGTCGAACGCATCCGTGACCTCAACGCGCTGGACTCCAGCGCGGTGACCGCAGGCCAGACCCTGATCGCACCGGTCGGCTGACCGGCCGCAACCCGGGCTCGGCAGGTCGCGCGGGTACTCTCGGGGTGTTCTGTTATCCGGACGTCACGGCGTGGCAAAGGAGCGGCCATTGCACTGCCCTTTCTGCCGGCATCCCGATTCCCGGGTCATTGACTCCCGGGAAACCGATGAAGGCCAGGCAATTCGCCGTCGCCGGTCGTGTCCGGAATGCGGACGCCGCTTCACCACCGTCGAGACCGCGGTGCTCGCAGTGGTCAAGCGCAGCGGCGTCACCGAGCCGTTCAGCCGGGAGAAAGTGATCAGTGGTGTGCGCCGCGCCTGCCAGGGGCGCCAGGTCGACGACGACGCGCTGAACCTGCTCGCCCAACAGGTGGAAGACGCGGTGCGGGCCGCCGGGCCGGAGGTCCCCAGCCATGAGGTCGGGCTGGCCATCCTGGGTCCGTTGCGCGAACTCGACGAAGTCGCCTACCTGCGCTTCGCCTCGGTGTACCGGTCCTTTTCCTCAGCCGACGATTTCGAACGCGAGATCGAGGCGCTGCGCGCGCACCGCAACGTATCGGCCCCGGGCTGAACGGCGTCTTCCGACCGATGGCCGCCCAACTTCATCCCGACGTCGCTGCGCTGGCGCCGCTGCTGGGTACCTGGGCGGGGCGTGGGGCGGGGGAGTACCCGACCATCGAGTCGTTCGAATACTTCGAAGAGGTCGTCTTCTCCCACGTGGGCAAGCCTTTCCTGAGCTATGGACAGAAAACGAAAGCCGTCGCCGACGGCAAACCGCTGCACGCCGAGACGGGCTATCTTCGAGTGCCGCGACAGGGCCACCTGGAACTGGTGGTTGCCCATCCCAGCGGCATCACCGAGATCGAAGGCGGCAGCTACTCGGTGCGCGACGGCGTCGTCGAAATCGACTTGGCCACAACCGATGTCGGAATGACCCCGACTGCCAAAGAAGTGTCGGCACTGGCCCGGTCGGTCCGGGTCGACGGCAACGAGCTGTCCTACTCGCTGCGCATGGCCGCTGTCGGCCAACGCCTCCAGCACCACCTGTCCGCGACGTTGCGCCGACAGTCCTGAGACCTCAACGTCGACGGCCGTGATTCAGGTGGCGCTGCGTTCGTCGGCCCCTATGGCGTTTAGCACGGCCAGCCGGGTGTCGGCGGGCCCGGAGACCGTCGCTTCGCCGCCACCGCTGCGGAGTAGTTCGCGCAGCGCGGCCTGGTCGTGGTCGGGGGGTGCGGTGGTGTCGATGAAGCTCTGCACGAGATCGAGGAACCGGGCCGGGTCGTCGTGAAACGGGAAATGGGCTGCGTCCTCGAAGATTTCGAGTTGGGAGCCCGGCATGGCGGCGTGCGCCAGGTAGGCGTGCCGCACGGGGATGACCGAATCTCTGCGGCCCCAGATGATCAACACGGGGACGGCCTGGGTCAAATAACATCGGTCCAGCATGGTGACGATCTGGCCGCGCCAGTCCACGACCGCCCGCAGGGTGCGGGTGAACGCCGACGAGGCTGTTGGTTCCGGCAGGTCGTCCAGGATCCGCAGCATGTTGGGCAGATCCCGGCCGATGGCCGTCGAACCGATGGCCAAACCGGCCACCCGGCCCAGCAACTGGACCGCGGGCAGCACCAAGGGCAGCCGCAATAACGCCAGCGCTTCGGCACCCATCGGCAACGAGGCGAACCGCAGCGCGATGTTGACGTCCTTGGTGACGCCGCCGGCGCCGACCAGGACCAGCCGTTCGACCAGGTGGGGGAACTGGTAGGCGAACTGCATCGCCACCCCGCCACCGAGGGAATGACCGATGATGGTGACCCGTTCGATGTCCAGCACGCTGAGCAGGTCACGCATGCCGTTGGCGTACGCCGCCGCCGAGTAGTCGGCACGCGGCTTGTCAGACTTGCCGTGCCCCAACAGATCCGGCGCGATGACCGTGAACCGCTGGGCGAGCTTGGCGTGGACGCCGGTCCAGGTCGTGGAGTTGTCGCCGATGCCGTGGATCAGCAGGATCGCCGGACCGGACCCGGCGATGCGGAATGCCCGCTTATAGCCGTGGATGGTGCGGTACTGCAGCGACGGGGATGTCACTTCCCGCACCGGGCGAAGATTGCGCGTCCGCACGGTCATGTCGCCAACCTTGTCATCGAGCCTTGCAAAGGCGTCCGGGGCTAACCAGGGTCGTGATCGTCATGCTTTTTCTCGGCCTGCTGGGCCAGGAAGCGCTCGAACTCCGCACCGAGCTCGTCTCCGCTGGGTAGATCCTCGTCACGGGCGAGCAGGGATCTGTTTTCCTGAGCGTCGATGAACGCATCGTACTGGCGCTCAAGCGCGCTCACCACTTGAGCGACTTCCGCGCTCGCCTGAACCTGTTCGTCGATCTTGGTCCGGATCTCCGCGGCCGCTTCGGTCAGCGCCGTCACCGGCAGGTCCAGCGATCCGGTCTTGGCCACCTGCTCCAGCAGGGCCTGCGCCGCGGCGGGGTAATCGGTCTGGGTGAGGTAGTGCGGGACGTGGACCGTGAATCCGACCACCTCGTGACCGTGTTGCGCCATCCGGTACTCCAGCAGGTTCGACGCGCTGCCCGGTACCTGGATCTCGGAGATCCACGGCGTGAAGTCGGCGATCAATTCGGCGTTGTTGGAGTGCGCCGTCATCGTGACGGGCCGGGTGTGCGGAACGGCCATCGGGACGGTGCCCAGGCCGATCGTCTGCCGCACCCCGAGGCGCTCGGCCAGCAGGCGTACCGCGTTGATGAAACGTTCCCACTTCAGGTCCGGTTCCAACCCGGCCAACAGCAGGAACGGCGTTCCGACGCTGTCGCGCAACGCATACAGGTTCAGTTCGGGATCGTCGTACTTGGTGAAGTGGTCGGTCTTGAACGTCATCAGCGGCCGCCGGGACCGGTAGTCCAGGAGTTCGTCTATCGCGAAGGACGCGACCAGCTCGGTGTCCAGCGCCGCCTTCAGGTGAGCGGCGGCCAGCCGGATCGCGTGACCGGCGTCAGAGAAACCCTCCAAGGCGTGCACCAGAACCGGGCCGCGGCCATCGGATGCCGACAACTGCGGCGCGGGGAACTCAAGCTCGTACATGCCTGGCTGTCCGCGGTGGTATTCCTGAGCTTCGCCGGGATGATCGGACATGAGTGTGCCTCCTTTCGGGGGGCTCATGGGTCTCTCTAGGGTGCCCTAACCAGTCTCGCCTAATCGACACCGCACCCACCGTAGAAAGTGCGGACGTGACTGCCACAATTTGCTGGCACATCCATCAACGCATTGGGACGGTTTTCTATTCGCTTGCTGAGAAATCCGATCGGGCATGATGGGACGCCATGCGCGCAATGACGGTCGTGGTCGGCCTGGCGGTGGTCTCGGCGTCGTGCGCTGCCCACGAAGCCGTGACACCGGACCCGCGCGTCGGCGCCGTTTTCCGGGGCGACGGCAACGTGCACACCTGCACCGGTGCGGTGGTGCATGCCAAAGGCGGTGACCTTGTGTTGACAGCCGCGCACTGCCTGCTCGGGCCTGCGAAGACGACGTTCGTTCCGGGTTTCCGCGGTTCGGCCGGGCGCGCCGACACCTGGACGGTCGAGGCGGTGTACTTCGACGAGCGCTGGCTCGACAGTCGGGACCCGCGCGCGGATTACGCCTTCGCCCGGGTAAGCGGCACCCGCGGCACGCTGGAAGGCCGGACCGGTGCCGCGCTGACTTTGGGCAGTGACCCCGCCCCGGGCACCCGGGTAAGCGTCACCGGCTATCCCGCCGGGACCGGTGGTGAGCCCGTCGGTTGCCAGGGCACTTCGGGCCGCACCGGGAGCGGTTTCCCGTCGCTGCCGTGCGCGGGGCTGGTCGGCGGAACCAGCGGCGCGCCCTGGGTCCACGGCTCTACGGTCGTCGGCGTGGTCGGCGGTTTCGAAGGCGGGGGCTGCACCGCAGACCTGTCGTACTCGTCGCCGTTCGACGAACGCACCGCGCAGTTGCTGGCCCGTGCCGAAACCGGCGGGGCCGGTGACACGGCGCCGACCGATTACGACGACGGGTGCTGATCAGCGCAGGAACTGGCTGAGGGCCCGCATCTTGTTGGTCACGTCCAGCGCGGCGACCTTGTAGGCCTCCGAGAACGTGGGGTAGTTGAACACGGCGTCGACCAGGTAGTCGACGGTTCCGCCGCAACCCATCACGGCCTGTCCGATGTGCACCATCTCGGTGGCGCTGGTGCCGAAGATGTGCGCGCCGAGCAGTGTGCGGTCGCGGGTGGACACCAGCAGCTTGAGCATGCCGTAGGAGTCGCCCGCTATCTGACCGCGGGCCAGCTCGCGGTACCGGCACACACCCACCTCGTAGGGGATCGAGTTCTTGGTCAGTTCCACCTCGGTCGCGCCGACATAGGAGATCTCCGGTATCGAGTAGATCCCGATGGGCTGCAGCGCGGTGATGCCATCGGTCGGTTCACCGAACGCGTGGTAGGCGGCCAGCCGGCCCTGATCCATCGAGGTCGCCGCCAGCGCCGGAAAGCCGATCACGTCTCCGACCGCGTAGATGTGTTCGACTTTGGTCTGGAACTGGTCGTCGACGAAAATCCTTCCGCGATTGTCGGTTTCGAGTCCGGAGTTCTCCAGGCCCAGGTCCGCGGTCTGGCCCTCCCGGCCGGCGGAGTACATCACCGTCTCGGCGGGGATCTGCTTGCCGCTGCCCAGCGTGGTGACGGTGCCCGAAGCGCCGACGTCGACGGCGGTCACTTCCTCGCCGAACCGGAACGTCACCGCCAGGTCGCGCAGATGGAACTTCAGCGCTTCGACGATCTCGGGGTCGCAGAAGTCCAGCATCGTGTCGCGCTTCTCCACCACGGTGACTTTGGTGCCGAGGGCGGCGAACATCGAGGCGTACTCGATGCCGATCACGCCGGCGCCGACGACGACCATGGACGCCGGCAGCGTCCGCAGATCGAGGATGCCGTCGGAATCCAGTACCCGTCGCTCGTCGAACTCGACACCGGATGGACGCACCGGCTTGGTGCCGGTGGCGATGACGATGTAATCCCCGCTGACCGTCACCCGCTCGCCCTGGGCGTCCTCCTCCACCAGGACGGTGTGCGGGTCCACGAAGCGGCCGTGGCCCAGGACCAGGTCGATCCGGTTGCGCATCAGCTGCGAACGCACCACGTCGACCTGTTTGCCGATCACGTGCTGGGTCCGCGCCAACAGGTCGGCCGGGGTGATCTTGTCCTTGACCCGGTAGCTGGCGCCGTACAGCTCGCGCTGGCTCATCCCGGTGAGATAGACGACGGCCTCGCGCAGTGTTTTCGACGGGATCGTGCCGGTGTTCACGCAAACCCCGCCGACCATGCGCCCGCGCTCGACGATCGCCACCGACTTGCCCAGCTTGGCCGCGGCGATGGCGGCCTTCTGACCGCCGGGACCGGAGCCGATGACGACCAGGTCGTACTCGCGCATCGAAGTCATGAGTAGACGATAAAGCCCACAGTCGAGACTTTCTCCACAAGCACGCGGCTGAATCACGCTGCGCGAGCACGAACTGACGGTGCCGGTCGTCAGCGTGGACCGCATGACGAAACATCGAGAAAACTTTCAGCTCACTCGCCCCGCCGCCCTGATCGCGGCGCTGCCGGCCATCCTCGGGTTCGTGCCCGAAAAATCGCTGGTGCTGGTCTCCCTGGAGGGCGGTGGGCTCGGCTCGGTGATACGGGCCGACCTGTCCGACGACCTGATCGACGAGGTGGATCACCTCGCGCAGGTCGCGGCGGCGGCGGAGCCGGACGGGGCGATCTTGGTGGTCGTCGATCAGGAAGGTGCGCATTGTTCGGTGTGCAACGACGGATACCGCCGGCTCTGCGACGCGCTGACCGACGCGTTGGGCCGGCACGGCATCGAGCGTCGTTCAGCACACGTCGTCGACGAGATCGTGCGCGGTGGGCGCTGGCACTGCGTCGAGCTCTGCGGCGAGAGTGGGGAGATCGACGATCCGTCGGCTTCACCACTGGCTGCCGCGGCGGTGGTGGATGGCCGGCGGCTCTACCCGCGGCGGGCCGACCTGCAGGCGGTGATCGCGGCCGATCCCGTGCGCAGCGCGGCTCTGGTGCCCGCGGTCGAGCAGGCGGCGCTCACCCGCGCGGAAGCGTACGACAGTGACCCAACCGGTTGCTGTCGACGCGACGTGGAGAACGCGATGGCCGCCGCGGCGCGCGTCGCCGACGGTAAGTCGCTGTCCGACGCCGAGATGGCGCAACTTGGCTGCGCGTTGAGCGACGTGCAGGTCCGCGACACGCTGTATGGCTTGGCTGTCGCCGAGAGCGCTGATGCCGCCGAGTCGTTGTGGTCGGTGCTGGCGCGGGTGCTGCCCGAACCGTGGCGCGTGGAGGCGTTGGTGCTGCTGGCTTTCAGCGCCTACGTGCGCGGCGACGGACCCCTGGCGGGGGTATCGCTGGACGCCGCGCTGCGCTGCGACCCGAGCCACCGCATGGCGAGCATGCTGGACAGGGCGTTGCAGTCGGGGTTGCGTCCCAAAGACATTCAGCGACTGGCGAGTACGGGTTACCGGTTGGCTGAGCGACTCGGCGTGCGGCTGCCACCGCGCCAGCCGCTTGGCCGCCGCGCGGGGTGACGGGGGGTCAGACCTTCTCGACCTTGACCGCGTGCGCCATCTCGTGCGGGAGGGTGACGTTTTCGTGGCCGGGGATGACGATGGTCACGCCGCCGCCGACACCGGTCTCGACGGTGACGCGCGCGTTGGGCACCACCCCGGCGTCCTTGAGCCGGGTGATCAGGTCGATGTCGCCTTGGACATGCTCGGTGAGCTGGCGGACGACGACCGCGACCGGCGAACCGGCGGGCAGTTCGGTCAGCCGGACCAGGTTGGCGCCCTCGGCGCCGAACTCGGGACCGACACCGAGGTCCAGAAGTCCCGGGATGGGGTTGCCGAACGGGGACGTCGTCGGATTGTTGAGCACCTGGACCAGCCGGCGTTCGACGTCCTCGCTCATCACGTGCTCCCACCGGCAGGCTTCGGCGTGCACCTCTTCCCACGGCAACCCGATCACGTCCACCAGCAGGCGCTCGGCCAGACGGTGCTTGCGCATCACCGCGACGGCCAGTGCGCGGCCCTTGTCGGTGAGTTCGAGATGACGGTCGCCCGCCACCCGCAGCAGCCCGTCGCGTTCCATCCGGGAGACGGTCTGGCTGACGGTGGGACCGCTTTGTTCGAGGCGTTCGGCGATCCGGGCACGCAGCGGCGTCACGCCCTCTTCTTCGAGGTCGTAGATCGTCCGCAGGTACATCTCGGTGGTGTCAACCAAGTCGTTCATTCGCCCATCCTCCGTTGCCGCCGAGTCTACTTCGCCAGCCCTGCGAGTGGTTCGTCCAAAACGCCCCACGGCAGCAGTATGCCCGCCGCGATTTCGCGGCGGGCACACCGTCTCCGGTGAAGCTTGTCTGGCTAGCCTATTCGCACCTCAGCTGGCGTAAGACCGTAACCGATCGGCCCGCTCGCCGTGTCGCAGCTTGCACATGACGTCACGCTCGATCTGCCGAACCCGTTCCCGGGACAGACCGAACAGCTTGCCGATCTGGTCGAGCGTGCGCGGCTGACCGTCGTCCAAGCCGAACCGCAACCGGATCACCTGATGCTCACGCTCGTCGAGAGTGGCCAGCACACTGCGGATATCGGTGTGCAGCAACTCGGCGATCACCGCATTCTCGGCCGACATCGCCTCGGCGTCCTCGATGAAATCACCAAGCGGCGCTTCCTCTTCCGAACCGACCGGCATGTCCAGGCTGACCGGGTCGCGGCTGTGTTCCAGCAAGTCGTTGATCTTTTCGACCGGGATGCCCGATTCTTCGGCGAGTTCCTCGTCGGTGGCCTCACGGCCCAGGTTCTGGTGCATCTCACGCTTGATCCGCGCCAGCTTGTTGACCTGCTCCACGAGGTGGACCGGCAGCCGGATGGTGCGGCTCTGGTCGGCCATGCCGCGGGTGATCGCCTGTCGGATCCACCAGGTGGCGTAGGTGGAGAACTTGAAACCCTTTGTGTAGTCGAACTTTTCCATCGCCCGGATGAGACCCAGGTTGCCTTCCTGGATGAGGTCCAGCAACGGCATACCGCGACCGGTGTAGCGCTTGGCCAGCGAAACCACCAGGCGCAGGTTCGCTTCCAGCAGGTGCCGGCGCGCCGCCTGCCCGTCGCGAACGACGGTTGCCAGATCGCGTTTTCGGTTCTCGCCGAGGCGCTTCCGGGTTGCCAGCAGGTGCTCGGCGTACAGCCCGGCCTCGATGCGCTTGGCCAACTCGACTTCGTCGGCGGCGTTGAGCAACGCCGTCTTGCCGATGCCGTTCAGATATACGCGCACCAGGTCTGCAGCTGGGCTCTGAGCATCCAAATCGCCGTCAAACCGGCCTGTGGTGGCATGTGCCATTGCGCCCTCCCGATTGGCTTGTCTTGTCATGTGTTGTAACGAGAAGCCCGCACCGAGAGTTCCCACGAGGTAGCCATCTCACACGCTGTGACGTGCGGGAATACGGCGGTGACCTGAGAATGTCCTGAGAAGTGGCGCCGCGGAGGCGCTCAGTCGGAACTGTCCGGGTCGATCGTCTGCCATTCCGGTTGCCGCACCGGGTGCGGCCGCGGCTCCAGTGCCGGCCGCTCGGCCGTCGGGAACAACGGTGTCCGGCGCCCGGTGCCTTCGAAGCGTCGCGGCTCGTCGGGGCTGCGCGGCGGTCGGTCGTTGGCGATCAGCACGGCCATCCACGGCAACGGGATCGACGCCGCCACGATGAGAAGTGAGATCAGGCCGTTGTGCCAGGTCCCGTAGGCGATTGCGGCCAGGATCAGCGCCGGGATCCGAAACGACATGAGCGTCAGGTATTTGCGCACCCGCGCCCGATGCTGCACCTCGTAGGAGGGTGCAGCAGCAGTGATCAGTACCGGGCGACCGTGTTCGTCGAAGTCGTCGAAACTCAGCTCGGGGCCGCGCTTCATCACTCCACTGTGGCACATGAAATCCGATAGCGGTTCTCCGGTGTGGTGCCGCCGGCCGCGAGGCAGAATGTAGGACATGCAGACCCAGACGATTGAGCGCACCGACGCCGACGAACGCGCCGATGACGGGACCGGCAGCGACACACCCAAGTACTTCCATTACGTCAAGAAGGACAAGATCGCCGAGAGCGCGGTCATGGGTAATCACGTTGTTGCCTTGTGCGGAGAGGTGTTTCCCGTGACAAAGGCGGCCAAGCCGGGTTCGCCGGTCTGCCCGGACTGCAAGCAGATCTACGACCGGCTCAAGAAGGGCTGATCAGGCTTTTGTCTCCGCGGAAGCCGGATCCGGGTCGGCACTGGGCTTGGGCAGTTCCGGTTCGTCCTTTCCGGCGATAGCGGAACCGCGACGGACCAACCACGTGCGCAGCCGGTGCGCGTGCGTGGCCGGCGCCGGCCACTCTTCCTGAATTGCCGCGTTGAGTTCGGCGCCGATCATGATGGAGAACCCGCCGAAGAACGCGAACAGCAGGAAAGCGATCGGTGTGGCCAGGGCGCCGTAGGTGTAGCCGGTGCTGCCGATCCACTTCAGGTAGAACCGCAGTCCCAGGGTCGCGACGGCGAACACCACCGTGGCCAGCACTGTGCCGGGTATCAGCCGGTGAGTGGGCAGCGGCACCGGAAGCGCCACCCGGTACAGCACGGTCACCCCGGCCATCAGGCCGAGGATCAGCGCCGGGTAGTAGCCGTAGTGCAGCAGGTTCTGCGTGCCCTCGGGAATGTGCTCGCTGACCTTGCGGGGGCCGACCACCGCGACGGGCGCAGTCGCCACGACGAACAGCAGCATCACGATGTAGATAAACAGCGCAAAGAGGCGCTGCCGGACGGGATGGCGTAACGGGGTCTGGTCGTGTGCTTCCACGATCGCGTCGACGAACGACGAAATCGCCGAGGAGCCCGCCCACAGCGAAATCAAGAATCCCAGCGATGCCACCTCACCCCCCGCGATCCCGGTGATGTCGCGGATGGTCGGCTGGATGATCTGGTCTACGACGTTGGGGGAGAAGAAGTTTCGGGCCGTGGACAGAAGGCTCTTGATGATGGAGGACAACGTGTCCGGGCCGAAAAGCGGCGCCACCCAAGCCAAAGTCCCCAGAATCCCCAACAGCAGCGGCGGCGTGGAGAGACAGGTCCAAAAGCCGGCTTCGGCTGATTCGGAAAATATCGAATCGTCCCAGGCTTTGGACAGTGTCCTACGGCTGATTTGCCAGATGTGGTGGCGGGACGGTTTTGCGGCCTGGTCGCTCATACCCGTCCAGCATTACCGATAGGGCCTCGCCCGGTCGACATTGGGCCGGGCGAGTTCCTCGGCAATTACTGGCTGCTGACTTCGAGCACGGCCGCCAGTTCGGCCAACTTCGCTTCGTGCTTGTTGGCGTGGTGCTGGCAGAAGAGGAGCTCAGCTCCCGAAGGCAGCTTGGCGCGGACCCGGGCCGCGGCACCGCAGCGATCGCAGCGGTCTGCGCGAGTGAGCTCGGGGCTGGTCAGAGTTGCGTTCATGGCTCCTCCGTTCTGGCGGTAATTTCACTCTGTCAGACGTTCGGAGTTTTTGCCTTGTTCCCCGACCGTTATTGGGTGTGTCGTTTCTCACGCATATTTGCCCCGAATTCGGGCAGGGTAATCGTCATGTTGGAAAACTCCGACAAACTGTTGGTGCGTTTGTGTTCCGAACAGGAGTGGGCGGCCGCCCGCGAGCACGGCGCGATCCTTCCGGAGCCCGCGGAGGGCTTCGTTCATTTGTCGACCGCGACGCAGGTGCACCTGCCGGCGAACCGTCTATATAGCGGTCGCCGTGACTTGGTGCTGCTCTACCTCGACGCCGCCGCCCTGGACTCGCCGGTCCGCTGGGAGCCCGGCGTGCCGAGTGACCCGGAGTCGCTGCTGTTTCCCCATCTGTACGGTCCGCTGCCGGTCGCGGCGGTGCTCAAGGTCGAGGATTACCGGCCAGGCGCCGACGGCTCGTTTGCGCCGCTAGTAGCCGGCGACGGCTCGATGTAGGCGTCCGCCTCGATCTCCACCAGCAGATCTGGCGCGATCAGCGCTGATACCTCGACCATGGTGGCCGCCGGCCGGACCTCGCCGAAGATCTGTGCGTGCACGTCGCCGACTTCGCGCCAACGGGAGATGTCGGTGACATAGATGCGGGTGCGGACGACGTCGGCCAATGTCGCACCGGCATGTTGCAGTGCAATCTCGATGCGACGCAGCGCATCTCGGGTTTGATCGGCCACGCCGGCTCCACTGCCCGTCGTCCCCGCAACCGCGACATGCTGGCCCACGCGCACCGCTCGCGAATAACCGACGACCGATTCGAAGTCGGACTCGGAAGCAACATTGCGGCGGGTGGCTGCCATCTGGTCACAGTACGTACTGACGGTCCCGTGGGCTGGACCAATGCTTTACCGGCAAGAGACACGAGGATGCGCTCAACATCGGCAGTCGAGAGGACCGGGTGCGGAAGCGACGGCACATATCACCGCGCACCGACCGGTTCCGGTATTTGTGCTGGTGGCGACATGTGCACGAGTTTTATTGCAGCCCTTGGCAATTCGGCTTTCAGGTGGTTAGCTCCGCTGGTTGCGGGCCAAGCCCCGCACCAGTTCTACGCCAGGCGTCAGCACTCACCGGCATGCACGAGACCGCAATCGGTGCAGGGTTGTTCATGGCGCTGCGCGCGCGCCTCAACCGGACTCAGGACGCGCAGAGTGGCCTTATTGTGGGCAACGCAATGCGCATGCGCTGATCAGAGCACTTTCCCGGTTAGTCCAGGTAGTCGCGCAACACCTGCGAGCGGCTGGGGTGGCGCAGCTTCGACATGGTCTTGGACTCGATCTGCCGGATCCGCTCGCGGGTGACGCCGTAGACCTGGCCGATCTCGTCCAAAGTGCGCGGCTGGCCGTCGGTCAGACCGAAGCGCAACCGCACCACGCCGGCTTCGCGCTCGGACAGGGTGTCCAGCACCGACTGAAGCTGGTCCTGCAACAGCGTGAACGAGACGGCGTCGACGGCCACCACAGCTTCGCTGTCCTCGATGAAGTCACCGAGCTGACTGTCGCCCTCGTCGCCGATGGTCTGGTCCAGCGAGATCGGCTCCCGGGCGTACTGCTGGATCTCCAGCACCTTCTCCGGGGTGATGTCCATTTCCTTGGCGAGCTCTTCCGGGGTCGGCTCGCGCCCCAGGTCCTGCAGCAGCTCGCGCTGGATGCGGCCCAGCTTGTTGATGACCTCGACCATGTGCACCGGGATACGGATGGTGCGCGCCTGGTCGGCCATCGCGCGGGTGATGGCCTGACGGATCCACCACGTGGCGTAGGTGGAGAACTTGTAGCCCTTGGTGTAGTCGAACTTCTCCACCGCGCGGATCAGGCCGAGGTTGCCTTCCTGGATGAGGTCCAGGAACGCCATGCCGCGGCCGGTGTAGCGCTTGGCCAGTGACACCACCAGACGCAGGTTGGCCTCCAGCAGATGGTTCTTCGCGCGATCGCCGTCGCGGCAGATCCACATCATGTCGCGGCGCTGCGCGGCGGGCAGCTTCTCGCCCCGGTCGGTCAGTTCCAGCATCAGCTGCGTCGCGTAGAGGCCCGCCTCGATCCGCTTGGCCAGCTCGACCTCTTCCTCGGCGTTGAGCAGCGCGACTTTGCCGATCTGCTTGAGGTAGGCGCGCACCGAGTCGGCCGATGCGGTGAGCTCGGCGTCCTTGCGTGCCTGCCGCAACGCCTCGGACTCGTCCTCGTCCCAGACGAAATCGCCGGAGGCCTTGTCCTTTTCGGTGGGCTCGGCGATCTCCTCTTCGTCCTCGCCGGCAGCCCCGCTGGACTCGGCGGCCGCGGCGGGCTCGCTGTCCTCGGCTTCGGCGTCGGCGTCGGGCGCATCGATGTCGGCGTCCTCGGCGTCGGGTGTCTCGTCGTCCTCGAGGTCCTCGAGAGCGAGGTCGGCGGCATCGATTTCGAGATCTTCGCCGGGCTCGACGTCGATGTCGGTGTCGAGTTCCTCGGCGGCTTCCAACGTCACTTCGGCGTCGGACGAGGTTTCGGCGTCTTTGGGCTTTGCGGCGCCGCGCGCAGTCGGAGCCTTCACGGCGGCCTTGGCGCGAGCCTTCTTCGGAGCCGCGCTCGCCGCGCCGTCCGAGTCGGACGCGGCGGTTTTGGTAGCCCGTTTGGCCGGTGCGGTGCCGTTGGCGGCCTTCGCGGCCGTGCGTTTGGCGGGAGACTTCGTGGCTGTGCGTTTCACCGGCTCATCGGTCGCCGGAGTAGCCTTCGTCGCTGCCACATACACCCCTTCGGTCGGACGCACTTCCGGTGGATCTGGGCATGTTTGACCGAAAGTGCTGCTATGTCGAATGTCGGCGTTTGATATCAGCGTGAGTATCGCGCGCTATCGGTTTGGGCGGCCGCCGACGACCATTGTAACTTCACCAGGACCTCGTACCAGCCGAGCGCCGCAAATCAGTGCGTCACGTCCCCGGTCGCGGCCATGGCCGCCCCCACGATACCGGCGGTGTTCTGCAACGTCGCGGCCACGACGGGGGTCCGGTTCTTCAGCAGATGCACCCATTTATCGGCCTTGCGGCTGATCCCACCGCCGGCGATGAACAGGTCTGGCCAGATCGCGTTCTCGATGGCGATCAGCACCCGGGTCACCTGTTGGGTCCACTTCTCGTAGGTCCAGCCGTTTTTCTCCTTCACCGACGACGCGGCCCGGTGCTCGGCCTCCTTGCCGCCGACCTCGAGGTGACCGAATTCGGTGTTGGGTATGAGTTTTCCGTTGTGGATGACCGCCGAACCGATCCCCGTCCCGAAGGTGAGCAGCACGACCAAACCCGCATGGCCCTGCCCGGCCCCATAGCGTTCCTCGGCGAGTCCCGCCGCGTCGGCGTCGTTGAGGATCGTGACGTCCTGGCCGTCGAGTTCGGCGCTGATCACGTCGCGCGCATTGGTTCCGATCCAGGCTTTGTCCACGTTGGCGGCGGTCTGCACGATGCCGTGGGTGACGACGCCGGGATAGGTCACTCCGAGTGGGCCGGTCCACCCGAATCCGTCGACGACCTCGGCGATGGTCTTGGCGACTGCCGCGGGGGTGGCCGGCTGTGGGGTCGGCAGCTTGATGCGGTCGCCGATCAGTGCCCCGCTGTCCAGGTCGACGATCGCGCCCTTGATGCCACTGCCCCCGACGTCGATGCCGAATCCACGACGCTGCTGGCCATCGGTAGCAGGGACGGTGCTGGTCATCGAAATCTCCTCGGCGAGATCGGGTTGTTCGCTCACCTTAGCGACCCCGCGGCGCCGAAGCGGTGAGGCGGGATGGGCCCGTTGTGAAGTCGCCACTCTGTGATGCGATAGACCGGTGAGGCCAACCGAGGGAACTCTTGCCCAGCGCGCGGATCTGCGCTCGGTGGCCGAAACTCTTGCGGCCGAGGCGGCCGCGTTCGTGCGCCGGCGGCGTGTCGAGGTATTCGGCGGCGGCGCAGGATCAGACGCGAGCGCGGTGCGTGCCAAGACCACGCCGACCGATCCGGTGACCGTGGTCGACACCGAGACCGAGCGGCTGCTGCGAGATCGGCTGGCGCAGTTGCGGCCCGGTGATCCGATTCTCGGTGAAGAGGGCGGTGGGCCGGCCGATGCGCGGACCGGCGCAGACTCGGTCACCTGGGTGCTCGACCCGATCGACGGCACGGTGAATTTCGTCTACGGCGTCCCGGCCTATGCGGTTTCGGTCGGCGCCCAGGTCGCGGGCATCTCGGTGGCCGGTGCTGTCGCCGATGTGGTTGGGCAGCAGGTGTTTTCGGCGGGGCTTGGTCTTGGTGCCCACGTCACCGACTCGGACGGCAGGCGGGCGCTGCACTGCACCGCGGTCGACGAGTTGTCGATGGCGTTGCTGGGTACCGGGTTCGGGTACTCGCCGCGGCGCCGCGTCCGGCAGGCCGCGCTGTTGGCCCAGATGCTGCCGATCGTGCGTGACGTGCGCCGGATCGGGTCGGCCGCGCTGGACCTGTGCATGGTCGCGGCGGGCCGGCTGGACGCCTATTACGAGCACGGACTGCAGGTGTGGGATCGGGCGGCGGGCGCATTGATCGCCGCGGAGGCCGGTGCCCGGGTTCTGCTGCCCGCAGCCGATGTCGACGGTGCCGGCTTGGTGGTGGCGGCCGCGCCCGGCATTGCGGACGCGTTGCTGGCGACGCTAGCGGACATCGGAGCCCTGGAACCGCTGGGCTGACCGCGTCAGCAGCTGTTCGAGTGGATCTTGGTCAGCAGCGCGTGATCTGCGGGCTCGGTGGCACCGGGACGCAGGGTGGCCAACACGGAGTCGATGTCGTCGTTGTGGGCCAGCGAGTTGAAGTCGGTGCCCAGCGCCAGGTCGACGGAGTCGTCGCCGCGGCTGTCGCGGAACAACTCGGTGCACGGCGCGACCAGCCAGAGCGCTGCCGCCGTGGCCTGTCCGGCCGTGCCGAACCGAATCTGACCCTGACAGGTCAGGCGGGTGCCTGCGTAGATCGGGTCGTTGCTGGCGGTCGGGTTCGCAAAGCCCAGATCCTGCAGGGCACCGGCGATGTCGCCGGCCTGACCGCCGCGCCCGCTCGCGTTGAGCACGCGGACCTTTGTTTCGCTGAGTTTGGCCGGTGTCACGTCGACCATGTCCGAGCGCGACACCGGCTCACCGAGCTTGGCCGGGCCGGAGTTGGCGGCCGTGCCCGCGGGCTCCGGCGGAGGGTTGCACACCGCGACCTCGTGGACGTCGGTCGGACGGGTGAGCGCGACCGTCCACACCACGCCCGTCACGACGACCAGGAAAATCACCACGATGATGGCGGGGCGCGGATTGCGCCGCCGGAACGGCCGGCCGTGCTTGTCGAAGGCCGTACCCTCGGTGATGTGTGCAACCACACATGCACTCTAATCGCACCGTAATCGCACCGTTTCGGGCCGACCACGAGCCCCGATGCGCCTCTGTGACGCAAATCACACTCTATTCACCCGCAATACGGGCACGAATCATTTGGTGCATGCGTTCGACGCTGGTACAAAGCGTTGCTTGAACTTGTGCGTGCTTTGAGGGGACAGGACGGGGAAAGAAGATGCCTACCGACTACGACGCTCCACGACGCACCGAGACCGACGACGTCTCTGAGGACTCGCTGGAGGAACTCAAGGCGCGGCGGAACGAGGCTGCGTCGGCGGTGGTCGACGTCGACGAATCCGAATCCGCCGAGAACTTCGAGTTGCCCGGCGCCGACTTGTCCGGCGAAGAACTGTCGGTGCGGGTGGTTCCCAAGCAGGCCGACGAGTTCACCTGCTCGAGTTGCTTTCTAGTGCAACACCGCAGCCGGCTGGCCAGTGAGAAGAACGGCGTGATGATCTGTACGGACTGCGCGGCCTGATCAACTTCTCAGGGCCGACAGCACCCGCTCGGGGTGGCGGCAGCTCACCAACCAGTACGGCGTCGGATCATCAGGATCGTCGAGGACCAACAAGACCATCGGACCTACCCAGGCCCGGTGCACCACGAAAGCCGCCGGGTCGAGTTGGCGGCCCAATGCCGCTGACTTGGCGCTACGGGCGATCGCGGCGGAGCGGGAGATCACGGTGACGGGCAGATGTGCTTGTCCGACCCACAGTTCGACCCCGCCGGCGCCGGCGCTCACCCGCACCTCGACGCGGCCCAGCCACAACAACGTGGCGGCGGCGACCGCGAACATCGTGCCGAACGGCAACCAGTCAGGCAGCGAGCGCATACCCACGTTCACTTCGGCGGCGATGAGTGCGGCGAGCGCAAAGCCCAGCGGCCACCACCACCACGGCACCCACAGTCGCTCGCGATATCGCACGCTCTGCGGCGCGATGTCGCGCGTATCGGACACGCGGTCAAGGGTAATCTGTGCCCCCGTGTCGACCAGATTGGCCATCGTCCGTCTCGACCCCGGGCTCCCGTTGCCGAATCGCGCGCACGAGGGTGACGCCGGGGTCGACCTGTTCAGTGCCGAGGACGTGGAGTTGGCACCCGGCCACCGGGCGCTGGTGGGGACGGGCGTCGCGGTCGCGGTTCCGTTCGGCATGGTCGGGCTGATCCATCCGCGCTCGGGTTTGGCGTCGCGCGTGGGTCTTTCGATCGTCAACAGTCCCGGCACCATCGACGCGGGTTATCGTGGCGAAATCAAGGTTGCGCTGATCAATCTGGACCCTGCCACGCCGATCGTGGTGCACCGAGGTGACCGCATCGCGCAGTTGCTGGTGCAGCGGGTCGAATTAGTCGAGCTGGTCGAGGTGTCGTCGTTCGACGAAGCCGGGCTGGCCCAAACCTCCCGTGGCGAAGGCGGTCACGGTTCCTCCGGCGGACATGCGAGTTTGTGATGGCATTTGGTAGACGCAAAGACGACACTTCGGGCGAACCGACTCAGGACCCGGCGGAGAACGAAGCCGTCGTCGAAGAGCCCCCAGCCGACGGGGAACTCGAGGGCCCGTTCGACATCGAAGACTTCGACGACCCGGCCGCGGCCGAGGTGGCCCGACTGGACCTGGGGTCGGTGCTGATCCCGATGCCGACGGCAGGTCAGGTGCAGGTCGAGTTGACCGAGACCGGAGTTCCCAGCGCGGTGTGGGTGGTGACTCCCAACGGTCGTTTCACCATCGCGGCCTACGCCGCTCCGAAGAGCCCCGGCCTGTGGCGCGAAGTGGCCGGCGAGCTCGCGGAGTCGCTGCGAAAGGACTCGGCCAAGGTCTCGATCAAGGACGGTCCGTGGGGACGGGAAGTGGTCGGCACCGCTTCCGGGGTGGTGCGCTTCATCGGGGTGGACGGGTACCGCTGGATGATCCGGTGCGTGGTCAACGGCCCGCACGAAACCATCGACGCGCTCACCGAGGAAGCGCGGGAAGCCTTGACCGACACGGTGGTTCGCCGCGGCGACACCCCGCTGCCGGTGCGCACACCGTTGCCGGTGCAGCTGCCCGAACCGATGGTGGAGCAGTTGCGGGAGGCCGCGGCCGCCCAGCAGGCCTCCGAACAAGCAGAGGCACAAGCACAGGCCGATCCGGTCCAGCCGTCCAACGAGCCGGTCGCGCGTCGCAGCGCCGAGGGTTCGGCGATGCAGCAGTTGCGCTCCACGATCACCGGCGGCTAAGCCGGCGGGGTCGCCGCGGCCAGCGCTGCCAGGCATGCCGCGCCCAAAGCGGCTGTGTCGCAACCGATCTCGTCGAGTGTCACGGTGCGCAGCGCCGCATGGGGCGCCGCGGTCACCCAATCGACGCCGACCTGCAGCGGGTGGATCGGATCATCGACCGCCGCCGCCACACCCAGCGGCGGGGCCAATCGGGCCAGATCGGCGCACGTCGGCGCCGGATACGCCGCCGCTTCTTCCATGGCGTCGGGCAACTTCGGCCACTGCACCCGCCAGGATCGGGACAGCTCGTCGGCCAGCCAGGGCGGGCTGGAGGCACGCATCTGCGACGTCGTTGCGTCCAGTCCGTCGCGGCGCAACTGCGACGCCGTGTATCGCGCCGCGTGGGCGGCCGGAGCCGAGCTCGAGTCCCCGGTCCACGGCGGCAACGCGGCCAGCACACCCACGGTGCATTCGGGATGGGCCAGCGCCCACGTCGCTGCGACCACGGCGCCGATGGACACACCGCCGACTGCGATCCTCCGGCCACCCGCGGCGGCAACGGCGACGTCCAGGGCGGTCAGGTAGCCGTCGATCAACCGGTCCGGCTGCGGCGCGGGTGTGACCAACACCGCACCGACGTCGCGTAGCGGACCGGAAAACGCCCGGTAGACGTAGTCGTCGTCGGATCCGGTGCCCGCTAACAGCACCGTGGTGACACCACGCAACTCGACAGCCACCTCCTCATAGTGCCCGGTGCCGCGGACGCCCAGGAATCGGTGGTTTCACCGGTGTGGCATACGGGAACCAACACGTCTACGGTGACCGTTGGCATGGTGGAATGTTGTCGGCTATAGAGCATTCACAACGACGTCGAATTTTCAGGAGTGGCCATGGGGGCCCAAGGTTATCTACGCCGGCTCACCCGTCGGTTGACGGAGGACCCGGAGCAACGCGACGTCGAAGAACTCTCTGACGAAGTCCTCAATACCGGCGCGCAGCGCGCCATCGACTGCCAGCGTGGCCAGGAGGTCACCATGGTGGGCACGCTGCGCAGTGTCGAGACCAACGGCAAGGGTTGTGCGGGCGGCGTCCGCGCGGAATTGTTCGACGGCAGTGACACCGTGACGCTGGTGTGGCTGGGTCAACGGCGCATCCCGGGCATCGACTCGGGTCGCACGCTGCGGGTGCGCGGTCGTCTCGGCAAGCTGGAGAACGGGACGAAGGCCATCTACAACCCGCACTACGAAATTCAGCGGTGACGGGCTTTTCCATCCTGGGACGCACCGGATCCCCGTGAGCAGCCACCGGGCCGAACGTCTACTGGCACAGGCCGGTGGCCTCGGCGGTCTCATCTACTCGTCGCTGCCGGTGCTGGTGTTCGTGATCGCCTCCAGCGTCGCCGGACTGCTGCCCGCTATCGGCGCAGCTCTGGGCGCGGCGGCTCTGATCATGCTGTGGCGGCTGATCCGGCGGGAATCGGTGCAACCGGCCGTGTCCGGGTTCTTCGGAGTCGCCGTTTGCGCCTTGATCGCCTACCTGGTCGGGCAGTCCAAGGGCTACTTCCTGCTCGGCATCTGGATGTCGTTGGCGTGGGCCGTGGTGTTCGCGGTGTCGATACTGATCCGCCGGCCGGTGGTGGGTTACCTGTGGAGCTGGGCCAGCGGACGCGACAACAGTTGGCGCGGGGTGACGCGGGCGCTCTACGCGTTCGATCTGGCGACGCTGTGCTGGACGTTGGTGTTCGTCGCTCGGTTCGTCGTCCAAGGGCAGCTCTATGAGCTGGGCAAGACCGGTTGGCTCGGGGCGACTCGGATAGCGATGGGGTGGCCGCTGACCGCGCTGGCGGCGTTGGCGACGTATGCGGCGATCAAAACCGTGCTGCGCGCGACCGCGCAGGGTCCCGCCGAGACCGAGGCCGAGACCGAGCCCGAGACCGAGCCCGACGACGCGGATATCGACGGCAGGGCCGTCCTCGACTAGTCGACGCGGTCGGAAGCCGGCAGCAGCAACCCGCGCAGCTCCTCTTCCACCTCGGCGACCGCGACGAACAGCAACTCGTCACCGCCTTCCAGCGGTTCATCGCCCTGCGGCACGATCACCCGGGGTCCGCGCAGGATGGTCACCAGCGCGGCGTCGCGCGGTAGCCGCAGTTTGCGCACCGCTTTGCCGCCCCACGGCGTGTCGTCGGGCAGGGTGATCTCGACGAGATTGGCCTGACCCTTGCGGAACTCCATCAGCCGCACCAGATCGCCGACGGCGACCGCCTCTTCGATCAGCGAGGCCAGCATGCGCGGGGTGGAGACGGCCACGTCGACGCCCCAGGCATCGGTGAACAGCCATTCGTTGCGCGGGTCGTTGACCCGGGCCACCACCCGGGGCACCGCGAACTCGGTCTTGGCCAGCAGGCTGAGCACCACGTTGACCTTGTCGTCGCCGGTGGCGGCCACCACGACGTCGAAGTCCTCCAGGTGCATCTGCTCAAGCAGGCTCAGTTCGCAGGCGTCACCCAGCAGCCAGTGCGCGGCCGGGATGGCGTCGGTGTCCAGGTGGTCGGCGTTGCGCTCGATGAGCGTGACGTCGTGCGAGTTCGCGACGAGCTCACGGGTGACCGAGCGGCCGACGGCGCCCGCCCCGGCGACAGCTACCTTCATGCGCGCCTCATCTGTCCAGGTCCTCACTGGGCGGCAGCGCCGCGATGGCCACCGCTTCGGCGGCCCGGCCCGAGATGGCCGCGACGTAGACCTGGTCGCCGTCCTGCAAGACGGTCTTCGGCTCGGGCAGGACGCCTTTGCCGAACCGGATCAGGAACGCGACTCGCGCGTCGGTGGCCTGTTCGAGAGCGGTGACGCGGTGCCCCACCCAGTCCTCGTGCAGCACCACCTGGGCGACGGCGACGGTACCGGTCGGGTCCCGCCACTTCGCGGTCTCGGTCTCCTGCGTCAGGGCGTTCAGCAGCCGGTCGGTAGTCCACGGCACCGTGGCGATCGTCGGGATGCCGAGGCGTTCGTAGACCTCGGCGCGCTTGGCGTCATAGATCCGGGCGACCACGCGCCGCACACCGAAAGTCTCGCGGGCCAGCCGCGCGGAGATGATGTTCGAGTTGTCACCGGAGGACACGGCAGCGAACGCGTCGGCGCCTTCGATGCCCGCACGCAGCAGCACGTCCCGGTCGAAGCCCTGGCCGAGCACCCGGTCGCCGGCGAATTCCGGGCTGAGCCGGTTGAATGCGGCGCTGTCGCGGTCGATGACCGAGACGTCATGGCCGATCCGCGACAGTCCGTCCGCCACCGAAGACCCGACCCGGCCACAGCCCATCACAACCACCCGCACGTGGAGGTCCTTTCGGTTGTGTACTGCGTGGATTCCGGTCGTGAAGATTCTCGCCTACGGAACGCTACCGCCAAACCCGCGTGGGCTTACTCTTGGCTCTCGTGTCCAAACTTTCAACCGCTACGCGCCGGCTGCTCATCGGGCGGCCGTTTCGTAGCGACCGGCTGAGCCACACGCTGCTGCCGAAGCGGATCGCCCTGCCGGTGTTCGCCTCGGACGCGCTGTCTTCTGTGGCATATGCCCCCGAAGAGGTATTCCTGATGCTGTCGGTGGGTGGCCTGGCCGCGTACTCGCTGTCCCCGTGGATCGGGCTGGCGGTGGCCGCGGTCATGTTGGTGGTGGTGGCCAGCTACCGGCAGAACGTGCATGCCTACCCTTCCGGCGGCGGCGACTATGAGGTGGTGACCACCAACCTCGGGGCCAACGCGGGCCTGACCGTGGCGAGTGCCCTGATGGTGGATTACGTTCTCACCGTTGCGGTTTCGACGGCTTCGGCGATGTCGAACATCGGCTCGGCGGTTCCGTTGGTGGCTCACCACAAGGTGTGGTTCTGCGTGGGCGCGATCCTGCTGGTGACGGCGCTGAATCTGCGCGGAGTGCGGGAGTCCGGGCTGGCGTTCGCCATCCCCACCTACGCGTTCATCATCGGCATGGCCGGGATGCTGGGCTGGGGACTGTTCCGGATCGTGGTGTTGGGCGATCCGCTCAAAGCCGAATCCGCGGGATTCCAGATGCATTCCGAGCACGGTCAGATCGCCGGGTTCGCGTTGGTGTTCCTGATGGCGCGCGCGTTCTCCTCCGGCTGCGCGGCGCTGACCGGTGTGGAAGCGATCAGCAACGGGGTGCCCGCCTTCGAGAAACCGAAGTCGAAGAACGCCGCGACGACTCTGCTGATGCTGGGCGCCATCGCGGTGGCGTTGTTGATGGGCATCATCCTGCTCGCCAAGCGGATCGGGGTTCAGCTGGTCAGTGATCCCGCATCGCAGCTGTCCGGGACACCGGCCGGCTATTACCAGAAAACGCTGGTCACTCAGCTGGCGGAAACGGTCTTCGGCAACTTCCACATCGGCTTCGTCCTGATCACCGCCGTGACCGCACTGATCCTGGTGCTGGCGGCCAACACCGCGTTCAACGGCTTCCCGGTGCTGGGTTCGGTGCTGGCCCAGCACAGTTACCTGCCTCGCCAGTTCCACACCCGCGGCGACCGGCTGGCGTTCTCCAACGGCATCGCGTTCCTGTCGATATCGGCCCTGCTGGCGATCGTGGCTTTCCGGGCCGAGCTGTCCGCGCTGATCCAGCTGTACATCGTGGGTGTGTTCATTTCGTTCACGCTGAGCCAGATCGGCATGGTGCGGCACTGGACCAGGCTGCTGCGCACCGAGACCGACCAAGTGGCGCGTCGGCGCATGATGCGCTCGCGGGTCGTCAACACCATCGGGTTCATCGCGACGGGGACGGTGTTGCTGGTGGTCATGGTCACCAAGTTCCTGGCCGGGGCGTGGATCGCCCTGGTCACCATGGCGATGCTGTTCATGCTGATGAGGTTGATCCGCCGTCATTACGACGGGGTCAGCAGGGAACTGGCCGAGGAGGCAGCCGAGCACGGCGACGAGATCGTGCTGCCCAGCCGCAATCACGCGTTGGTGCTGGTGTCGAAACTGCACCTGCCCACGCTGCGCGCGCTCGCCTACGCGCGCGCGACCCGGCCCGACGTGCTCGAGGCCGTCACGGTCAGCGTCGACGAAGGCGAATCCAGGCAGTTGCAGCGTGAATGGGAGGAGAGCGACATCAGCATTCCGCTGAAGGTCATCGCTTCCCCGTACCGGGAGATCACCGGTCCGGTGCTGGAATACGTCAAGCGGCTCAGCAAGGAGTCGGTGCGCACCGTGGTCACGGTGTTCATCCCGGAGTATGTGGTGGGCCGGTGGTGGGAACAGTTGCTGCACAACCAGAGTGCGCTACGGCTCAAAGGGCGGCTGTTGTTCATGCCCGGGGTGATGGTGACTTCGGTTCCGTGGCAGCTGACTTCGTCGGATCGGGTCAAAGCGTTGCAACCGCAGTCGGCTCCCGGTGACGCGCGCCGGGGCATCTTCGATTGAATTCCGAATTCCCCTGTCGGGAAGCGCTTTTAACCACCGAAGCCGCAGCGAACGGCGGCAGCTGCATAGCGCATCATGACGGCCGGGTGGTCTTCGTTCGCTATGCCCTGCCGGGGGAACGGGTCCGGGTGCGGGTGACCGAGGAGCGTGGATCCTATTGGCACGCAGAGGTCATCGAGGTAGTCGAACCGTCGCCGGATCGCACCGAGTCGTTGTGCCCGATCGCCGGTGTGGACGGCGCCGGGTGTTGCGATCTGGCGTTTGCGCAGCCCGCGGCGGCCCGCGCGCTCAAGGCGGCGGTGGTGGCCAATCAGCTGGAACGGCTCGGCGGGCACGAATGGTCGGGGACGGCGGAGCCGTTGTCGGAGAGCGTCACCGGGTGGCGTACCCGCGTTCGGCTGCAAGTCGGAGCGGACGGACGCCCCGGGTTTCACCGCTACCACAGCGACGAACTTGTCACCGATCTGCACTGCGGGCAACTGCCCACCGAGATGCTGGACGGGCTGGATCACCCCGACTGGCCGCGGGGGGCGCACCTGCATGTCGCCGTCGACGACGACGGGCAACGACACGTGGTGCGCACCGTGCGGCAGGGTAAGCGGACCGTCGCCAAGGTGATCGAAGGCGACTACCACGCGGTACAGCGGGTCGGGACGCGAAGCTGGCGGGTGCCGGTGACCGCGTTCTGGCAGTCGCATCGCGACGCCGCGCGGGTGTACAGCGCCCTGATCGCGGACTGGTCGGGTGTGGGTTCTGGGATGACGGCCTGGGACCTCTACGGCGGGGCCGGAGTTTTCGCCGCGCAGCTCGCTGCCGCGGTGGGGGAGTCCGGCCGGGTGCTGACGGTCGACACCTCGCGGGGCGCGACCGGAGCGGCGCGTGCCGCGCTGGCTGACCTACCCCAGGTCGACGTCGTCACCGATTCGGTGCGACGGGTGCTGGCGGCCCGGGACATGACTGCCGACGTCGCGGTGCTGGACCCGCCCCGAACGGGCGCCGGACGCGAGTTGATCGACCTGCTGGCCGCGGCCGGAGTGCCCCGGATCGTTCATATCGGCTGTGAGGCAGCGTCTTTCGCGCGTGACGTCGGCCTCTACCGAGGGCACGGCTATGTCGCCGAGGCGATCAGGGTTTTCGACGCGTTCCCGCTGACACATCACGTGGAATGCGTCGCGTTGCTGACCCGCTAGACTCCGTCGCGGTGTGCCGGGAAGTCTGGTCGGCGCTGTCGTTGTCGACCGACCGGAAGGCTTCCCCGCTGTGAGCGAGACTCTGCGCTACGCGCTGATCGTCTTGTTCTGCAGCGCCGTCGGATTGGTTGCCGTGCTCGCCAACCGTCTCACCGAGAAGGTGAAAGTCCCAGTGGCTCTGCTGGTACTGCTCGGTGCTGCCGCCGCGGTGCGGCTGGTGCCCGCGGTGCAGCCGCCGTCCGAACGGACCGTGGAACGGGTGCTCACCATCGCGCTGGTCTTGGTGTTGTTCGACGGGGGAATGCACATCGGAGCGGCGCGCTTCCGGGCCGCGATGGTCCCGATCCTCTCGGTCGGCGTCATCGGTACCGCCCTGACCGCTGCCGGTGCGGCGGTGCTGTTGCACTACACATGCGGAATCAGTTGGTACGCAGCGGCACTGGTGGCCACCGCGGTGGCCCCCACCGACCCGGCGGTCGTCTTCTCGGTCCTGGGCAAACGTGAGATCGCCGGCCGCAGCAGCACCATCCTGGAGGGTGAATCCGGTGCCAACGATCCGGTCGGCATCTCGTTGCTGAGCAGTCTGATCGCCGCCGGTGGCCTCAGCGCGGCCGGATTCGCCCGCGTAGGAACCGAATTCGCGCTGCAGATGGCGATCGGCCTGGCGGTGGGGGTGATCGGCGGGCGGGCCCTGCTCGTGTTCATGCGGCGGGTGGCGCTGCCCAGCGAAGGGCTGTACTCGCTACGTACGTTGGCGTCCTGCCTGATGTTGTACGGGCTCGCCACGCTGGCGCACGGATCGGGTTTCCTGGCGGTCTTCGTCGCCGGCATCGTGATCGGGGACGCGCGGGCACCCCACAAACCCGACATCAAGCGATTCCACGCCGCCCTGGCCGGGCTGGCGGAAATAGTCGCGTTCGCGGTGTTGGGTTTGACTGTGAACGTCGACGTGCTGGTCCGGCCCGAGGTATGGATTCCCGGGTTGATCCTGGGGGTGGCCCTGACGGTGCTGATCCGACCACTGGCGGTGGGCGCCTGCCTGGTTCCCGTCGACCTGGCGCGCAACGAGCGACTCTTCATTCTCTTCGCGGGCCTCAAGGGTGCGGTCCCGATTCTGCTGGGTGAGTTCCTGCGGGCGGCTCATGTGCCCGACGCCGAACGCCTCTACGGCATCGTGGTGGTTGTCGTCGCCTTCTCCGTGCTGGTGCAGGGCAGCTCGGTGCCCGGCGTCGCGCGACTGCTGCGGCTGCCCATGCGGACCGTGGAACCGCAACCGTGGGAGATCGGTGTCCGCCTCCAGGACGAACCGGAAGGCGTCCATCGCCTGCACGTCGCGGCCGGCTCGGCTGCCGAGGGATGCACCATCGAAGGTCTCGGCGACCGGGTCGGCGACATCTGGGTCAGCATCGTGGTGCGCAACACCGGACTGGTGCCGGTGCGCGGCGACACCGAACTGCGGGCCGGCGACGAGGTCGTCGTACTGGCCGACCCCGACCTGCGCGGCTCCTTGGCCGAAGTGTTCGGCGCTTCGTAGGAGTGTCGCTCTCGTGCCTGCTGCGTAGACTGGCCTGATGCTCGAACAGATCCGGGGGCCCGCCGATCTGCAGCACCTTTCCCAACAGCAACTTCGCGACCTGGCGCAGGAAATCCGCGAGTTCCTGATCCACAAGGTTGCTGCCACCGGGGGACATCTCGGCCCGAACCTCGGTGTCGTCGAGCTGACGCTCGCGCTGCACCGGGTGTTCGATTCGCCGCACGACCCGATCATCTTCGACACCGGTCATCAGGCCTACGTGCACAAGATGCTGACCGGGCGCGCGCAGGATTTCGAGACCTTGCGCAAGAAGGGCGGCCTGTCGGGTTATCCGTCGCGGGCCGAGAGTGAGCACGACTGGGTGGAGTCCAGCCACGCCAGCGCGGCGCTGTCCTACGCCGACGGCCTGGCCAAGGCGTTCGAACTGACCGGGCACCGCAACCGGCACGTGGTCGCGATCGTCGGCGACGGCGCGCTCACCGGCGGCATGTGCTGGGAGGCACTGAACAACATCGCCGCTTCGAACCGGCCGGTGATCGTCGTCGTCAACGACAACGGACGCAGCTACGCCCCGACCATCGGCGGCGTCGCCGATCACCTGGCCACGCTTCGATTGCAGCCGGCCTACGAACAGCTGCTGGAGCGTGGCCGCAACGCGATGCGGTCGGTGCCGCTGGTCGGCGAGGCCGCCTACCACCTCATGCACAGCGTCAAAGCCGGCATCAAGGACTCCCTGGCGCCGCAACTGCTGTTCACCGACCTCGGTTTGAAGTACGTCGGCCCGGTCGACGGTCACGACGAGCGTGCGGTGGAGGTCGCGCTGCGTAGCGCCCGCGGCTTCGGCGGCCCGGTGATCGTGCACGTCGTCACCCGCAAGGGGATGGGTTACGGCCCCGCCGAGGCCGACGAGGCCGAGCAGATGCACTCGACGGGACCGCTGGACCCGCTGACCGGCCTGTCCACCAAGGTCGCCGGGCCCGGATGGACCGCGTCGTTCGCCGACGCGCTGATCGCGATCGGCCGCACCCGGCGCGACGTGGTCGCCATCACCGCCGCGATGCCCGGTCCCACCGGGTTGAAGGCGTTCGGGGAAGCCTTCCCGGACCGCTTGTTCGACGTCGGCATCGCCGAGCAGCACGCGATGACATCGGCGGCCGGGCTGGCGATGGGCGGCATCCACCCGGTGGTGGCGATCTATTCGACGTTCCTGAACCGGGCGTTCGACCAGATCATGATGGACGTGGCGCTGCACAAGCTGCCGGTCACGATGGTGCTCGACCGCGCCGGTGTCACCGGCAACGACGGCCCGAGCCACAACGGCATGTGGGACTTGTCCATCCTGGGCGTCGTGCCCGGCATGCGGGTGGCCGCCCCGCGCGACGCCGCCCGGCTTCGGGAGGAACTCGGCGAAGCCCTGGATGTCGACGACGGACCGACGGCGTTGCGCTTCCCGAAAGGCGATGTGGGCGAGGACATTCCGGCCCTGGAACGGCGGGGCGCGGGTCTTGCGGGGGTGGACGTGCTGGCGCTCCCGGCCGCGGGCCTGAACAAGGATGTGCTGCTGGTCGCGGTCGGCCCGTTCGCGTCGATGGCCCTCGCGGTCGCCAAGCGACTGCACAAGCAGGGCATCGGCGTGACGGTGATCGACCCGCGCTGGGTGTTGCCGGTGCCGGAGGTGTTGCGCGAGTTGGCAGTTGAGCACAAGCTGCTGGTGACGTTGGAGGACAACGGGGTGGCCGGCGGTATCGGTTCCGCGGTGTCGGCGGCGTTGCGGCGTGCCGACGTCGACGTCCCGTGCCGCGATGTCGGGTTGCCGCAGGACTTCTACGACCATGCGTCGCGGGGCGAGGTGCTGGCCGATCTGGGACTCACCGACCAGGATGTGGCTCGCCGGATCACGGGTTGGGTTGCCGCACTGGCGAGTTCGCCGGTGGAGCAGACGAAGATCAGCGAGCAGCTCGACTAACTTTCCGGTTGCGCTGCCCGCAGCACCGCCGCGCTCAGCACCGGCACTACAAGTTCGCGCTGCCACGGCCGGGCCTGCCCGGCGCGCAGATATCCCTCGGTGACCGCGACCGCATCGGTGGTGCCGGACGCCGGCGCCAATGTGTCCCATTCCCAGCACAGCCGTCGCACCAGGTCGGGGGCGATCAGGTTCTCCGCCGGGATCTGTACCCGCTCCGACAATTCGGCCAGCCCCGCACGGGCCGCCTCCAACCGGGCGGCCGCATCGGGTTTGCGCCGGCTCCACCGCGCCGGCGGCGGCGGACCGTACGGCGCATCCGCCACCTGCGGCGGATCCGGGTTCGCCCGCGCTTTCTGCAACGCCGACAGCCACATCGAGGCGTTGCGACGCTGGTTGCGCCCGCCGAATATCGGCAGTGCGGTCAGGTCGTCGACCGTTGCCGGGTCGGCGATGGCGGCGTCGATGATGGCCGAATCCGGCAGGATCCGCCGCGGCGCGATGTCGCGGCGCTCGGCGATCCGGTCGCGGGTGGTCCACAATTCCCGCACCGCGGCCAGCGCCCGTCGATCATGCACCTTGTGGATGCCCGACGTGCGCCGCCAGCGGTCCCGGCGGGTGATCGGGGCCACCCGGTCCTCGAACGTTCTCAGATACTCGAATTCCTGTGCGGCCCAATCGGTTTTGCCCTGCTGCGCCAAGATGTCGGAGATCGCCGCGCGCAGCTCGATGAGCAGTTCGACGTCCAGGGCGGCGTAGTTGAGCCACGCCGGGGGCAGCGGCCGTTTGGACCAGTCGGCCGCACCGTGCCCCTTGGCCAGTCCCTGGCTGAGCAGCCGTTCGACCATGGTGGCCAGGTTCACCCGGTCGAAGCCGGCCAGCCGTCCGGCCAGTTCGGTGTCGTAGAGCGCCGGCGGCCGTAGACCGACCTCGGCCAGGCAGGGCAGATCCTGATCCGCGGAGTGCAGAATCCATTCGTCCTGCCCGAGCACCTCGGCGACCGGCTGCAGCACCGTCAGGGGGTCACCGCCATGACTGACCGGGTCGATGAGCACGGTGCCGGCGCCGGAGCGCCGGATCTGGATCAGATAGGCCCGGTTGGAGTACCGGAAACCCGAAGCCCGTTCGGCGTCCACCGCGAACGGGCCGCGTCCGCGGTCCAATTGCGCTGCGGCCGAGGCGATCTGGCGGGCGGTGACGGAGAGGTCGGGCATGCCGTCGGCCGGGTGCAACAGCGGGGTGGGCTCGGGTTCGGTGCCACCCGGCGGATCAGTCTCCGCAGGCATGTCAGGCGCGTGACCGTGAGCTCAGGTCGGTGACTCCCGCCGGCGGCAGACCCGCCGCGTGCTCCAGCACATCGCAGAACGCCTGGACGTGGCTGCTCACGTCCGGGGTGGTGGCCGTCCAGGATGCGCGCAGTTCCAGCTGGTGCGCGCGAGGCGGACCGGAGATGTCGCCGTAGCGGACCGACGTGGTCGCGGTGACGGTGCCGCCGAGCGCGGTCATGTGTTCGGTGTGCGAATCCAGCGCCTCGGACAGCCAGCTCCATGCGACTTCCGGCAGCAGCGGGTCGATGGCCTCGTGCGAGTCCAGGTCGGCCTGGATGTAGGCGACCAGCCGCAAGGTGCCGTCCCAGGCGTCGGAGCCTTCCGGGTCATACAGCAGGATCAGCCGACCGAAGGCGTCGCCCTCGGACCGCTCGGGGACGATGTCGAGTTCGGGGTGTTTGACTTCGGCCCCCAGCGCGTAGCTGTAGGGCGCCAGGCGCTGCGGGGGACGGATGGGGCCCAGCTCGATCTCTGAACGCACGGTGACGGCGTTCATCGCCGCGACCGCCTCGCGGAACGGTTGGGGTTCGGCCGAGGTCATGAACGCAGCTCCAGCTCTAAGCCGCGCTTCGCATCGTTGTGGGCCCGCCTCACAGCTTCCGACGGTAGACCCATCGTCCAACCAGCGAAATCAGGCGCGCCGATCCGCACTCAGCTGTCGCGGCGTTCATTGAAGCGGGCGGGCCGCTTTTCCCGGTGCGCGGCCAGGCCTTCGCGCACGTCGGGGCCGGCGAACCCGATGAATTCCAGGCCGAGGGAGGTCTCGAACGCGGGTGCGAACATGCGGTACCAGTGATTGAGGCTGTGTTTGGTCCAGCGGATCGCGTTCTGGGCGCCGTCCGCGAGGTTCTCCGCGAGCCGCGTTGCGGTGGCCAGCACGTCGCCGTCGTCGACGCAGGTCGAGACCAGGCCGATGCGCTCGGCCTCTTCGCCGTCGAGCGGTTCGCAGGTGAGCAGGTAGTACTTGGCTTTGGCCATGCCGGCCAGCAGCGGCCAGCAGATCGCGGCGTGGTCGCCTGCCGCCACGCCCAGCTTGGTGTGTCCGTCGATGATCTTCGCCGACCGGCCCGCCACCGAGATGTCGGCGAGCAGCGCCACCACCAGTCCGGCGCCGACGGCCGGGCCGGTGATCGCCGACACCACCGGCTTGCCGAAGTTGACCAGGTTGAGCACCAGGTCGCGGGCCTCGCGCATGATGCGCAGCCGGCCCTCGTAGTCGTTGATGGTCTCGTCGATCAACTCGAAGCTGCCGCCCGAGGAGAACGCCCTGCCTTCGCCGCGGACCAGCACCACCCGCACCGCGGGGTCGCGGTCGATCACCGGCCAGATGTCGGCGAGGTCGCGGTGCATCTGCGGGCCAACCGAGTTCAGTCCGGGTGCGTCGAGCACCAGGTTGAGCAGGCCGTTACCGGTGAGTTCGCAGCGCAGGCTGGGGAAGTCGTCGTAGGTGGCGGGCATTGGCGTGATGTTACGGGCCGGGCCGCCGCGGCCGCGTGGCAGCATTGATGCCGATGAGTACCCGTCGTGACCTTCCGCAGTCGCCCTACCTGGCCGCGGTCGCCGGTCGTAAGCCCACCCGCACACCGGTGTGGTTCATGCGGCAGGCCGGGCGTTCGCTGCCCGAGTACCGGGCGTTGCGGGAACGGCACAGCATGCTGGCGGCCTGCTTCGAGCCCGAGGTGGCATGCGAGATCACGTTGCAGCCGATTCGCCGCTACGGCACCGACGCGGCGATCCTGTTCTCCGACATCGTGGTGCCGTTGCGCGCGGCCGGCATCGACCTGGACATCGTTCCCGACGTGGGGCCGGTGATCGCCGACCCGATCCGCACGACCGCAGACATCGAAGCCATGAAACCCCTTGATGCGCAAGCGATTCAGCCGGTGCTGGATGCTGTCGGCCTGCTGGTGGCGGCATTGGGTGACGTTCCGCTGATCGGGTTCGCCGGGGCACCGTTCACGTTGGCGTCCTATCTGGTCGAGGGCGGGCCGAGCCGCAACCATGCCCGCACTAAAGCGATGATGCTGGCCGAACCGGCCAACTGGCATGCGTTGATGACCAGGCTGACCGACCTGACCATCGAGTTTCTGCGCGGCCAGATCGGTGCCGGCGTGGACGCGATCCAGCTGTTCGACTCGTGGGCCGGGACGCTGTCGCTGGCCGACTACCGCGAGTACGTGCTGCCGCACAGCGCGCGCGTGTTCGCCACGCTGGCCGAACATGACGTGCCGATGACGCACTTCGGGGTCGGCACCGCGGAATTGCTGGGCGCGATGTCGGAGGCGGTGCAGCCGGGACGTGCTCGCGCGGTCGGGGTGGATTGGCGGACCTCGTTGAGTGACGCCGCCGCCCGGGTCGTTCCCGGCACGGCGCTGCAGGGAAACCTCGATCCGGTGGTGGTGCTGGCCGGCTGGGCGGTGACCGAGCGGGTGGCGCGGGCCGTCGTCGACGACGGGCGCCGCGCCGTCGATGCCGGGGCTGCGGGACATGTCTTCAACCTCGGTCACGGTGTGCTGCCGGAGACCGATCCCGGTGTGCTGACCGAGTTGGTGTCGCTGGTCCACTCGCTATGACAGCCCGCTCGTATTGCGTTGTGGGCGGCGGCATTTCGGGGCTGACGGCAGCGTACCGACTGCGGTTGGCCGATGCCGATGCGGACATCACGCTGTTCGACCCGGCAGACCGGCTCGGCGGGGTGCTGCGGACCGAGCTGGTGGGCGGGCAGCCGATGGACCTGGGCGCCGAGGCGTTCGTGCTGCGTCGTCCCGAGATGCCGGCGCTGCTGGCCGAACTGGGCCTGTCGGATCAGCAGCGGGCCAGCACCGGGGTGCGGCCGCTGATTTACAGCGGGCGACGGTTGAATCCTTTGCCGTCGGACACGGTGGCCGGGATCCCCTCGTCGGCCGCCTCAGTGGTGGGTCTGGTCGACGAGGCGACGGTCGCGCGCATCGAAGCCGAACCCGAACGGGCATTGCGCTGGACCCCGGGCAGCGACCCGGCGGTGGCCGAGTTGGTGGCCGACCGGTTCGGCGAGCAGGTGGTAGCCCGGTCGGTGGACCCGCTGCTGGGCGGGGTGTACGCGGGCTCGGCGGCGACCATCGGGTTGCGCGCGGCGGTTCCCGGCGTGGCGGCGGCGCTGGACCGCGGTGCGGCCAGCCTGACCGAGGCGTTACGGGGCGTCTTGCCGCCGGCCGGCGGCGGACCGGTGTTCGGCTCGCTGCGAGGCGGCTACCAGGTGCTGCTCGACGAGCTGGTCAAGCGCAGCGGCGTCCGGTGGGTTCGGGCCGGGATCGACGCGCTGGAACCGGGCTGGACGTTGCGCGATTCGACCGGTGGCTGTTGGCAGGCCGACGGCGTAATTCTGGCGGTTCCGGCGGCGGAGGTCGCGCGTCTGGTTCAGACGGTGGCCCCTTCCGCGTCGTCGGCCGCCTCCCGGATCCTGACGGCCTCGTCGGTGGTCGTAGCGCTCGCGGTACCGGCCGAGACCCCGTTCCCACAGTCGTCCGGTGTGCTGGTCGCCACCGGAGAACGCTTGCGCGCCAAGGCGATCACGTTGTCGTCGCGCAAATGGGGGATGGCAGGGGAGGTGCAGCTGTTGCGGCTGTCGTTCGGACGATTCGGCGACGACCTCGCTGTGCGAGCGTCTGATGACGAGCTGCTGGGTTGGGCGCTGAGCGACCTGGTCGACGTGTTCGATCTGTCCGTCGAATTGCTCGACGCCCGGGTGCAGCGCTGGATCGACGCCATGCCGCAGTACGGGCCCGGGCATGCCGGACTGATCGCCGAGTTGCGCGCCGGCCTGCCGCCGACACTGGCCGTGGCGGGCAGCTATCTGGACGGGATCGGTGTGCCGGCCTGCATCGGGGCGGCCGGCCGGGCGGTCGCCAGCGTGATGGCACCATAGAAGGCATGTCACGCCTCGACTTCGACGCCCTCAACGCCACCATCCGCTACCTGATGTTCTCGGTGTTCTCGGTGAAGGCAGGCGAGTTGGGCGAGGACCGCGAAGCCGTCGTCGACGAAACCGCCACCTTCATCAAGCAGCAGGAGGAACGCGGCGTCGTGGTCCGCGGTCTCTACGACGTCGCGGGTCTGCGCGCCGACGCCGACTTCATGATCTGGACCCACGCCGAGCGGGTCGAAGCGCTGCAGGCGACCTACGCCGACTTCCGGCGCACCACCACGCTGGGTCGCGCGTGCACGCCGGTGTGGAGCAGCGTGGCGTTGCACCGCCCGGCTGAGTTCAACAAGAGCCACATTCCCGCGTTCCTGGCCGGTGAGGACCCCGGCAACTACATCTGCGTGTATCCGTTCGTGCGGTCCTACGAGTGGTACCTGCTGCCCGACGAGGAGCGGCGCCGCATGCTGGCCGAGCACGGGATGGCCGCGCGGGAGTACAAGGACGTTCGCGCCAACACGGTGCCCGCGTTCGCGTTGGGCGACTACGAGTGGATCCTGGCCTTCGAGGCGCCCGAACTGGACCGCATCGTCGACCTGATGCGCGAACTGCGCGCCACCGACGCCCGGCGGCACACCCGGGAGGAGACGCCTTTCTTCACCGGGCCGCGGGTGGGGGTCGAGCAATTGGTCAACGCGCTGCCCTGACGCGCCGGCCGAGGGTGAATTCCACGACGAGACACGCCGATTGCGTGTCGCCAGATTCCCACTCGGCGCAGCAGCCGGCTAGGGGGCCTCAAGCCTGGTCCGGGACCAACCGCAGCGAGATCGAGTTGCTGCGATTGCCGAGGTCTGCATAGTGTCGCGACAACCTCGGCCCCTGCCCGTTCCCGGCCGAAGGTGGCAACGCCGAATAAAGTTGCCAATTTTGACAACAAGCGCATGCAAAAACCTGTAGAACTCTCTCTCAGCAAATAGCAGAAGATTGGGGGAGAGTTCGGTGACGCAGATCGCGGGGGCGTATTACGGGTTCGATGTGTCGCACCTGGACGAGCACTGCCGATGGATGGTGCGCGCGGGCCGCGCGCCGAGAACGGTCCGCGTTCGCAGAATGCAGATGCAGTACCTCGCGGACTACCTTGGACGCGATCCGGTCGACGCGACGCAGTTCGAGCTGGAGGATTGGCAGGACAGCTTGCCGCTGGAGCAGCTGCGGTTCAAGACGTCCGTGATACGCCCGTACTTCGATTACCTGCATAAGCGGGGCATACGTCCCGACAATCCGGCGGCGCTGCTGGTCACGCCGAAGGCGAAGCGAGGCATTCCACGGCCGATCGCATTCGACGTTATGGAACGCGCGATCCGCACAGCTCCGGCGCGTCTGCAGGCGTGGCTGGTCCTCGCGGCGTACGGCGGATTGAGAGCGAAAGAGATCGCCTACCTTGAGCGGGCGTGTTTCGAAGCCGCTCCGGGCGGCGGGGTGTTCATCCGGCTGTCGCGCACGAAGGGGGAGCGCGAGCGAATGTCGGCGCTGCCGCGGTGGGCGTGGGATTGGATTCAACCGGCGTTAGCGGAGACGGGGCTGTGCTTCCGTCGCGAGCGGGGATCGGGGCCGGTGACGCCGCAGCAGGTGTCCCAGCAGTGCAACGACTGGCTCCACAAGAGCGGCACCAGGTCGACGTTGCACACGCTGCGCCACTGGGCGGCCTCATCCGGCATCGAGGTCGAAGACATTCGCGTGGTCCAGGAATTCATGGGACACGCCAGCCCCGTGACCACCGCCGTCTACACCCGAGTGCAGCCGAAGCGGATCGCAGCGATGGTCAACAGCTTTCCAGCGCTGGACCTCGGCCGGCCACCCATTGAGCTCAATCCGTTCCGCGGGGCGGCGTGACACGCGCAGAATCGAGCAACCCCATCACAATGACAACGGAGAGGAATTGATCGCGATGCGTGATCAGATATTCAAGCTGGCGGGAGCCGCCGTGCTGTTTGCTGCGGCCACACTGACGGTGAACGCACCGACAGCGCACGCTGCCGGGCAATGCACCGACAGGACCAACGCCCAGGCCCACCAGGCATGCATCGCGAACATGGGCGGCCAGTGCGGCGGCATCGGAATGTTCGGTGCGTCCCACATGACCTGCAACTACCCCGATGGTTCACGCGATGAATGCGACTGGCACATGACCAGCCTCACCACTACGGCCGGTTCTTGCACATGGTTCCCGAACTCGCCAGACTTCCCCATCGACCCGCAGCCGGAAAACCCGGCGCCGTGATGATCAACACCGAATGGATGAGTTCGGAGCGCGACGACGAGCGCCTGGAAATCCGCGACGCCTGGGCCGCGCTGCCCGAAGCGATCAATCGCCTTGATCCATTCCGTGCCGCGGCGTAGGTGTAGCTGGTATGGAGTTGGTGTTTTTCCTGCTGGTATGTGGTCTGGTCGCGCTGGCGATCGCCCGATCCAAAGACACACCGGCCGTCCAGGCGTTCATCGTCGGCACGCTGCTCGGCCCGATCGGCATCATCATCGTGGCCTGTGCGAAACCTGGCCTTCCGAAACCGCCAGACGGTATGCGCGCGGTGAAGTGCCCGCGCTGCAACGCAATCCAGAACGTCTACGAGGGGCAGCCAGAGTACGAGTGTTGGCAATGCAAAGCCCTGCATAGGGCGGGTTAACAGTGACAGATGAAGCGTTCTTTTCCGATGATGGCCATTACCCGCCGCGGCGGGACCGTGGGCTCCAGGTTTCCCGTACGGCCATGCTGACCTGCGGCGGCGTGGTATTGGCGCTTATCGGGGGGTTGATCTGGTGGAAGTGGTTTTCCGGGCCGAATGAATCCGAGCGGACAGAGCGGCTGGCCGAGTCGATAAAGGAGTCGCTGCAGCATCACTTCGACACAGACGAGCCATTCGTCCACTACGGGATGCGCGTGGAGCGGGTGGTGTTGGTGAAGAAGTCGGGCAACGAGTACGACGGGCTGGCGGTGGTCACGGTCGGCGGGCGCAGCACCGAGCACAAGGTTCCTGTACAGGTGACGGCCGACAAAGACGGTTCCGGAATTTGGCGCACAGACGGAAGTGCGTTCGTGTTTCTGCTTCAAGAGCATCCGCCACCAACTCCCGCGGTTCCCAGCAGATGAGACGACGGGCCGCGGGGCCTGGACATTTGGGCGACTGAACGCCGAAAGCCCCCGGCAGCCGTGAGGCCACCGGGGGCGGGTTAGCTCTTTTCCGCCGCGATCGTCGGGGCGGCGGGAGACGTTTGCGCGCCAGGTCGGCCGCTGGGCGAGCGGATCAGACCGGCTGGCCCGAGCCGTACGCGACGATCAGGGCGGCGCTGAGCGCCACGAGGCTGAGCATCGCCAGGAACGCCGCAACGAGCACCAGCAGCTCCTCCTGCGGGACCGCGGTGGCCCGCCGGTGCGCGGGTTTCACTGCCGGTTGGCTTGTCGTCGGGTTGCTTTGCGGCGGTCGTGGCCGGCGCGGAAGATGTAGCCGCTGGTGAACATGCAGGCGGCTGCGGCGATCAGGCCGATGAACCAGCCGAATTGTGGTGGGTGGGAGAAGATTTCGCGTGCCGCGACGGCTCCGCAGTAGATGGCGAAGAAGGCCAGCCCGTACAGGTGTTCGCGGGTGTCCTGGTTCACGGTTGTCCTTTCACTCTTTGCCGCAGGTGATCTCGGGCAGCGGGTTGCGCTGCCGCTTCTCGGCGTTGTCGGCCTGGCGCTGTTTGACGGCCTGCATCTGCGCCATGATCTGGTTGAAGCGGTCGAAGTAGACGCGGGTGACGTCGTACATGTACTGCTGGCGGCGCTCGACGCTGTCCCCCGATGTTGGGTGGGGCGTTGAGGAGGCGGCGGATCCACTCCGCGTTCGCCTCGAGCAGCTCGTCTCTGTGTTCGCCGAGTTCTTTGGTCAGTGCGGCGTCCTGGTCGTTGATGTCGGCGCGGGCTTTCGCGGCCTCGTAGGATTCGGCCCAGCAGCGGGTGACGTCTTGGTTGAGTTGCCCGGCTTGTTCCTGGGTGCGTTGGGCGGTGAGCAGCACGTAGCCGAGCATGGTGATGGCGATCAACCCTGCCAGCCATGTTTGTGAGATTTTGCCGGTGATGTGGTTTCCGCCGTCGGGGAGCGGGTGGTGGCGGTCCAGCCATTTCGCGCGGGCGTGGGCGTAGCAGCGTTGCCCGCAGAAGCCGGCGGCGGCGCCGATGATGAACGGCAGCGAGTAGACGAGTTCGAGGATGTGCAGCATCAGGATTCACCACCGGGGGGGTTGTCGATCAGCGGCGGCGGGAGGTGCTCGGCGACTTCGGGGTGGTTGGCTTTGGCGACTTCGGCGAGGCGGTCGGCTTTCGTTTCGGCGCGGATCGCTGTCTCGTTGACGTCGAGCATCCGCGTCTTGGCGGTTTCGGCGGCGCTGCGCGCGGTCTTCGCGTCGTTGGCGATCTCGGCTTCGCGTTTCTGCTTGTCGCTGCCGGCTGCGCCGAACAGCCACGCCCCGGCCATGCCGCACAATCCGGTCAGGTACGGGGGGGCGTCTTGGCCGGGGCCGTTGGCGATGTCGACGGCGATGGTGGCGATGAAGATGATCAGCGCGCCGACGGCGGTGATCGCGGTGTCCGACGCCCACCACGTCTGGTGTCGGCGGCCTTTCTCCCATGCAGCCATCAGCCGCGGGTATCAGCCTTGCCCGGGGACGGTGATGTCGTCGAGCCAGTGCTGGTTCTCAACGAGGAACGTCGACAGCACGGTGATGACGCCGATCCCGATGGTCAGGTAATGCTGGTATTGGGCGGGCAGCAGATGCGACAGGGCGCCGATCTCCGGGGCCGTCAACAGGGTGAGGATGGTTCCGATGAGCGCGACCAGACCCTTGTAGTAGCGGGCGGCTTTCTGCCGCAGCGTGACCGGGCCGTCGGTGGCGGCGACGACTTCGGCGGGCACAGCCGCGACTTTCACGCCGGGTGTCGCGACCAACGTCGCCACGGTGCGCGGGTTCGCGAGGGGCTTGATTCGTTTGGCCATTCAGGTCGCCTTTCGTTGCTGGGGCCGCCACCAGTCCAGGAGTTCGTCGAGGACCGGGATACCGAGGTCGATGTCGGGGATCAGGTTGTTGAGTTCGTCGCGGGCTTTGTTGGTGGCGCGAGTCAGGTCCACGACACCGTCAAGGGCGGGTACCTTCTCCACGATCTGATCGACGGCGGCTTTGGCCGCGGCGCCGACAGCCACCGGCAGCAGCGGCAGCAGCCGTTCGGTGATCAGCTTCCCGAGCAGGTCCTCGACAAACGTCGCCGTGCCAGGGTCGGCCAGCGTCTTTTTCAGGATGGTCAGGACAGCGGCCTGGGTGCGTTCGTCGGCGACCGCCTCGACGAGCAGATCCTTGATGAACTTCCTCATGCGGCGGCCTCAAGTCGGTCCCGCGCCCACGTGAGGCCGTCCTCGATGTCGTAAGGCGAGTAGTGCGGGTTAGGTTGGTGGCCGAGGAATGAGACTCCGGAGATGATGGCCTGCACGATCGGCATGACCATCGTGAACGGCGCCGACACCAGTTGCACCACCTGGAAAGCCAGGGTCATGGGGTTGGAGAACAAGTTGCCGCGTGCAACGGCTTCGTAGACGGCGGCCTTGATCTGGCCGGCCTTATCGCTGGTGTTCTCGGCGAAGATGTCGCCGCGGCGCCACACCTCTTTGACGTTCGGCAACTCTGGGACGCAACCAGGAAGGCCGAACCGCTTGATGGGGTCGAGTCCGTGGGTTCCTGTGTGGTCGGTGGCGCGGCAGGGGTTGCCGTATTGGAGGAACCCCACGCAGTCGGGCATTCGCCACGCCAATGGCCTGCCGGGCATGAGCTGCTGTTCGATGAAGTCGTAGAGGACGATCATGCCTTGGGAGAAGCCGCCGAGCAGGAACTTCGTTCCCGTCGGGAAGGGGACGCCGTTGTCCTGGGTGGTCTGGCCGACACGGCGGGCGAGTTCGGCGACCCCGGATTGGTTGTCGAAGGGGATGGCGCCGTTGTTGTACCAGGTGGGTAGGTGGTGGCAGCGGCCTTCGCGTTCGAGCTGTGTGGCGGTGTCTGCGACCGGGCCGCGGAACATATCGGAGAGGTGGCCTTCGACGGTGAAGAACAGCGGCAGGGTTCGGACCCGGATTCCGAGGCCGGCGAGGTCCTGGTCGGAAACGATGCCGTCAACGACCTGGAAAGTGCGGCGCTCGTACTCCTGCTGCCACGCCACTGCACGTAGGCCGAACTCGTCGGTGTCGGTGGGCAAGTCGCCGAGGACGCGAGCGTAGCCCTTGAAGCGGGCGGCCATCGCGGTGCGCCACTGGCGGACGGTTTCGTTGCGGTCGCCGAGCTTGAGGGGCATCAGACTGCGTCCGCAAGCGGCAGAGGTACTGTTCCAATCACTTGTTCACCGCCTCGGTGTGGAATGAGACGATGGCGACCTCTGGGGAGTCGACCTTGCGTTTGAGGTCGGCGATGCCGTCGCGCAGCGTCATTTCGCCGCCGTCGGCGTAGACGCCGAGCGACGAGCCGTCCCCCCAGTCGGGGTGTTTGGGGCCGAGCTGGTCGAAGATGTAGCGGACCTTGTCGAGTAGTTCGGTCTGTTCGTCGTCGGTGAGCGCCATGAGCGGACCTTCCTGTGGTGCGGTTCGGACGAGGGTGAGGAGGCGGTCGCCGAGGGCGATGGCCTGTTGGTATCGGTTGCGGCGATCAGCGAGCCCGTTGGTGCCGCCGTTGATGACGCGTGTGGCGCCTTCGAGGTCGCCGGCGTCGAACATCGCCGGTAGTTGCGGGCGGGCGACGGTGATGTACCAGGCGGGTCCGAGGGCCGCCCAGGTGTCGCGGGCCAGCTCGGTGGGCCAGTCGACGAAGTAGGTCGGCGAACTGACCAGCCCCCGCTCGTAGCACCACTGCGAGAAACCGCGGTAGTTCGATTCCCAGGTGATCTGGATCCAGGTGCGGCCGATGTAGGGGGCGTAGCGGCCGTTCTTCGCGATTTCTTCGGTGTAGAGGAATCCGCCGGACTCGTGGCCGATCTGGGCCAGCCACATCGCGATGGCGTTGACTGTGGTGCATCGGGCGAGGGCGAGTCCTTCGACGATGCGGTCGGCGAGTTGCGTGGCGCGGGTTTCGTCGATGACCGGGACGGCGTCGTAGAGCACGGCGGCCGCGGTGTCGGCGGCTGGGCCGGGTGCGTGGTCGACGGGTGCGCCGCGCCGGAACGTGGAGAATCCGTCGGCGCGGATCTTGCGGCGGATGAAGTCGGCTGTGCGCGGGTTGTTGTAGGTGTCACCGTTCAACTGGAAATGCATCCAGTCGCCGATGTCCCAGAAGCCTCCGCAGAAGACGATGTCCTCGTAGAAGTCCAGCAGCTCGCGCAGCTTGAGGGCCTTGTCGCCGGGGTAGGCGACGCTTTCGGGGATGCCGAGGCGGAAGGTGCGGCCGTCGGCGCCGTTCCAGTTCAGGTCCATGCCGGTGCCTGACAGGTGGTTGGATGTGGCGACGTCGTTGGTGGGGGTCCAGCACGCCGAGTCGGCGTCGCGCAGCGGTTCGACGTGGGCGTGGAAGTCGGCGGCGAACGCGCGCAGGATGGCCAGCGGGGGGCCTTGCTGGATTTGCAGACTGACGTCGGCGCCGGGGACTGTGACCCATTCGCATGAGCCTTGGTCGACCATCGGCCAACCGTTCTCGGAGTGGGTGTTGCCGTAGACCGTTCGAAAGCCCATCAGCGGTGGCCTTTCTTGTTGTGATGTGTTGTGCGCCAGACCCATTCGCAGATTCCGATGATGGCGGCGGCGGCGAGGCAGACCACCGCGGCCAGGATGGCCGGTGATGGTGTGACGGTCATCGGCGTACCGGGCGTAGCGCGCGGGCAACCCGGGTGGGTAGGCGGTGTAGCAGCCATGCGCGCAGGAAGTAGCGCGCCGGGATGTGGTCTGCGCAGGGGGCGCCGCACCACAGGCAGCGTGCCTGCGGTGGGTAGGTGGCGCGCATCGGCTACTTGGTGGGTTTTTCCGGGTCGGGGATCGTTATCGGCGGCCAGGTTTTGACGACGTCGATTTCCCAGCGGGCGGCGATGCGCAGGCCGTGGTCGGCGGAGATGATGGCCCAGGCGTCGGGCTGGTTGAGTTGGCGGACGGCGATGGCGCGGTGTTGGGGTTCGATGCGGACGTCGCCGTCGGCGAACGTTGGGGTGGCGGGTTGGGTCATGAGGTTTCCTCCTGCGGCGGTTCTTCGGGTTCGGGATCTGGCTCGGGATCTTGTTCGGGTGCGGGTGGTGGGCCGGTCCACACGTTGAGGTCGTATCCGGTTTGGACTTCGGTGTCGGTGAGGCGGTAGCAGTAGGTGCCGTCGGTGGCGAACCAGTCGCCGTACTTCGCGACCAGGGTCGGTGAGACCCCGTCTTTTTCGATCAGGATCTGCTGCAACGTCTTCGGGTTGTCCGGGTCCTCGGTGAGCCGGTAGCGCCAGCCGATGCGTTGCAGCATCACGATGCCTTCGAACACGTCCATCGCGGTGGCGCCGGTGACCCGCCACGCGAGCAGCTCGTTGGACAGGCCAGTATCGGGGTGCGGGGCTTTCGGTGTGAGCCGGTGTGTGGTCATGGTGTTGCTTCCAGGTCGCCGGTGTCGAAGTAGTAGGTGGTGCCCTCGTAGCCGTAGTTCGGGTTCTCGTAGTCCCAGTCGGGGCCGAGGATTTTGACGGGGATGCGGTCCAAGGACAGGTCGGTGACGGGCAGCCAGCGGCGGGTGTCGGAGGTGGGGTCGTATTCTTCGTGGTCGCCGGGATAGTTCGGCGGGTCGCCCGCCACCAGCGTGTGCCCGGGCTTGATGGGGTCGCCGACCACGACACCTTTCATCGGGTCCATACCTTCGACCTGAATGTCGACGTAAGTGCCTACCCCGTAACCCATTTCGCTCCTATCGGAAGTAGGTGGCCCACGCCGCGCCCGCAGCGCCAGCACCCGATGCGGAGTACGGACCCCCGGCCGCGCCACCGCCGCCGGGGAAGATGCCGCCCTGGCTGTAGGTGGGCTGGTTGCCGCCACCCTGGTAGGTGATGCCGGTATCCGGCGAGGCCAGGTTGCCGGGACCGGAGCCGCCCGCGCCGGCTGCGGTGTAGCTGCCAGGCCCGGTCAACCCGAGCCCGCCGGGGCCGCCGACACAGGTCAGGGTGCGCGGGTTACCGAGCGGGTCAGTCCACGAGAACACCGTGTTGCCGCCGTCGAAGCCGCCGTACCCTGCGGCGGTGTTCACCGACGACCCGGCGCCGCCGCCCTTGGTGACATTGATGACCGCGCCGGCCGCAATATCGGTTCCGACCGTGAGGATTTGCCGGTTCCACGAACCCAGGCATCCACCGAAATAGGTGGTGTAGGCGTACGCGGCGGCGCCGGATCCGCCGCCGCCAACCCCTGCGAGTTCGACGAGGTCGCCCGCGATTGCGGTAGACGGCACTGTCCAGGTCGCCCCGGTGATGTTCGTGGTCTGCGGCGCGATCCGGCGCGGCCCGGCCGCGCCGGACAGGGAGAAGTACGGGACGTTCTGCGCGGTGGCGGCGTACCCGCCGCCGGTGGCCGGGTTGGCGGTCGTGGTCGGCGCTGTCTGCCATAACCCTTTGAGCGGCAGGACGATCGACGCCCAGTTCTGATAGTTGCCGGTGATCCCCGAACCGCTGGCCGAGTACGTGATGTTGCTGCCAGTGCCCTGCGCGACACCGACGACGTACGGTTTGGCGCTGCCCTGCGCCGACCGGTTCTGCAACGTGGTCTGGCTGTAGCCGGTGAACGCCTGTCCGTTGGACGCTCCAGCAGCCATCCCGAGCACGTTGAGCGACAACTCATTCGCGGCGACCCCGTTCGTGGTGTGCGACGGCGCATTGCCCGACTGGTTCTGCACCAGCACCGGGGTGCCGCTGCCCGAGCAGTTCGCGAAGGCGAACGAGTTGACCGACACCGTGCCGTTCTGAGGCGAGAACGCGAAATTGAACGTCAGGGTCATGGCCTGGTTGGTGGCCGCCGGCGGATTGACCAACTCGAAAATCCGCAGCTCCCACGACGCCGTACCCGACACCGACGCCACCGACGCCTGCGCTTTCTGCGTCAACGTCTGAGATCCACACTTGGCCACCAGGTTCTGCGACCCGTTGCCCTGAGTCAGCGCGACGATGTACACCGCCCCCTTGGCGGCAATGTCGGCGCTGATCGTGTGTGTCCACGACGCCGAGACAGACGAGGTGGTGGTCGTCTGCTGAAATCCGGTACCCATCGAGTCGAACGTCGGCGCGACGGCCGGGGCGGTGCGGGTGACGCCCTTCCCGGCCGGTTTTACCGCCGGGTGCTGCGCCAGCCAGTGCCCATTCACACCCATCAGCTGGTAGGTTCCGGTGCCGGTCACCACCATCTCGACGACATACTTATCGCCCTGGCTGGCGTTGATGTAGTTCGCGATCGGCAGGTTCGTCGAATTCCAGCCGATCGTGTTGGTGACCGCGCCGATAATGTTGGCCGACGACCACATCCACGTCCACACCCCGGTCGTCGGGTTGACCGAGTAGACGTTGACATACATGCCGGTGATATTCGCGGTCGTCCCGCCGTACCACCAGATCGCCTGCTTCACAGCATTATCCGGGGTATCGATGTAGCTGCCCACCGGATTCGCCTGTGTCACAGACAGATACGTCGGCGTGTTCCCGAACGGCGCGTGCCAGATATCGAACGTCGAGTCGGCGGTCGGGTCGATCGCCGCCACCGCGGGCTGGTCGACAGCACGGTTCGCGAGCAACTGCGCGTTCTGGTTACTGATGCTGGCGGTCGCATCCGCCTGCGCTTTCAGCTGACCGACCTGGGAACCGACCGTGGCGAAGTTCAAACCCGACCCGGACAAACCGACGGCCGCGCCGATCCTATCGGCCAGCGTCGTCAACGCCGTCCCGATATTCGGAAGACTCTGCACACCCGTCACAACATCATTCGCGACGGTGCCGCCCCACCCCGACGACAACGACGGGATCAGCGACTGCGCAAAAGCCGTCCCCGTCTGAATGATGCTGGCGGGCAACTGCGGAATCGACGCCACCGGCGCCAACCCCGTCAACAACGCCGCATTCAACGGCGACCCAGCCGTCAACCGAGTCGCCAAATCCGCCGCCAAACCAGGGATTTGGCTTATCGACGCAGTAACACCCACCGGCAACGAACCAGTACCCAACCCCGCCAACGACAGCAGGCCCGACGGGCTCAAATTCGTCAAATAGCCGCCCAACAACGGCATCTGCGACAACGGCAAACTCGGAATCGACGGCAGCGGCACACTGCCGCTCAACAGGTGCGCCGGAATCGCAGACAGCCAGCCGATCAGCGTCTGCAACGCCGCACCCAACAACGCGAAACTCGCCTGCCCCGTCGCAGACAGGAAGGTAGCCGTGTCCGCAGCCACCGCGGACAGCGCATCGCTGAGAGCCAACCACCCGGAGGTGGTCTCCTCAACCGTGGGCCACCCCACAGGCTGACCCGACACCAACTGCAACAACTTGCGGATCGGCATGAAAATCTCTTGGATCGCCAACAACACCGCGTCATCACCGTCGTAAGTGCCGAGGATCGCCTCCATCAACCCGACCAGCTCGCCCACCACCGGCAGACTCTCGATGAAGTCGAGCAGCAGCGGCGGCAGATCCTCCGGCCCGTTGATGTCCGCCGGATCAGCGTTAGCGATCGCCGAATTCACCTCAGCCCAGATCCGGGTGATGATCCCGAACGGCGTCAGATCCGACAGCATGCTGCCACCGTTCGATGTGTCGAAAATCGACGGCATCCGCTCGTTCGCCCACGCACGCATCGCCGGAGGCGTCAAATCCTGCACTTTGGCGGCCAGCGTGTCGATAGTCAGCGCACCAACAGGAAGATTCGGCACACCCCCCGGCGTCGTCACCGCCGCACCGCCCGCGCGGCCTTAGCCATCCGCTTCGGCGGAGCCGGCGCCTCCGCGACGCGCGCCACAAACGGATCCGCCTCAGTGTGCCGCGGCTGCTCAGGCACCTTGATCGACTCCTGACGCACACCGTCGGTGATCCACGCCGGCGCATGCACCGCAGCCGGGTCGATATGCTCAGTCTGGCGGATACCGAGCGCAACCAGCTGGGCCGCCAAATCAGCCACAACCGGCTGCAGCAGATGCAGCGGCATTTCAGTGGCCGTCAACAACGCCGAAGCCAGAGCACCACCCAACGCTTTGGTCTGCCCGTCGACGTCGTCGACAGCGGGGATCTTCTTCGGAACGAACTTCTGCTCGATGACCTTGTCGGCCAACGCTTTCGCTGACTCCGCCGTGATGCCGGCAGCCTGCGCGGCGGCATCCTTCTCCACATTCACCACAAACCGATCTCCTGCAGTCCGGTCATCGCCTTACCGATCAGCCCCGCCATCCGCTCGATCGCGTCGACCAGGTTGCGGGTGTTCCCGAACTTCGCCTGAATGTCGACGCCTTTCCTGTCGCCCCAATCGATTTCGAGGCTGCGGCAGCGCCGCACGAACACCCGCGGCATCAGATACTTGCTGGTGCCGCCGACGCGATCACCGAGCCACCAATGCCCGAAACCGTTGTCGCCGATCAACCACGGCGCCGCCTGGAACACAGTGAGGGTGAACGCGAGGTCGGGGTCGGTTTCGCGGCGCCGCCGCCGCAGGTCCATCACGCTCGCGGCGGTGAACGCCTGCGTCACGTTCGTCGAGGTGGTTTCGAGGTAGTGGCCCCAACCCTGTTTGGAGACGCGCAGCAGCAGCGGCACCGACATGTGCGCCAAGATGCTGTTCTCGTAGATCGGTTTCAGGAACGAGTCCAGGGCGCCGCCGAGCGACCCCACGGACACGGTGACGCCGAGGCCGAAGGAGATCGCCGCAGAAATGTTGTCCCCCAACACATCTCCGCCGTACTGCACAGCCGCCGACAGCAACTCGTTCACGCCGGGCATTGACTGGCCCCCCACGGTGATCCGCCCCGCCCCGCCGGGCGACCGGGCGAACTCCGACGCCTGAATGCCGGTGATGTCGCCGTCCCGATAAATCACATACGGGTGCGACGGCAGGGTGCCGAGGATGCCGGGCAGACGGTAATACCGTGAGTCGATCGTTTCCCCGGTGAACAGGTCGTAGGAATCCTCGACGTGATTCGACAGGACGTCAGCGATGGTGCGGGTCAGGCCGAGGAGCAGGTTCCCGCCGATCGAGGTGCCCTCGCGGAATCCGGACTTGTTGACGATCCCGACGAACAAGGTGCCGTTGCGCCATCCGGTGCCCGCGCCCGGCCACGGTTCCGGGTCGCCGGTGAACCACCGCCGCAGATCCCATTGCAGCTCAGCGTCTTCCAGGATCGGCGCGGCCACATCGAAGATTGATGTTTTGATGCTGCCCACCAGCAGCGTCAGCGGCGCCGCGCTGTCACCGAAAGCGCGTGGCTTGACGACGATCTGCGACTGCTGCCACAGGTTCATCAGCGATTCGAGGATTCCCTCGATCGTCCAGTGGGCCGGGTTCAGCAGGTTGAAAATCTGTTCGATGCTGATGTTCGTCAGCTGCAACCGCAGCAGGTTCACCGCCAGGGTCAGCAGGATCGCGTGGTCGGCCTGGGCGAGCAGCATCCACGCCTTCGGCTGCTGGATCAGCGACAACGGCAGGAACGGATTCCCGGCGGTGTGAACGAATTTCAGCTCTTCGATGTCGTCGAGGAAGTCGATGACAACTTCGTCGGTCTTCTCGCCGCGCACCACGGTCACACCGTTTTGTGGCTTCATCCGGCCGCAGATACGGGCGCCCATCATCTCGACTCGGACGTGGATGTTCGTCGTGCCGCGGGCTTCTTCGTCCAACGCCCAGAACGCCGCCCAGGTGCCGCGCCGGTCTTCCAGGTCGATCGGCAGCCGCAACTGGATGGTGCCGGTCTCGTTGACGATGATGTTGACCGAGCCGCCGATCTCGCCGTACACGGTGCCCCGGTACACCCAGTCGCCGTCGTAGAGCATGACTTTCGGCGGGTCGTAGGCGCGTTCGATGCGGTATTCGCGAAGCTCCCGCGCCCAGGCGTTGAAGTCGTCGTGGTCGGTGCCGACGAAAGGCTCAGCGAACGCCGCGGTCACGCGTCTAAACCACTTTCCGCGGACCAGAAACGGCGTTGCCGCAGAGTCGCTTTCGCCCCGGCCGGGCCGGTACAGATCACCGGCACCAGCACCGGATCATCCTCGGTGCCGGTGTACGGCGGAACCGGGTACAGCGGCTCCACACCGTTGAACAAACCGGCCGCGTTGCTCAAATCCGCCGACACGTAGGTGTCCATAAACGGATCGGCCATCACCGATAGCATCTGGTCGAGCTGCGGGGTGACGATCATCCGCGCCGCGTCCGCATCGGCCGCCCGGCCCCACTTGCGTTCCTGCCCGAAACTGAAGTCGGGGAACTGCCACTGCAGCGCGGGGTCTAACTCCCATTCCAGCCACCCAGCCTGGTCTGTGGGGTTCCACACGTCGAACCAGCCGGTGTTCGGCGCCCGGCCGATCGTGGCCTTGCCGTGCGCGAGGCCCAGGTCGCCCCAGAACCCGCCCACTGTCAGGGTGCCGTCCGTCCCGGTGAGGACACCGTTGGTTCCCGGGGCGAACACCACCAGATAGGTGCCGGCGGTGGAGGCGGTGGCCGGGGTGCCGGTCACTGTCACGTTGCCTGCGCCGACCGAGCTGAGCCCTTCCAGCGTGGTTGTCAGCGCGGCTGGGCTGACATTCCAGGGGACAGCGGATGCGGTCTGCCCGCCGAACGACAGCGGGAATGTGCCGCCGTTGGCTTGGATCGTGATGGTGAACCGGTCATCTGGGTTGGTCCACGACTGGACTTCCTCGGCGGATTCGTACATCGGGTTGTAGGCGTGCGCGGCGACCACGGCGTGATACACATCGGCGATCGCGGCGTCGAAACCGTCCTCGGTGGTGTAGCTGATCTCTTTGGCCAGCCGCAGGATCAGCCACCGCGGCCCTGACGGGCCGTCCCAGGTGCATTTCACCTTCTGCAAGTTGCCCGGTGTGCCCCACAGGCGTTGGAACCGCGGCCGGGAGGCGGGGGTGAGCCAGAACGGCAGGACCGGCTCCCGGATCGGGATGTCCTCGTTGACGGGGCGGCCACCTGTCTGGAAGGCGCCGGACACGGTGACCACGCTGAATCCGACGTCGTACATGCCCTTCGGGTCGGTGTCGAGGACGATGTCGTCGTCTAGGTAGTCGTCGTTGGGTGCGCAGACGACGACGCTGTCACCGTTGGATGATTCGAGGGTGATCGTGGAGACCGGCACTAGGTCCACCGGGCCAAAGGCGTTGCGGCTCTTTCAAGTTCCTGTTGCCGCGCCCGCATGAAGGCATCCTCGACGCGGGCAGTGCTGATGGAGTAGTTGACCACGGTGCGCGGGCCGGGCCGCTGCCCCGCGCTGACACCATGCACACCGTCGGGCACCGCGGCCGGACCGGACGCCGGGACAGCGGCAACCGCCGGCGCCGCACCCCCGACGCCCTTGAATCCCTCTGGCGTGCTCGCACCGTCGCCGCCGCTCGACGATCCGCCCACGGATATGCCGCTGACGAACTGCGAGATCCCCTGCAACCAACCGGGCGAACCCGGGACACCGAACGCTCCGAGCGCCGAGGACAGTTGCCCGCTGACGGCTGCGCTCGCAGCCTTGGGGAAGTAGGCGTTGGGGTCGCGGTGGCCTGGTTTGCTGTTGCCCTCCGCGGCGGAGACCATGTCGTCGAATGCCCAGCTTGCTATGCCGGCGAACGACGCCGGAACCGAGAAACCACCCGAAGAAGAACCGTCCGGCGATCCATCGGTCCCGCCGTCGGCGGCCACCGGGGTCGCACCACCAGGAGCCCCGGCAGCGGCCGAACCTATACGCTTGAGCGCCGACATATCGATGCCCCCGCCCGGCACCGACCCGCTGCCTGGTGAGTAGCCTCCTGCGCCGCCGAAGCTGTAGGACTGCCGCGTGTGGACATGGTTGGTGTGATCGCCCCAGTCGGCGGCGTAGTAGCCGGGCTGACTCGTACCAGGACCCACCATCTGCCCATCAGCGACACCGATCTTCTGCCCGGTGTTCGGGTTCATCCAGATAACCTGCTCAAGTTCGCTGCGGATGCTGGCCAAATATTCGGCGAACCGCTGCATCGCATCAACCGAACCGACCCAGTCGATGCCCTTGTTCAAACCGGATTTCTCCTGATGACCCGGATAGGTGGACGCTTTCACGCCGAAACGCTGCTCGATCTCGTGGACCCACGCAGGAAACACCGGCCCCGACGATCCGTATCCGCCGGTGTTCGTCCCGGCCGGCAACCCGTAAGGCACTCTGCCGCCGCCATCGAAACGCGGCATCTGCTTAAGCCAATCCCACAGCGGCACACCAGCATTCACCGCCTCCAACAGCGGAAGATTACGGTCGGTGGCCCGCTGGTTCGTGATGAACTCACCATTGGACACCCGCACCGTCGCAGGCCAACCCAGGATGCTGTCCGACGTCCCGCTACCCGGCCCCCGGATCAACCCGTTGATGACATCGGCCACACCACCAGAGGCTTTCCTCGCCAACCCGCCGACCGCGAAATGCCCTGAGCCGCCATAAAAGTCTTTGGCATCCGGAATCGGATCGCCTGGTCTTAGCCGCTCAGTCGGATCATTCGGATCAGGCATCTGCCCCGCCGGCACCGGCGGCAACCCAGCGTCACGGCGCCGCCGGTCCTCAGCATCTCTGTAATACTGCGGGTCTACGGGGATCGTCGGCACAGTGATGCCGTTCTGATTGAACTGGTCGCGCAGCCAACTGCCGGCATTGCTGGGCCACTTGTTGATCAAGTTGTCCAACACACCCAAGCCAGGCAGATGAGCCAACTTATCCCCGTTGCCGACGAGCCACTCAACCGCGCCCTTGATGTCGTTGTAGGCGCCCGCGACGTAACTTGCCTTTTGACCGACGTTCCCGAGCTTGCCCTCTAATCCGGGGGCGTTCTTGTCGAACTTCGACAGCGCCTCCCCGGCCTCACCGACGTGTTTAGCGAGGTTGTCGAAGTTGATGTTACCGTTCGCGGCTTCTGTGGCGATATTCGCCAGAATCCCCGGCAACGGCGTGGCCTTGGTGACCAGGTCCCCGGCCTTCGGGTTCAGATTCGCTATCGCGTTGCTGATGCCATCGATCGCCGGCCCATAATTACCGTCCCGCAACCCGTTCAACGCGTTGACAATGCCGTCCAACGCGGGAGCTAAACCGCCGGTCGCGTTACGCACTATGTCGCCGAGCGAAGCCCCATTAACCGCGTCCCCGATCGCCCCTCCGATCGCGCCGCCGATCTCCTCACCGATCCGCGCCCGCAACTCATCGAAGCTGATCCCCATATCGCCGGCCGCATCACGCAAAGACTCATTGATAATGTCGCGCAGCACATCACCCGCGCTCTGCCCCGCCTGCGCGGCCTCCTCACGGATCGGCTCAGCATCGATACGCGGCTGAACCACAATCTCAGGCGGCTTCGACTGCTTAAGCGCCCTATCCAACGCCGCATCAATCTGCCTACTCAGCTCATCAGCCGAAACCCCGAATTCCTCCCCAACACCCTTCAAACCCTCAACGAGGGAATCATGCAACGCCTCTTTAAGTCCGCTGTCCTCCGAAATCTGATCCTTCAACTCATCCAGCGTCACCCCGAACTCATCGGCGGATTCCTGCAGCGCCTCGTTGATAGCGTCACGCAACGCCTCACCGGCATCTTCCCCGGCCCGCTGCGCATCCCGCCGAACACTCTCACCATCCACCCGCGGCTCAACCCGAATCTCCGGCGGCTCAGCCTTTTCGACCGCATCACGCACCGACTTATCGACCTGAGAAACATCGACCCGCGCCTCAACCGTGACAGGAATGACCTGGCCGGCGATCTCTTTCTCAATCGCCTCCGAAACACCCTTAAGCGACGGAATTATCTGAAGCTAAAAGGACGGCGTATCCAATTGATGTTTCATCCGCCATCCGCCACCACCCCCTTTCTCCGCGGCGCGCTCAGCGCGCTGGGTTCACGAGATGCCCAGCGGGCACTCTTGTTTCGTACGATCACTCAGGCCACCCGATCGGACTTCGCCATTGGGTTGTCGCACAACGGGACATTGCAGGCCGTCATCCACTTCCTTTCTGTCGTTGCGCTCGATCGCGTTTGCGTTGCTGATATTTGGCTTTCAGCGCCGCCATTGAGGCGGCCTTGGCCTTCGTTGTGGCCGCGGCGCGCAGCGGGTGGTCAAACCCCTTCGGCAGGGCGTCCTTCTCGGAGTTCACCAAGACCGTCGCCACCCACAGATCAGCAAGCAATTCATCGGTGAGCGTCCATACCGGCCGGCCGTCATTCATGGACCGGGCGGTCGCCGAGTCGGCGGGAAGCCCCTCGATCAGGACGGATAGCCGCCGCGGCGACAGCCGGCCGCGGTGGAAATCGAGGAGGTCGACGCCGTAGTACCGGAGCAGGTCTGCCTCTATCGCGGTGCCGTGCTCGTCGAGCTGCCCGCAGAGGCCGACTAGTTTCCCCCCGTGGCGCCCCTGATCTTCTCGCCCAGTTCGCGCAGGTCGCGTGACCCGGCGCCGGCGTCATTGAGCGCCTTCCACTGCTTTTCGCCGAGCAGCGCCTTGGTGGCGCCGTATTCGTCGCCCGCGCGGGCAGCGTCCATCGCGCTGAGAGGGACGTTGCCGATCGGGATTCGCAGCTTCACGCCGCATTGCTCAATGACCACGCAGTCGTTCGCGGCTTCGGCTTCGCGGGCTTTGGCCGCCGCCGACTTCCTGGGCTTCTTGGGCTTGTGGTCCTGCGGCGCGGTTTGAGGTTCGGGTGCCATGACTACGCGACGGTGACGGTGCCGCCGGTACCGGACGCCGACACGGGGGTGATCGGGCCGGTGAAGACCGCGACGAGCGGGCCTCCGTCCGGGCCGGTCACCGTCGCGCCGGGTGCGGGCAGCGCCTGCACGCTGGCCAGTGTCCGTAGCGCCGTCTGCAACGCGGCGGCGGTCTTCGGCACGATCGACGACGACGGCCCTGACCCACCAGCGCTCACCGTGTACGCGGTGACACCGCCGGCGATGGTGAATGTCTTCACGACGTCATCGAAACTGGCGTCGATGACCTGGAACACGTCGCCGTTGGCGGCGTTGGTGTGATGCACCACCAGCTCCGCCCACGACAGCTCGCCGTAGACGATGCCGCCGTGCGACTTCAGCTCGATCAGCGCCGGCCGCAACTGCACCCACACGACAGCCCGATCCTCGTCGATGTAGCGGTACAGCAGGTAGCCCTGCAGATCCTTCGGGGCGCCGACCCGGTCTTCCGCTGACCCCGACAACACGAACTTACGGGTCACCGAGTTCCACTCCAGCGCAGTGAATCCGGTCTTGAGCAGTCCTCTGAGGAACTTCATGCGGAACGCCACATGCCCGAAGCCGTCGTACTGCTTGACGTCGCCGCTCGGAGTGACCGGGATGCCTTTCTTATCGTCGATCAGGCCGACTTCTTCCCAGCCGAGCACTTCGAGGTCCTCGTCGGGGCTGCTGGGGTACATCGTCTCGATGTCGTCCACGTCGGACTTGAGGACGAACCACACTTCGGCCTGGTCCGGAATGATGGTGGCCTCGGGATTGATGTTCTGCGCCATGCGTTTTCCCTCCTTCAAGGGCGTATATCTGCCCTTGCGGGCTCAAAACCCCCGGCCCGGAATTGGGCCGGGGTCGAACAGGGTGCCGCACCCGGGTGGTGCGCGCCTATTGGGTGCGGGCGCGGGCCTGCACAATGACCGAGGCGAGGTCGCCGCCGGTCGATTTATCGCGGGCTTCCAAGATTCCGGAAACCGGCCGAATCGCCGCGATACCGGGGATCCGGGCGCCGCCGGGCAACCTGGTGCCCAACAAGCGCGCCGCCGCGGCGGTCACGTAGGTGGGGTTCCTGCCTGACGTCCACGACGTCAGGCGTATCGCCGTGGCTGTGGCCACCGGCCAGTCGTCCATCGGTCCGCCGTCGTCAGCGATGATCAGCACCGGATTTGATCCGAGTTTCCAATCTCCCGGCAACTCCAGACGCGCCGATAACTCCGGAAATGGTTCTGCCATTTCGGTTTTCAGCCAGTCTTTGATGAGCCTGGCCATGTCGGCTGGTTCAAAGGTCACTTCTCGGCCTTCTTGCGGCGGGGTTTTCGCGGCCGCCGCTTACGCTGCACCACTTCCAGCCCCGCCGCGGCGGCTGCACGGCTGAGCACACCGTCCTTGGCTTGCTGCTCAGCGGGGACCCGCACGGTCGCGCGGGCACGGTCTGTGACGGTCTGCGTGACCTCGGCGTCCGCGCCGGCTTGCGCTGCGACCGTCTCGGCTATCCCGCCGATGGCCTCAGCAGCCATCTCCTTGAGCACGACGGCGCCGCCGGCCAGGTCGAGGTGGAAACCAATCTCACTCTCGGTCATCCTTGCCCCCGCATGCATACCACTTCGAGGCCGCCGCGGCCCTGCACCTGCCAGTCGTTGACGACGATCCGGTACCGCTCGCCGCGCACCGTGAGTTCGTCGCTGTTGACCAAATCCGTTCCGGGAGGGAGGTAGACGACGGCGCCGATGTCCTCGCCGTCGCGGCCGAGGCTGATCCTCTCCCGCGAGTTGGGACCTGGGTAGATGCTTGGTGCCACTGCGATCGCCGTCAGCGGCGACGAAGACGCTGGGACGATCTGGCCGTTCTCGTCGCGGCCGCCGCCGCGGTGCCGGATCACCTGCTCGCTCATGGCGCGGATTCGAGCCGGTACTGCTCGAGCAGCGACCGCTCCACGACGCTGAACGCCGACGCTGCCGCCATCGCTTCGGCGTTGTACTGGATCGGCCCGACCGCCTTGAGCTGGCCACCGGTGGCCGCCAGTGATGACCGATCCACGAAGGACAGCACCGCGGCGTTGAAGTCATCCGCCTGGTCGAACCCGTGATTCATCGTCACCGTGATCGATCCGTACAGGTGTGACCAGCGGGCGCCGGACCGCTTGCGCACCAGGCCGCGCGCCGACACATGCACATCGGTGGCCACGTCGAGCGTGACGCCGTTCTCGGCCACCGCGGTCAATTTGACCAGCCGCAGCGTCGGCAACACCAGCAGCACCGAGCCGGGACCGTCGAGCTTCACCTCGTCGCCCTCGCGGACACCGGTGACGTGCCAGCCGCAGAAACGCCGCGCGGCCCCCAGGCCGGCCGCCAACAGACGCTGCGTCTCCGCGTTGTCTGCCGCCAGCCGGCCCGAGGTGTACCGCGCGACGTCTTCCGGCGTCGGTTCAGCCATCGGCCTTCTGAGGCGCCGAAGCCGACTTGTTCGCAGGCGCGGCCTGCTTGTCCGCCGGCTTGGCCGCCTTGCCGCCGGTCAGGCCGCGGGCCTTGGCGTCCTCATCGGACAGGAGAACGGTGGTCTCCATGCCGTCCGGCGGGGTGATGGTGTATTCCTTCATGGTCAACGCTCCTTACGCGGTGAGGGTGACTTTGCAGACGCCGAGCGGCACGCGGAGTGCGAGCGCGACGCGCTCCTCGGCCCGGATAGTCACCAGGTTGCTGGTGAAGTCCGAGGCGTGCTGCGTGGCCGACTCGACGCGGACACCGCCCTTGCGGTACACCGTCGCGACGGACTTGAACGCGCCGACCGCGACCGTGCCCTGCGCGATCGCCGGGGTGACGACGGTACGCAGACCCCACAGCGGCGGCTTGTCGATGACGCCGCCGACGCCGTAGGGCCCCGTGAAGAACCCGCCGCCGTAGTACTGGTTGTTGGCGTCGGTGCGCAGCCGGAACGTCTGGTAGTCGGTCGGGTGGATGATCACCCCGTCCGCCGGGAATCCCGAGTTGACCTCGACTTTGGTCGAGGCGCGGAAGATCGCCTTCTCCCAGTCGGCGGGCGTGGTCGCGAAGGACGCCGACGTCTCGGTCTGGATGCCGGAACGGTTGAGCAGGCCCAGGACGTTCTGCCCGGTGCCGTTGCCGTTCAGCAGCTGCTGCTCCTCGAAGTAACCGAGCTGATAGATCAGCCGGTTGTCGATCTCCGACTTGAGGAACTCGGCGTCCTCGAGGAACTCGTCGGTCAGCTTGATGAATCCGGCGATCTTCTTCAGAGCGTCGGTCACCTGCGTCGGGTTGACGAAGTGGATCTGCGGCTTGGCGCCACCTTCGGCGACGGTCGTGAAGTTGCCTTCCATCGCGCCCTCGACGAGGTACGAGATGGCGTTGCCCGAGACGGTGCCCTGACCGAGCAGGTCAGCGACGGTGAGCCGGATCCGCAACGACTGGACGATGGTCCGGTCGAAGTCGGTCAGGAACGGCACGCCTTCGGTCCAACCGCCGACGACGTGGCTGTCGGAGTTGGCCTTCACGGCGAATTCGGGCGCGGCGATCGTCACACCGGACTGGCCTTTGACGTCCAGCATCCGGCCGTGCGCGTGCTTGATGAAGTGCTCACCGAGCGACTTCGCCCGCTGTTCACTGTCGCCACCGCGTTGGCCGTTGTGGTCGGCCTCGGACGCCATCGCATCGAGCGCAGCGAAAGTAGCTGCGGATTTCACGCTGGCCGCGATGATGCCCTTGAGTTCCTCCATCCGCGCCAACTTGGCGTCGATGTCGGTCTGCTCCTCCGCAGTGAAATCGCGGTTCTCGGACTTGGCCTTCGTCGCGATTTCGAGAGTCGCCTTCCTCAGCGACTCGAGTTCTTCCTTGGGATTCATGTGATATCTCCGTTTTCCCTCTAGATGGAATGAATGAGTGCCTGGTAGACGGACGGGCTTGGCGTGGCCGTGACCGACGGCGACGGAGACTTGGTCTCGGTCACCCCGGGCGGCGGTTCCTTACCGCTGGTCTTGTCCTGGTCTTCTTCGTCTGCCGAACTGTCATCCGGCAGCACACTTTTCAGTGAGGAAACGATCTCCTCGGCTTGCGCCAGCGCGCCGCGTATCCCGTCCTCGTTCTTCGCCGACAGTGTCTTGCCGGCCTTCGCGGCCAGCGACCCGACCACGGATTTGACCGCGAGGATCTCGGTCTCCTGGTTGGCGCCGATCGGCACAATGGACACCTCGAACAGGTCGAGTTCGCGTAGCTCGTAGTAGGCGTCGCGCCACGAAGTCGCCCCGTCGTCACCGATCGGCTCGACGTACGCGCCGTCAACGATCGAGTAGGCGAACGACATCTGGTTGACGCGACCGGATTTCAGCAGGCGGTAGGTTTGCGACGCCTTCGGCGACTCCATGTCCAGGCGGCCGTGCACCTTCAGGCCGTGATCGTCCTCCTCGGCGGTGACGATCTCCCCGAGGTTGAAGTCGGGGTCGGCGGTGTTGTGGCCCCAGAGCAGCGGAATCGGCACACCTTTGCGCTCCCATTCGGCCAGCGTGTTCGCGAACGCGCCCTTGAGCACGACGTCGCCGTACGAATCTTTGTTGCCGAATACCGATGCGTAGCCGACGAACTCGCCTTCGGCGAGGCCAGTCGTCTTGAATTTCACCGTGACCGACTTGACGGCGGCGCCCGCATGGTCGCGGTCAGCTCGATCTTTCCGCGCTGCGAAGGTAGCCGTTGCAGCAGACATTGATTTTCTCCTCGATCGGCCGTGCGCCTTTTCTTCATCGGTTGACGCGTTGGCGTACCAGTCCTCAATAGCCGCGGCCGTCCACTCCGGCCGCTCGTCGCTCTTGGCGCGCTCCAAGCACACCTCTTTGCCTGGGTCGACGAGGTGAATAACCGCGCCGGCGCCGAGGTACAGGTCCATCCACTGCGACTTCGGCTGGGTGTGGATCAGCCATGCATCGACAGCCAGATCGCTGTCGAGCACTTCCCGGATCGCTTCGGATCGCGCTGCCATCGCGACACGTTTGATGTCCGCCGGTGCTTCGTGGGGGTCACCGGAGCCCAGCGCGGCCGCGATCTTGTCGAAGTCGACGATGACATCGCCGGACTCGGCGTTCTCTGTGACGAACGTCGACTTCCCCGCGCAAGGCGGCCCGACAACGACCGTGATGGTCACACGTACACCTGAAACCCGTTGAGCAGAGCAGTTTTACCGGCCTGCTGCGCCGCGTCACCGGCCGCGCTGTCCGCTGTCTGGTCGTCGGGCGCCGCGGCCGGAATCGGATCGTGGTCGCCGTTAGCCGTCACGTTCAGCGGGACGATCAACTCGTCGCCGCCGTCGATGCGCGGCATGTTCAGCCGCGATCGGCCCTCATTGCGGGTCATGTACGGGCCGCCGATCGCGGTCTGCAGCAACGCGCCCTGCTCTTCGAACGAGCCGGCGAGCTTCGTCTGCAGGTTGAACTCGACGTACACGCGGCTGCGGTCGGCCAGCTTCGGGACCAGTTTCTTGTTGATCCGCTGAGTCACGCGCTCGATCTCGGGGCCAAGGTTGTCCCCGTACAACGCCTTGCGGAATTCGCGGACGTTGGAGTAATTCGCGTTGTCGAGGATCCCGACCATTGTCGGGTTGATGAAGTACACCTGCGCGCACGTCTCCAACGACAACTTCGATGCCTCGATGAACTGTTCGTCCTTCGCCGAGAACCGCGTCGTCTTGAGTTCCATGCCGTCCTCGAGTAGCGGGGTGCCGCCGGCGTTGGAGCCGGTGTCGCCGGAGAACTTCTCCTGCCACTGTTCGACGAATCTGCTACGCGCGCTTGGCTGGTCCGGCGCGGAGGTCTTGCCCCAGTCGGGCGCTCCGACGGGGCGGGTCAGGTAATTCCCGACGCGGCCGCCGCGCTTCCACATCTGATCGCGGAACACCTGGGCGTGTACCTGCTCAGCAAGAATGGCTTTCAGCGCGTGCACCGGGGAAACACCGGATATCGGGTTGACGGGATTCCACCCGCGGAACACGATCATGTCGTCGGCGGGGATCTCGACCCATCGACCGCCCGCCCCCGGTATCGCCACCTTGTATCCCGCCACACCGAACGCCGCAGCACCAACCACGCCGATCACCCACGACGTCGGGATATGCCGAATCACCCATCCGGAAGGCGCCGCCAAATCCCGGCCCACGTACCAGTAGGTTTCGTCGTACAGCATGCGCGACGCGACGGTGGCCTCGATCAAGTCGAACTGCGTCATGTCGCCGTTGGGTTCATCCAACAGGTCGAACAGCGGCCCGGAGCGGATCCGGTTACGGCCGTCCTGCTCGTCACGTTCGAACGCGTGCAGACCGAGGTGCGCGATGTTGCGGGAGACGAACCCGACCACCGTCCGCAGGTGCGGCTGCTCGCGCCACAGCTTCTCCACCGGTTGGCGCAGCACGCTCTTGAGGTACTCGTCGAGCGACATGCCTTCCGGGATCAGCTCGTACACCGGGCGGACCGGCACACTGGCAACCGGTGCCGGAGAGCTTGGGCTGAAGCCCAGCCAGGAGGCTAAGCCCACCAGCCAACCTCACAACGCGATGAAATCGCTGTTCTCGTATGCACTGTGCGTCTCCGTCTCCTTCGCCGCCGTCACCCGCGCCAGCGCCATGATCAGCGCCACCACACCATCGATCTTGTCGCCGGCGTTCTTCTTGTCCGGCTTCACATTTCCCGCCGGGTCCATCGCCACCGCGAAGTTGTCCACCATCCACCGCAACAGCGGATTGCCGCCATGCCGGATCATCGGTTTCACCGGCGCCCCGCGCTCGTCGGCGCGCGCACCCACCTTGATCAACCGCTGCAGATCCTTCGTCGGCGCCGACATCGACGCGAACCCCTGGCCGAACGTGAGCATCGGCGCACCGTCGGTCGTCAGGTCGTTGACGATCTGGGTCGCGTTCCACCGGTCGTAGGCGATCTCCTGCACCAGGAACTCGTCGCGGTCCCGCCCGATCTGCGCCTTGATGAAGTCATAATCGGTGACATCCCCCGGTGTCGTCGTCAACCAGCCCTGCCGCACCCACACCGACGCCGCATCCGCCGTCCGCGCATCCAGATTCTCGATAGAGTCCTCCGGCGCCCAGCACCGCAACAGCACATCGAACGCGCCGTCATCAGCCGGGAACACCCACGCCAACGCGCACAGGTCCGACGTCGACCCCAGGTCCAGGCCGCCCCAGCATTCGCGGCCCTTCAACCGCGACCGATCGACCATCGAGGCGTTCATGTCCCACTGGTCGACGTCGAGATAGCGGGTCTCCTGCTTCGTGCGGATCCCCAAGTGCAGCCGCAGGAACCGCGCCAGCTCGGACGGAGAGTCCTTCGCCTTCTCCGCGGCCTCAACCATGTACCGCTTCGTCGGCGAGATCCCGTACCCGGGACTCGCCTTCTTCCACGTGGATTCCGCGAACGGGTCATCGCCTTTCACGAGTTTCCCGTCGTGGTACTCAGGTTTCACCGCCGCGAACACCACGCCGTACGTTGTCGGCCGCTTCAGCACACCCCTGGCGAGCTTCTCAATCAACGACCGCTTCTCGTCATACGGCGTGTGCCGGCGGCCGGCGTCCGCGGTCGTGATGGCCGCGATCAGTGGCTGCTCGCGGGAACCGGTGCCGGTCTCCAGCGCCTCGATCAGGTCCATCGTCTTGTGCAGGTGCAGCTCGTCGATGATCGCGCCGTGAAGGTCCGCGCCGTGCTGTGCATCGCCCGCGTTGGCGATCGGCTGGAAGTAACTCCCGCTGGCCGCGTGAGTGATGCGGTGCTTCAGAGGGCGTAGGTGCCGCTTGAGGCCCGGCGACTTGTTCACGATCTGCCGGATTGGCTCGAACACGAACCCGGCCTGCTCTTTCGTCGTGGCCGCCGCGACCACCTGCGCGCCCTGCTCGCCATCGGCCGCCGTCAAATAGATGCCGATCCCCGCAGCTAGCGAAGTTTTCCCGTTCTTCCTCGGTATGTCGACGTAGGCGTTGGTAATGATCCGCACCCAGTTGCCCGAGTCAACCGACCGGTGCACCCACCCGAAGATCGGGCCGATCACATACGCGATCTGCCACACATCCGGATCGAACCGCTGGCCGGCGAACCGGCCCTTTGTGTGCCGTAGCTGCCGGAACGCCGCGATCACCTTGTCGACCCGCACCGGATCGAACCGAGCACCCGGAACCCCTCTTGGTTCAGGTGTCTTGATCAGCGGCGGACAGTCGGGCGGCCGATACCCGCGATCCCGCAAATACCAGGCCACCTCCTGGCTGAGCTTCAGCTCATCGAGATCAGCGGCAGCCCAGGCTTCGTCGAACTCAGTCGCCGACAGCACCCGCGAACGGGTTCGCCTCGTCGTCACGATCGCCGTCCTGCTGCTTCGAGATGTGCCGCTCACCGGCCGGCGACAACCCGAAGTCATTCGCATACTGGCGCAGCCGGGTCTCCGCCTGCTCCGCCACCGCCACCGCCGGGTTCTTCGTGAACCAGACCGACTCGGTGCCGTCCTTCTTCACCGACGTGTTCCGCACCACCAGGCCGTTCGCCGCGATGTCGCGCGTCGCCTCCACCCACCGCGACCACACCTCGCAGTACGCCGTCAGCGTGGCCCGATCCTCCGGCTTGATCAGGTCCAAACGCGTCAGACCAGGCACGATGCGCTTCCACTCGGCCTTCGCCTCACGCGACAACCAGCTCGGCGGGTTCGGCGCCAACCGCTTGAACGCCGGCGGCGGAGCCACTGGACGACCGGCCGAGTCTTTCCCCTGACTTCTCCCGTTCAGCAGCAGCAAGTTTGCTGGCTGCGGTGGTCTACCCACCGTTCGCCGCCGATGTTTGCTGGCGATGGGGGCATGTTTGCTGGCGATGGGGGCATGTTTGCTGGCGGGGTGCCCGAATTAACTGCAGCGGGGGCGAAGTTTGCTGCAGGAGGCCACCCATCAGGCAAAATGCCCCCCCTACCAGCGTTTTTGTGCAAAAATCAGCCGCAGCACCGGGGCGCGGGCCAGGCTGGAAGTTTGCTGCGATTGCATCCCCCCTGGTCAGGCCCCGATTCGGGTTTGCAGGAGCGGGGTGGCGTTTGTGCTGGTCAGGACCGCGTCCGCGCAGGTGAGGAGGCTCACACTTTGCTGGCCCGCCCGCGGAGTTTGCTGGACGGGGCCGGAAGTTTGCTGCAGCCCGGGCCGTGGGGCACCGAAGTTTGCTGGGTTTGCTGGCGACGCGACCCCGACCCGCCGAACCCGACCCTGAACCCGACCCCGGACAGACGCTGACACCGACCCCAGGACCGCCCGAGCCCACCGAGCACGCGCCTGGACAGGGGCGGCGGGAGACAGGGGCGGCGGCGGGGTTGGTCATCGCGGTCACCTCGCTCTCGTCTTGCCACGCAATGCGTCGGCGGTGGTCTTCTGGTCGTGGTGTGTCTTGCACAGGGACTGGTAGTTGGCCCAGTCATATCGGTCGCCGCCTTCGGCGAGGGGGACGATGTGGTCGACCTGGTGCATCAGACGCATCAGGACCCGACATTCGGGGTGCTCGCAGTAGGGGTGGGTGGCGCGGTAGGCGTCCATGCTGCGGCGCATTCGCCTGTCGGTCTTGCCGCCGATGTGGGTGCTGCCTTCCCAGGCTGGCCGGCAGGGGCAGCGGTGGCCGCGTGGGACGGGTTGGTGGCAGCGGGTGCAGGCCCGGGGCGGGGCGCTAGGCACGGGAGGATTCCAGGTCGTGGGCGCACTTCTCCCCACCTGAAACCGAAGGATAGCAGGTCAGCGCGTCAGAAACCGGATTCGGTGTTATGCGCGTGCCCTCCCGCGTGCTAACAGATCGTGGTCTCGTCGTCGTAGCCGCCGTGCTCGGTCGAGGCTGTAGACGGGTTCGGCTGTGGGGTGGATGCGGTATTCGGTGATGGTTCCGTCGTGGATCCAGCCGGCGGGTCGGAGTCGGCGGGCTGTGATCCAGCGGGTGAGTTGGCCGTCGGTGGTGGGCTCGTCGATGTTGGTGAGGACGTCGATGAGGGATTGTCGGGTGTGGAGGTCTCGGTCTGCTGCGGCTTGGCGGCGTGTGGTTTCGACGTCGATGTCTTGTTGGCATGTGGGGCAGGTGACGGTGCGGTCGTAGGTGTCGGCGAAGAGGATGTGTCCGCATTGGCGGGGGTGGCCTTGGTGGTCGCGGCCGGTGATGGTGGGGCAGGGGCCGACGAGGTGGTGTTCGGTGGGGTTGATGGCGCGGACGAGTTGTCCGCCTTGTTGGCCGGGGCCGACGAGGCGTTTCAGTTCGCGGTAGACGTGGCCGGCTTTGGGGTGTCGGGCGATCATGTTGAGGCGGCGGGTGAGCCAGTCGATGAGTTCGATGATGGTTGGTTTGTAGCCGTGTGGGAGTCGGCGCCAGGCGGGTCGGAGTGGGCCGATGAAGTCGTGGGTGACGGTGCACTGTAGGCGGATTGGGCCGGGGCCGTTGATGGTTGCGGCGAGTTCTCGCAGTGCTTTATCGACTGTTCGGGCGGTTTCGGCGGCGTCGAAGTCCATGACGTTGAGTTCGTCGGGTCGGCGTTGGCGGCCGATGGTGCCGGTGCTGGTGCGGTCGAGGCGTTGGATTCGGGCGTCGAGTTCGTCGAGGAGCCAGGGTAGTTGGTCGAGCATGTTGGTGAGTTGTTCAGTGCATTCTCGGCAGAGGAACAGATCTGTTGGGCGCGTGCAGCTTTGGCAATCAGTCACCGCGATGCACTCCTACGTTTGCGCGCCAGGTCGGCCAGATCGGCGTTCAGTTGCGCACGTTCCTCGGCGTTGACCTTCTCCCGCCGACTTCCGGCAGTATCGGAACACGTTGTACGCGCTGCCAGCTGTTTTCATGCTGGTGTAGCCGGGTGGGTTGTGCATCCACTGCGGTCCGAGTGCGTAGTTCACGAGGGTGATTGACTCACCGCAGTTCTTGCAGACCATGGCGGGCATTTCAGCGTCCAATTACTCGAGTTGTCCGGCTGGTGGTGGTTGCGCGGCTGGCCAGTTGTTGGACGCGGGCGATTTCGGCTTTGGTGGCGGCGGTGCCGTACTCGGCCAGGTACACCACCAGGTTTTCCTGGCCGTAGCGCAGCTCTTCGGCTGTCAGCCCGTCCAGCGTCACCTTGCCGGTGCGGTCCATGCCGACCCGCACTGCGCGTTCGGCGATCCGCTTCTCCACGGCCTCGGCTAAGGCCTTGGCGGCGCGGGCTTCTGGTGTGTCTCCCTGCCCTTTACATAAGCCCCCGTGGCAGCACGGCAGTTTGTGGGCGGCAGGCGTTTGGCAGAAGTAGCATCCCTTCGGGCAGGGGTAGTTGTTGAGCGGTTTGCCCGTCAACGCCGCGACTCGCTGGCGGCGGATGATGTCGTCGACCACGAGTCACTCCCCAGCGGCGGTGTCGTTGGTGTCCAGCTCCATGTCGAGAGGGGCCGGTGCTGCCTGAGCCGGTGCCGCGGCCGGCGGATCGGCCTGGTCCAGTTCGTCGTTCCACATGTCGAAGTCCACGGCGCGGGCTGGGGTGGCGCTGGGCTGTGCGGGCGCATCGTCGGCGTCGCTGGTGTCGTCCAGGTCGAGGTCCAGGAAGCTGGTGCGGGCTGCTTTGAGGGCGGCCAGGGTGTCCTGGTCGATTTCCACGGCGGCCTGCTCACCGGCCTTGACGACCTTGGTTGCCGCGGCCCGGGCCGCGCTGATCGCCTCGTCGAGGCGCAGTTTCGCGTCCGCGCTTAACATCTGGCCCACGGACTTGGCTTTCTTCGCGGCCTCACGGACCGCTTTTACGTCCATGTTGGCCAGCCCGGTTTCCATGGTGGCCATCAGGTCGCGCAGCTCCCCGGAGATGGCGCGCACAGCTTCCACATCGTCCTGGGCGATCGTGCCGGCCACGACGCGCACGTTGATCCGGGTGGTGGCGGCGCCATTGTTGAACTGGGTGGCCAGCGCGCGAGCCTCCTGGATACGCGCCCGCAGGTCGCCCTGGCGGCTGTTGGGGCACAGCAGCCCGAAGTCCGATTGGGCGCACACCCCGGTCACGAGCGCGCGGACTTTGCCGCGGACCTTGACGGCGGCGGCGTGCTCGTCGGGGTCGATGACCACCCGGGTCGTTTCCCAGCGGGACCGCGCTTGCCCCTCGTCGTCGAGCTGCTCGGTTTCCAGGTCGACCCGGTGATATTTGACGCCGCCGGCGATGTTGGTGCGCAGGCTGACCAGCAGGCCGGGCCGCAGCGTGCGGGCTTCGATGGGTTCGGTGGTCGTTGTCATGGGCGTATCTCCCTGCGTTGCTGCGTTATTCAGTTGTCGATGTCGATTTGGCGGCGTGCCTTGGTGGCGGCGCGTTTGGCTGGTGCTGCGCTGCTGGCTGGCCGGGTGCGCGACGCCCACTCGGAGCGCAGGGCGGTGATCTTGCGTTCCTGGGTGGTGGCCATCGGCACGATCCGTTTCGCGGCCAGCACCAGGTCCTCGGTGGTGGGTTCGCGTTGCCCGTCGGCGAACGCGGCTTTCAGCGCGTCGGGGATCAGGCTGGCGACCTCGGCGCCGGTGAAGGTGTCGGTGGCTTCCGCTACCGTGTCCAGGTCGATCCCCAGGCTTTCGGCCGTGCGAGGCGTCCCGTCGGCGCGCGGGTATTTCGGCAGGGTCGCGGCGACGATCGCGGCGCGTTCCGGAGCGGTCGGCAGGTCCACCCAGAACGTCTCGTCGAAACGGCCCTTGCGCATCAGCTCCGGCGGCAGCGCGGTCACGTCGTTGGCGGTGGCCACCACGTAGGCCTCCCCGGAGCGTTCCTGCATCCACGTCAGGATCGCGCCCAAAGCGTCGGCGCTGACTCCGCCGTCTGCGGAGCCGGATGTGGCGCCCTGCATCGCTTTCTCGACCTCGTCGAGCCACACTTCGCAGCGGCCGATCGCGTCGATGGTGGCCAGCGCTTTGCGCAGGTTTCCTTCGCTGTCCCCGACGAACTTCGACTTCAGCGCGCCCAGATCCATGCGGATCAGCGGCATACCCAGCTCGCCCGGGATGGCTTTGGCCAGCTCCGATTTGCCGCACCCCGAAATGCCCATCAGGAACACACCTTTCGGTGTGGGCAGGCCGTAGGCGCGGGCCTCAGGGGAGTAGGCCATGGCTGAGGCCATCACGTGGGCTTTGAATTCGTCGAGGCCGCCGACGTTGGCCAGGCCGCCGGCGGGCGGGTCGATCCACTCCAGCAGGCCGTCGCGGGCGATGATGCGTTTCTTTTCCGCCGCGATCGTCGGCGGGTGCAGTTTGCGGTGCTGCACCAGCGATTTCGCGAACGTCGCTTGAGCTTCCTCACCCGACAGGCCGACGGCGGCGTCGATCGCGGCTTCGCGGGAGCTGTCGCGGATACGGTCCACCAGCTGCTGATAGTTCAGCGTGTTCTTCGAATTGGCCAGCATCCCCTGGACAGCCGACTCCACCGCGGCGTCGAGCAGCTCGGCGATCTCGGCGCGCTCCGGCAGGGGGAACTCGAGCACGGTGGTGTGGTTAGTCAGCTGAGGCGGCACGGCCACCGTGGGCGTCAGCACGATGATCGCCTGGGCGTCGTCGCGGTTCTTCGCGGGCAGCGCGTCGGGGCGGGCCAGGTTACGCAGGCGTCGCAGCGTGATCGCGCCGGCGCCGCCGCCCGTGTACCACTCGGGGTAGTCCCGCAGAATCCACACGTCGCGGCTGCCGGCGCGATCACGGATCGCGTCCAGGATCGCGTCCGGATCGCCGGGGCCGGCGATGTCGGGTTCGGGGGTGCCGTCCATCGCCTGGACGCCGGCGGCCATGTCCCAGGTGTGGGCGACGTATCCGGCGCGGCCGATCGCGTTGAACAGGTTCTGTTCGGCGCGGGATTCCTCGGCGGTCACCACCAGCAGCAGCGGGTTGCGGGCGCGCAGCAGGGCGGCGACGTCGGTTTCGAACGCCTGGACTTTGGTCGGTGGGGCGCTCATGCCCGGCCCCACAGCAGCCACCAGGCCACGCCGAGCGCGCCGACCATCACGGCTGTCAGGGTCATCCACGCCAGCAGCGGCCCCCACGGGGACGGCCCGTGCATGTCGTCAGTCACGGTCGTCGCCCTCTCTGAGTAGCGCTGGCCCCAGTGACGGCGAGCGCAGCAACGATCACAGCGCCTCCACGGTGATGTGCACGCCGGGTGGCTCGGTCGGCTCGGCGTAACGCTTGTGGGTGTCGCCCAGGCTGGTGACCAGCGCGTCGTCCACGATCAGGGTCCCGGTCAGCGCGTCGAGGACGCCGCGGGCAAGTTTGTCGACGTCCGGCGGCTGGACCATGGGCGGTGTCGGTGTGTCGGAGCGCAGGCCTTTCGGGCGTGGCATGACGAACACCAGCGTGGCGCGGACAGCGCCGGCGTGCAGCGCCGCACCGTGGCGGGCCTGATTCGCGGCCAGCCCGACCCGCCAGCGCCACTCGCGCAGCCCCTTCGAGCTTTCGACCAGCCGGCCGCCGCCCACATGGTCTTTCGAGCCTTGGGGCCTGGGCACGCCTGGCACGAAAAACTCTGCCAGGCCAGTCATTTGCCGCTCTCCCAGGCTTTGTTCAGCGCGGCGTCTCGCATGAATTGACAGGGGCTGACACCGGCGGACTTGGCGGCGATATCCAGCGCCCGCTTTTCCTCCGGCAGCAGCCGTACTGCCTGCATGACAGTCCGCTGCCGGATCTCCGACCCGTGCCGATTGCGTTTCTCCGCCGCCACCGAGGTCACCGCGTTTCCTGGGTGGACTTGGCGGGGTCGAATTCCGGGTGCTGACCAGCCATGTGTCGCTGAAGGTTGACGAAGCTGCGGTTGCAGCACGGGCAAACCCCGTTGGCCACCCGCTTTTTCAGCTTGGTGACCTGGCCGCGCATGGCCCGGTTCGACGCGTACGCACTCCGCAGGTCCTCGTCGCGGTTAGCCAGCTGCCGTTGTAGGCGCTCGGCGCGCTCGCGCTGTTTCTCGGCGTCCGTCTTGCCGATGTACCACTGCTCGTGTCCGTTGGGGCAGTAGAACTTTCGATCGTGGTTATCCAGCAGTTTCTGCCGGAGTGTTACCGGAAACGCGAATAGGACGCCGCAGGAGCAGCATTCCTCGGTGACCAACTGGACACCGACGTTCAGCGTGGTTCCTCGCATGATTGATCCTTCCTGTTCTGGGGCGGCTGTTACTCGAATCGTGTGTGCAGCACTCGGTTTCGTTCGGTGATCCACAGGACTTCGCCGATGCCGTTGCGCCCCCAGTGGTCGTCGGCCACCAGGGCGTCGTCCAGTTCGTCCAGCTCGCGTTCATGCGCGGCCCGGATAGCGTCGTCGCTCATATGGTCCCGAACCTTCCGAAGCTCGGCAGGTGAGGTTGTCCGTCAGCGCGCCCCCACAGGTGCAGGACGTTGTTTCGGATGCTGATGTGTTGCGACGGCGGGACAAAGCACTGGTAGGCGTGGCCGTCCTGGAACACGGCTGCGTGCATTTCCTTCAGGTCGTCATAGGACGGTAGGTCGTTGGGGTCGTAACGGGAGATGCTGGCGTGAATCCACGGCTGGTCCTCAAAAGGCCAGTAGCCGACCATGATTCGACGGCCATCCTTGCTGTCCAGCACCCAGCATTCCCCGCATTGGGTTGGTGGGAGCCACAATTTGCGGCCCAGTCGTCTGCGGATGCTGAGAGCGTCGACCAGCTGTAGGCACTGCCCGGGCGTCATCTCACGCATGTCGGGTTCGTTGCTCGTGATCACCAGGTCTCCATCGGGTTGGCGGCAACCAGGTCGGTGTCCTGGTATTCCGCGGGGTTGGGGTAGCGGGGCTCGCTGGGGTCGGGCGGCTGCTCGTCGTCGGGCCGGGACGCTGGGGCGCCGCCCAGTTCCGGTGGGCGTAGCCGGCGCTGATCGCGGTTCATGGCCGCAGCGACCCGGTACCAGCCCGATGCGCCCTCGTCGTCGGCGCGGGGGTTGGCTTCCACGGTCCAGCGGTTGGCCAGCGCCCACCAGTAGGCGCTCACCCGCTGCTCGGCGGTCCACTCCCGCGGATACGGGGCGATGTCTGGTCCCGCGATGATTTCGCCGGCGGGAAAGTCGGGCTCGTCGGTCACTGGCCACCTCCCACCGTCAGCTGGTGTTCGTGCAGCAACAAGTCCAGTGCGCGTCTGTCGTGGGGGCAGCGGACGTACAGCGAGTCGCGCCTGGGGTCGTCGGGGTCGGGTCCGGGGCGGAAGATCATGCCGCTGTCCGGGCAGGGGATGGGGCAGCGGTGGATGCCGCGCTCCCATTCGTCGCGCTGCCGCGGCCGCTGCCGCTCCATCTCGGCCTCGGCGGCCCCTTGCTCCTCGGCGTGCTTTCGCAAGCGCCCACAGGCTACGCAGTTTTCGTCGTGGTTCCACCCGCCAGGGTGTTTGCGACATGCAGCAGGCGGATCGTTTGCGGTTTTCGGTGAATCCCCGGTTGTCGGTGAGATTTTCATTTCTTGGGGGGGCGGCGCGTCAGCGCCGTTGCGCGCGTGCGCGTTACGGGACGTAACCCCCCCACCAGAAGTAACCAAAGAACTATGTGTCTCTGTCTCTGTCTCTGTCTCTGCTAGAGATTTGCTAAGCGACCCGCTAGCCATTCGCTTAGCGGGTCGCTTAGCGGGTCGCTTAGCTTTCGCTAAACCACCCAGTTGACCTGCGGCTTTAGCCCGCTCACGGCGCGCCTCAATCTCCGCCTTTGTGTCTTGATGCTCCGCGAAATCGCGTATAACCCAACCCGATTCGGACTCAATCAAGGACGGTTTCTCGGCGTCGTTGGTGCACAATTCGCCCAATACTTCTGGCGACCACTTAGCAAGTGCTAAGCGACGACCTAGCAACCCGTCAGTCTGCATTTTCCGGGACCACAATGTGGCCTCCACCAAGCACCGGAACGCCGCGTCGGACAGCGGTGCGATCTTCTCGTGTTCCGGAAAATCCAGCGTGAACTTCCCGTACAGGCGCTCATCCTTTCCCATCAGCCCGCCTGCCAATCGGTGCACGCGGGCCACCAGGCGGCCACGTCGCTGGTTTCACTGCCGGTGTTGCGGGGAAAGACGGTGCGGCCCCCTATGACGGTGGGGAGCATGCATTTTGGCCATCCATGGATCTCCCGGAATCGGCAGCTGCCGCAGCGCGGCCCGTCCGACTTGGAGCGCTTCGCTTCCTGGTAGTCCAGATCGCGCGGTGCGTCCGGATGCAGGTAAATGGGGTGGCCCAGCGGGTGGACCCCGGAACCGATACGGCGCGCCACCTTGCGGTGCTGCTGGGCTGTGCGTGACAGCTTCTCTTTGGGTTCCGGAACGGTGCGGGCGCTGTCCGGCACGTCGAAAAGCCCCGTGTCGTAGTCGAATCCCTGCGGATCGGTGGTGGTCATGGTTGGCTGTCGCGCGCGGACGGCGCCGGCATCACGAGTTCCTTGCTGACGAGGCCGATTTCGTCGCGGGTCAGTTGGTTGTTGGCAGTCACGTCGCGGCCCACTGTCTGCGACACGAACGCGAACCACTGGGTTCGGCCTTCGTCGGTGGGCTGGAATCCGGCCGCAGCGATCAACTGCGTGAGGTCTTGCAGCTGCTCTTTGGTGGCCGGTCGGTCGTCGCTTACCGGGTCCGGCTTCGGCGGTGAGGCCGCACTCGGGTCGTCGCCCATGTCCAGCGGCGGCGGTGGCTGGTCGTCGCCCGTGGGTTCCGGCTCGCTGGGGTCCTCGCTCGGCTCCGGTTCTGGTTCCCGGTAGAAGCGGTCACCAAGGGGCGGCTTGTCGTCGTCCGAGACCGGCTCGGGTTCCGGCTCAGGCGCGGCAGGGGGCTCGGGAGCAGCAGGCGGCGTGGTGTTCTCGTCCTGCTGGGACTCCCCGCCGGCGGCAGCGGCGGCCTGAGCCTTCGCCAACGCCGCCTCGACGCGGCTGGTGTAGCCCTTGGGTTTACCGTCATCCGGCGACTTCGCGGCCGGGGCATCCTTCGACGGCTGGCCGCCAGCGCTCTTGATCTTGCCCTTGAGCTTGCTCGCTGCGGGCGGCGCGTCAGCGTCTTCGTTGCAGGCGAGGCTGTCGACGGTCTCGGCGGCGATCGGCGGGAACACTTCGTCGCGGCCGATCTCCCCTGCGACGATCGACTTGCTCGTGATTTTCAGCTGTGCGACGTCGTCGGCGGTCCACTGTCCCCGCTTGCGGCCGACGTTCACCTCCAGCTGCTGCTGACTCACCCCGAGCCGATCGCGGAACCAATCGACCATCTTCTGGATTCGCTCGGTGAGCGGTTCACCCTCGCCGTTGGCCAGCGTGGCTCTGCACACTTCCTGAGCGCGTTCGGTAAACCATTTCGGGAGAACGGTTTCGATGCATTCGCGGACGGCGCGGGCACCGATGTTTTGGTTGTTCAGGTAGATGTCTTGCAGGTCTTCGAGCTGTCGTCGGGAGCCTTGGGCCATGCGGGCGTGCGGCACGATGAACGTTCGCGACGAGCGGGTGTTCTTCTGCATGTCCCAGCACGTCGCGAGCACCTCGGACTCGCCTTTGTTGTCGTCGCGCGACAGCTCTTTGACGCCGTAGTCGATGTTTCCCCAGATCCGGGCAAGCTCGCGCATCAGGTGCACTGACGGGCCGGTGCCGCGATTCTGGACGCGGTAGAACGCTTGCTCGGCGACGCTGAGCCGACCGCACACGTATTCCATCTCACGTTCGGCTTCGACCATGTCGCGCGGACAGTTCTGGGCGACGGTGACGGCGGCCTGTACGTCGGCGATCGCGCGGGACTGTTCGATTGTCGTCGCCTGACTCACAGGAGCGCGGTTTGCCTGTGCTGCGGGCTGGTATCGCTGGACTGCGGCAGTCATCGGTTGAGTTCCTCTTCTTGTCGGTAGGCGGCGTAAGACGGGAGTTCGATGGAGTGGATGTGGTCGCCGTAGCCTGGCCAGTTGTCCGTGGCGACGCATTTGGCGTAGAGGTCGATCGCGGCCCGGTTCCGGCGCGCCCCGAGGACGACGTGATGGGATCGAATCCTGTTGACCGAAACCAGATATGGCGCTGTCTTCGATTGGACGACAAACAGGAAGTCGGGGTCTTCGCTGACCTCGGTGGCGACCAGTCCCGCGCGGTACCAGGCGTCTTGCTGGTGGTAGCCGTATTCGCCGCAGGCCCGGGCGAAGTGCGCGGGGTCGGCGCTGACCGCCGTCTTGTAGTCGACGCCGATGATGCGACCGCCGGGTTCGCACAGCCGGTCGGGCCGGAACCGCAGCCGGACATCAGTTTCGGGGTCATGCCAGTAACCGGACAGCTCGGCTGCACCGGGAGCTTCGAACAGGGCACGGGCTGCGGGGTGGGCCATGACCTGATCGGCCATCGCGGTGGCGGCGCGGAACTCGTCGATGTGCACCGGCACCTGGTCGCGCTCGCGCGCTTCAGCTTCGGCTTGCTTCCATGTCGCGGTGGCGCGCGGATTATCGGCGATGTTGCCGTCTTTCTTCCGCCCGTGTTCAGCTGGGTCCAGAACAGCTATTTGAGAGCCTTCGCCGAGTACCAGCCTGTGTGCCAGATGCCCGAAGTCGTACTGCCGTTTCGGTATTGGGGGATTCTGCTGCTCGTAGCGGAATATCGCCGGCGCCGACGGCGGCAGGAGCGCCCGGGCGCCGGATGACGACAGGCTGTCGGGATCGGCGTGGTACGAGATGTCGTCGATGCCGCTGTAAATGCCGTCGGCGGTGGGGATTTCAAGGACCGTCATACTTCGGCCTGCCTGCGGTGATTGCGGATGTCGCCAACGACAGCGCGGGCGCGGTCCTCGTCGAGACCGATGACACCGATCAGCGTTCGGTAGAGAGTCGCATCGTTATCGACAGCGGCCACCGTTTGCAGCACGCCTCCCGCATGGCGGTGTGCGTCGTCAATGGTCCACTGGCCGAACGCTTCACCGTCGAGCAACAGCCGCAGGAAGCCGTGCAGACCACCGCTGCGGGACACGCCGGCGCCCACCGTGAACGGGCCGGGTTGGTCGACGGGTGGGAGGTCGGGGCGAATGTCCTGGACCAGGAACGCGACCGCAGTTTCGAGCGGCATCCCCAGCGTGGTGTGCAGCAGCTCCACGGTGGCGGCGTCGTGTTCGGCGCGCTCAGCCTCGGCGTAGACGGCCACTGCATGCTGTATGGCCTGGTCTCGGGTCAGAATCCAGGCCCGGTCGTCGCCGTGATGGAAACCCACCACGTAGGTTCCGTCCGGCGCGACGTCTGATTGGACCCACAAGACTTCCGGAGCGGTCATGCGCTGCGGCCTTTGGCGTGGTTGGCGAACGCCACGTCCAGCGCGGCTTCCACCAGCGCGTCGACCAGCTTGGCTAGGTGTTTGGTGTGATCGAAGCGGGTCATCGGCGCACCGCACAGGCATCCGACGCAGGTGCCGTCGGGGGCGTTGACGCGGGCGTGGCGGGTCAGCAGGGAAGCGATCGCGCGTTGACGGTGCGCGTTGCCGTGGCCGGCGTTCATCGCACGGGGCTCCGCGTGAAAAGGTCAATAACCTCACAGGGTTTGGTGGTCGGTGCGCGGCCGGAGTGATCCAGATGGGACACGGGAATGTTGACGTGCCGGTCGTGGCCCAGCTGTTTCGCCAGGGTGGCCGGGTGCATGGCCTTCGCGTCGTTGACGGCTCTGGTCAGCGCCATGGCCTCGGCGGTGTGCCGCTCAAACTCGGCGTAATCCTCCGGCCCCCAAATCTTGCGGAGCAGCCCGGGTTGACGGTTGCGCTTCATTAAAGTGACTCTCATTTGGGCGTTTGAGGACAACGGAACTTCAGCGGTTTGTCTAAATTGGTTGTGGTGCGCGTGATTTCGCAGGTGTGCGCGCTCCCACCTGGGTCAGCTGCTAGTCGGCGACCATCCGCATTTCTTCGGCCATCTCCCGCTGTCGGCGGATCTCGTAGTTGCCGGGCGCGATGCCCATGTAGCCGTGCTCCGGGTGGCCGAGATAGGCCGTGGAGCCCTCGGGAACCGACAGGAGTGCGACCTTCAAGTCGCGCGCGGATCCGGCGGTCACGTCGCAGAACACGGGGCCGTCGGCGGCGTAGATGGCGTGGGTGTTGCCGCCCGATTCACCGCGCACCACCGGAGTTCCTGCGTCCGAGACCCGGGTGGCGGCGAGGATGCCAACACGGGGTAGCACGATCACGTCGCCCTGACGCTGGACACCGCCGAGCACGGGGATGTCGACGTCAGCGATATCGGTTGCGGTGACCACAGCGACCCCGGTCGCCTCGATCATCTGAGTGGTTGTTGCCATTTCCTCATTCCTTTCACTGGGGTGAACTAGGTAGCGCGAGACAGTCCCGCGTACTCACGTTCGGTGAGGTCGAATGTCCACGCCGCCGCCGACACCGCCGTGCGGCAGTCAGTCGGCACGGTCAGCCCGAACGTATGCCGGCTGCCGTCGCGCTCCTGGGTGGCGTTGTGCGCCACCAATACCCGCACCGGCAAGTCCAGGACGCTGAGGGGAACGTCGTAGAGGCGCAGCAGCTGGCCGGGATTACCGGGGTCCGCGGCCTCGTCGGCCAGCTTCAGGCCGGCCGCCTGGACGTAGCGGTCCCAGCCCATCTTCTCGATCGCGCACCGCCGAATCTCGGTGTTGCGTTCGGCCATGATCCGCTCGACGTCCCAACCTTTTTCGATCAGATCGGGGGGGACTTTCGTGCCGTGCCAGTAGTGCAAACCCCAACCGTCAGCCCACGCGACCGCGGGCCCGTTCTCGCAATGCAATCGGTGCGCACCAGCTGCGGCTTCGACGTGCAGCACGGCGGGGGTGTCGCACACCATGACGAAGTCGCGGTTAGGCCACCAGTAACCGGCGGATTCCGCATCTTGGTACGCCTGCGACCGGTCCCACGTGTCGCCGTCGAGTTGGAGTTCGACGACGTCGCGGAAGTAGGCAATGAACGCAGGCCACCAGCACCACTGGCGGCCTCCGAACAGACTGTGCCAAAACGGTTTAATGGCCGCCGAGTCCACCGCCGAGTCCACCGCCGAGCGCACCGCC
>NZ_JCALCF010000021.1:0-93834 GCF_059812185.1 Mycobacterium sp. NGS67
CGCGTCGCAGCCCCGCCTCAGCCGCCAGCCGCATCATCGCGTGAGAATAGGTCCCTGCGAGCTCACAGGAAATGCGCAGGACGAAGGGCCTGATCGGCCCTCTGCGTTTAATGGATAATGAGACCGTCGTTCAGGACAGACGCGACGCCACTGGCCGTGTTCTGATACGGGGGCGCTCAGATGCCTGTGTTGCTTGATACCACCGACGTCGGCGAAGCTGAGGAGATTCGCAGTGCGAACTACACGAGACTGCACTTCGGAGCTGAGCCAGAGCGCATTACCCGCACCTGGCTGAAACGCTCGCCGTTCGGTTCGATGGCTTTCGACGAGCTTCGCTACAACTACAGCTTCAGCTACGAAGGCGAACCGATGGATGGCTTCGTCTTGACCCGCGTTCGGTCAGGCACCTTCGTTCACCGGCCGCCTGGCGGCGACGTGGATGTGTGCTGCGCTGGGACGGCGACGGCCATCGCGTGGCGGGAAAGCACTCCGTTGAGGGGCGAGATTCAAAACGGCCACTTCGACACGGTCATCCTCGACAGGACCCTCCTGGATACCGTGGCTATGGCAGGACCGCGAGCGGGTAGCCCTGCGACGGTCCGACTCACCGGCTGCATGCCGGTATCGCCGATGGCCAACAAACAGATGACCGACACGATCGGCTACATCGTCGGGGATGTGGTGAATAATCCCGACGCCGCGCGAAGCCCGCTGCTAGTTGGCGCAGTGACGCACCTTCTCGCCGCGACCTTGCTGGCAACCTTCCCCAGCACCGCCCTGCTGGAACCCACGATCGAAGACCGCCGTGACACCACGCCCATCCTGCTGCGGCGCGCCATCGCCTTTATCGACGACAACGCCCACCTCGATATTTCCCTCAACGACATTGCACGCCACATCTATGTGACCCCACGTGCGTTGCAGGTGATGTTCCGCAAGCATCGCGACTGCACGCCAACGGAATACCTGCGGAGGGTGAGGCTGCACTACGCCCACCAAGACCTCGTAGTTGGCAACCATTTGAAGAACACCGTCACCCAAATCGCCACCCGCTGGGGCTTCCATCATGTCGGCCGGTTCTCGGTGTACTACCGCGAGCAATACGGCCAGAGCCCCCACCAAACTCTGCGCGGCTGAAGGTTCGGCACTGGGGCAGAGCGCGGTGACGCGGACCCGGCGTTGGGTCACACCAGTGCGACGTGTCGTTTGAGGAAGTCGATCTGGTCGGTGACGATCCCGTCGAAGTGCGGGTCCAGGTACGGCTCGAAGTGCGCGCAGTCATAGGAGCGCACTTCACCGCGGGGGATGCGGGCCACGATCTTCTTGGCTTTGGCGTAGGGAGTGACGTCGTCACGTCTGGCTAGCTGCACCAGGGTCGGTGCGGTGATGTTTGCGACCTTGCGTCCCGGTGAGTAGAGCGGGATCCGCAACACGATGCTGGCGGCGACGTCGTTCTCGGCGAGTAGTTCCTCGCGCTTGTCCCCGGCCATCCGTTCGACGAGCTCGGCGGCCCCCGCGGAGGTCATCATCGCGACGTCCCCTGGGTAGCCAATCGCTGCTGTTCGGTAGGGCGGGCGCCCGAGCCACGCGCCGACTTGGTCGCGCAGGCCCGCGAGGATCAACCGCGCTACCAGTTTCGGGGATTGGGAAAAGGTCGAGGCTGGGCCGCTGACGTGGGGGACCTGGACGATGGCGGCCGCGAGATCGTGGTCGTGGGCAGCCAAGTTGAGAACGTGGCCACCGCCGAAGGAGGAACCCCATCCCACCACCCGGGTGGTGTCGACGTTGTCGAGGTTGCGGGCGTAGGCGATCGCGGCCCGCCAGTCGGCGTGCTGCTTCGCGATGTCCAGGATGCGGCGGGGTTGTCCTTCGCTGGCACCCCAGTGTCGGTAGTCGAACACCAGGGCGGCGTAGCCCGCCTGGGCGAATCGCGCGGCGTAGGCGTCCAGGCGCAGTTCGCGGAAGGCGGCGAATCCGTGGGCCAGTACGACGATGGGCGGATTCTCCACGCCTTCGGGTCGGTACAGCCACGCCGCGCACGGCGTGCCTTCGGACATAAAGGTCACGTCGTGCCGGACGTAGCTAAGTGGTTGGTTCATGGTCCTGGCCTCCGTCGGGTATCTTGAATGCCGTTCAACAAAAGTTAGCAAGTTCTTGAATGGCGTTCAACATAGTGTGATCCAGTCGATGTAGAGGGAACGATGGCACGCAACAAACGCCCGCAGGCCGCCGACGAGAAGCGAGCAGAAATTGTCGCGGCAGCACGACGGCTGTTCATCGACGCTGGTTATGACGCCACCCCGATGAGTCGCCTGGCCAAGGAAGCCGGGGTGGCGCCCAACACCATCTACTGGTACTTCGGGGACAAGGACGACGTGCTGATCGCTGTGCTCGACTCCGTCATGGCCGACATCTGGCCGCAGTACCAACAAGTGGCGACCGAACCGATCCCCGCACGGGTGCTGTGGGTGGTTCGCCAGTTACGACAGATGAGCCGCCTGGTGACGACGGTGCACGCCCGCGTCGAACACTCGGCCTCCATCGCGGAGTGGCATCACAACTTCCATCTGATCACCGGGAGCATGTTCCGTCACGAATTGGAGACTGCGGGAGTCTCGACGTCGACTGTGGAAGCCGAGGTGATGATCGGCATCTTCACCGTCGAAGGACTCCTGATGCACGACCTGGAGGAGACCGAGCAGCGCACCATTTGCGACACCCTGGCTTCACGCTGGACTATGACCCAGCCGCACCCTTCCTGAGCAGCGGAAGTCGAGCTCGTCGCCGATCAAGTACACCAACAAGCTTCGGTTCCGGCGGACCGTGACCGCGGCGGCATGCGTCATCCACCCTGGCGCTGGATCGCATGACTTCGTATGGTGGATAATGATCCAGTCGGCTCAGCAAGATGCCGTGGCAAACGTCTCCTGCCCGAAAGCCGGCTCTATGTTCAAAGTTCTGCTCGACACCACTGACCTCGGCGAGGCCGAGGCCGTGCTGAGCGCCAATTACTCGAAGACACGTATCGACAAGATCACCAACGGCGATGAGCCATCGGTGCGCATCCGGCGGGCTCACGTCGGGTCGGTCGGCGTCGATGCCGTCGACTATGGCTGCGCCATTCGGTATCACATGGACCCGCCCGGCAAGATCCTGCTTTGCCGGGTGGTCTCCGGCGGGATGGAACACCTGTTGCCCGACCGCCCGGGGTGGTCGGTCAACCGCGGCGAGGTCGCGGCGGTGGGTGCGATCGAGGGGGTTTGCTACGCCGGACGGTTCGAACGCGGTCACTATGAGCAGCTCGTCATCGAACCGGACCTGCTGACCAAGTTCGCGGGCGACCCCGGCAGCACCGGTCCGGTGCGCCTGACGGGAACGATGCCGATATCACCGCAGGCCAACAAGCATTTGTTCGAGACCATCGGTTACGTCGGCCGGGTCGCGGCCAGTCGCTACGCCTACGAAAGCCCCTTCATAATCTCCGGACTGGAGCGACTAGTCGCAAGGACGTTGCTGGCGACGCTGCCGCACACCGCGCGGCTGGAACCGACCACCGAAGACCGCAACGACAGCACCCCGCTGTTGCTTCGTCGCGCGATGGCCTACATCGACGACAACGCGCACACTGACCTGTCCCTGACCGATATCGCCGAAGCGGTGTACGTGACGCCGCGGGCGTTGCAGTACATGTTCCGCAAACACCAGCAGTGCACTCCGATGGAGTACGTACGCAGGGTCCGTCTGCATCACGCTCACCTGGAGCTGGTGGCTGGGTACCGTCCCAGTTGCACGGTGGCGCACGTCGCGCGGCGTTGGGGATTCGGGCACCTCGGACGGTTCTCCGTCTATTACCGGCAGAACTACGGCAAGAGCCCGCACGTCACGTTGCGCGAATGACTCAACTGGTCGAGAACAGCTCCGGCACAATCGGTTTGGTGACATAGGTGCGGGTACCCGAGGACACGGCCAGCACGATGCGGTGATTTTCGGCCCCGTTGTGGCTGTCGCCGGCGGCGGCGAAGTGGTGCGCATGCTGCAGTTCGGTGAGGAAGACGGCACTGCCGCCCGGCGGGATGTCGTGGGGAACGTCGTCCCCGGCGATCGGTTTCTCGATGGGCACCAGTGACGTGCCGTCGGGTTCGGAACGGATCGCCCAACCGCTCACGTGCAACGGGGCCCGTCCGGCGTTGACCACTTTGACCCCGACGATGAGCGGAACGTCCTCGACCAGCTCGGCGGCGTTGCGCAGGAATTCCCGGACGTCGCTGCTGGCGTCGTTGGTGACCAGCCCGTCGGGCGTCAGCCTGCCGATGACCGGCGTGAGTTTAGGACGCGGCCGTTGCCGCCGGACAGCGACCAGCTGCCAACCCAGCGATGCCACCGCGAGCACGGTGCCGATCAGCCCGAGCACGAAACCCGCGACACTCATTGGACGCCTCCAGCTTTGGCCATGAGGACCACGCTACTGGTCCCCGGCCGCGGCGGTCCCAGGCTCACTCGGGCTTGGCGGCGGTGACGAACTGCAGCACCCGTTGCGTCTGCTGCTCGACATCCACCAGGCCCGCCGACGTGAACAGGTCGACGAACGCCTGCCCGTCGAACATCGTCAGCCCGATCACGCGTGCTGTGGTGTGCAAGGCGAAGCTGATCGGCTGCGGCTGGCCGCCGTAGCTGGTGAGGATGGCGATCCGCCCGCCCGGCTGCAGCACCCGCACCATCTCGCGGGCCACCCGGAAGGGGTCGGGGATCAGATACAGCGCCCCGAAACAGCAGACGGCGTCGAAGGTTTCGTCGTCGAACGGAAGCTCACGGGCGTCGCCGCGGACGAAGCAGGTGCGGGGGCCGCTGTTGTCCTGCACAGCGCGACTCAGCATCGGCTCGGAGATGTCGAAGCCGACCGCGAGGCTACCGGTGGTCATTTGAGCCGCCAGCGGCGCGGTGAAGTTGCCTGGGCCGCAAGCGACATCGAGCAATCGCTTCGCTCCGCGCAAATGCAGTGAGGTCGCCGCGCGACGCTGCTCGGCGCCGGTGGTGACGCCGCTGGCGAGATAGAAGGACGTCGGTCGCCACAGCCGTTCGTAGACGGTGGCGACCAGCGGGCTGTTCATGGCCAGTTGCGCGAACGTCGGTACCGGAGCCGACGTCGACTCGCCCAACACGTCGAGGTAGCCCTGACGCAGCGCGGCGGGCTTGTTGAGCAGGCTCCGCGTCAGCTCGAGCCGATCCTGGTTTTCGATCATCGTCGGTCATGCCTCCCTCGACCAGGCTAGTGCCCGTCCTTGCCGCGGTAGCAGCCTGGCACCTAACGTGAGCCGTAGCCTGGTCGCAGCAGACCGCGGAGGGATGGCCGATTTGACCGGCGTGGGGGCGCACGAACTCGCGGGAATGGACATCTTCCGGGGATGCCCCATCGAGGATTTGCTGCCGTTGGCGTCCCACCTCGCCCCGCTGCGCGCTCCGGCCGGTCAGGTGCTGATGCGCCAGGGGGAGCATGCGGTGTCGTTCCTGCTGATCGCGTCCGGCAGCGCCGAGGTCATGCACGTCGGCGACGACGACGCGGTGATCGCCGAGTTGGCGGTCCCCGGCATGCTGGTCGGCGAAATCGCTTTGCTGCGCGACATTCCGCGCACGGCCACGATCACGACGCTGGAACCGCTGACCGGGTGGATCGGCGGCAAGGACGCGCTGACCGAGATGGTGCAGATCCCCGGGATCACCGACCGGCTGGTCCGCACCGTGCGTCAGCGCCTGGCCGCGTTCATCACCCCGATTCCGGTTCGGCTCCGAGACGGCTCTGAGCTGATGCTGCGACCGGTCCTGCCCGGCGACAGCGAACGCACCGTGCACGGGCACGTCCACTTCTCCAGCGAGACCATCTATCGACGGTTCATGTCGGCGCGGGTGCCGAGCCTGGCGATGATGCAGTACCTGGCCGAGGTCGATTACGTCGACCATTTCGTGTGGGTCATGGTCGACGGCAGCGACCCGGTGGCCGACGCCCGTTTCGTGCGCGACGAGCAGGATCCGACGGTAGCCGAGATCGCGTTCACCGTTGCCGACGCCTATCAGGGACGCGGGATCGGCACCTTTCTGCTCGACGCGCTGTCCGTGGCCGCCCGCGTGGACGGTGTCGAAAGGTTCTCTGCGCGAATGCTTTCCGACAACGCGCCGATGCGCCGCATCATGGACCGCACCGGCGCGATCTGGCAGCGTGAGGATGTCGGAGTCATCACCACAATGATCGACGTGCCCCACAAACTCAGCCTGGACCGCAAGATGACGGAGCGGATCAAGCAGGTCGCCCGCCAGGTCATCGATGTGGTCAGCTGAGTCAGAACGCCATTCGCCGCGGGGTGAACCTGGAAGTGACATTGCCGATCAGCGACTGGTCGTAAGGGTCGACCGCGCACGTCGGCGCGCCTTCGCTGAAGTCGAGATCGTCGAGCTCGATCCAGATCACATTCGGACTGGTGGTGAGTTCGAAGAAGTAATACCGGTGGGTGAGATCGGTGACGGTGCGGTATTCGGTGTTGTAGATCCCGAATTCGCCGTAGGGCGCTCCGAACGGCACCGAGACGTTGCGCATGATCGCCATCACGCCGGCGACCCCCTGTCGGGTGGTTTCGGGCTCGGGCAGCAGCGCCAGGTAGTAGGCGGCCCGCTGGAAGCGGTCGACGGGATTGACGTTGCCGGGTAACGGCATGTCCCGGCTGGGGTGCGAGAAGTCTTGGTGCGAAAGCAATTTGAGTTGTTCGTCGTAGGCCGGATCGTTGGTCATCAGGGTGTATTGGCGGCCGTGGTGCACGACCATACGGCCGTGGTCGAACTCGATGATCGCCGAATCCCCCGACGCGTCCTCGAGGGCCAGGTGCAGCGTCGCCTCGCGCCCGCGGGCGCCGACCATCACCAACTGGATCTCATCCATCAAGTCCAGCGCCGCGGCGACGGTGGCCGCCTCGTCGAGCAGATATTGCGTCCACAGGCCGGTGTGCAGCCCCGGTTTCGCCGGGTCGCGCGGGCCCACATCGGTGGATTTCAAGTACAGCGCATGTGCGGCCAGGCCACGCTCGTTGACGCCGGCCACGGTGCCGATACCGTAGACGGTCGTCACCAGGCTGCCGTACCGGCTCGTCCAGCGTTTCGCGTTCTCGGCGACGACAGTCTGACCGGCCAGCGAGCCGCCGTCGCGTCGGATTCCGCGCGGAAACGCGACGATCAACGGCTCGGTGGACTCCGGCCAGTCCATGCTGCGACCGGCCAGCACTGGGTGGCCGTCGGTATTCCACAGGACTCGCGTGCACACGATCGCCAACCTACCCGACCGCCGTGATATCAACGTTCATGCGGCCGTTGTGGATTGGCCTCGCGCTGGTCATGCTGACCGCTGCCTGCGGTCGATCCCAGCCGCCGGCGCCGCCGTCGTCCTCGTCGTCGTCGACAGTGCGCACCGCTGCGGTCAACCCGGCCAACATCAGGCGGGTGGCCCGCGAGCTGCCAGCCGGCTACGAGGTGTCCCAGGTTCCGCGCGCACCGTCGCCCGCGGCGATCTGGGGCCTCGGCGGCGACACCACGGCCAATCCAGCGGAGTGCAGGACGCTGGCCGATCCCGCGGCCGGATCCGACCCGGCCGCCCAGGGCGTGTCCGGGTCGGGTTCGGGCGGCATCGTGGACGCGGTCGTCGTGGCGTTGCCGGCGGACCGAGTGTCGTTGGACCGCAACGTCGTAACGAGTTGCGCGCACTGGGACCTGAGCGCGGGCCGCACGATTGTCAGTGTCGGACTCCTCGACGCGCCGCACATCGACGGGGCGCAAACCGTCGGCATGGTCGCAGACATCCGCGCGGCGGTCGAATCCGGCAGCGAAATCGATTCGCGGGCATACACATTCGGTGCGTACCTGGGTGAATTCTATGTATTCACCACGCTGACCAACGACCCGGGTTCGATGCTGGCGCCGCTGCCGGCTCAGTACGCGGCCGATCTGTTGGTCAAAACCGTGTCGGCGTTGCGCGGTTGAGCGAACCGGGTTGGGTAGATTGGCCACGGTGTTCAAGGTCGTGCTCGCCCTCGGTCCGGTGTGCGTGCTCATGGGCTGCTCCTCGGGCGCGGATTCCTCGCAGCCGGCCACGGGCGACATCGCCAAGATCACCGGGGTCAAGTCCAGCTTCGGGCCCGAATTCAAGGTCACCGAGGTGGCCCCCCGCGCCATCGACCCCCAGTTCTTCGCCGGCCGCAAGCTGCCCGAGGGGCTGACTTTCGACCCGCCGAGCTGCGCCAAAGCTGCCGTCGGGCCGGACATGCCGCCAGGGTTGCAGGGCAACATGGCGGCGATTTCGGCCGAAGGCAACGGGAACCGGTTCGTGGCGATGGCAGTCGAGACCTCCAAGGAACTGCCGGTCAACGATCCGGGCAAGGACTGCGCGAAAGTCGGTTTTGCCGGTGCGCAACTGCGGGGCGCCATCGAGGTGATCGACGCCCCGCACATCGACGGGGTGCACACCCAGGCCGTGCACCGGGTGCTGCAACAGCTGGTCGACGGCGGCGCCCGAACCGGCGAACTCTACGACTACGCCGCCCAGTTCGGCGATTACCAGGTGATCGTGATCGCCAATCCGCTGGTGGTACCCGGGCAGCCGCTGGCCAAGGTCGACACCGAGCGCGCCCGTGACCTGCTGGTGAAAGCGGTTGCCGCCGTTCGCGGTTAACGCACGTTGCGCGGGCGGAACTGGATGCTCACCCGAGGACCTGCCGACGCCGACGTCTTGGGAACCGCATGCTCCCAGGTGCGTTGGCACGATCCGCCCATCACCAGCAGATCGCCGTGCGCCAGCGGCAATCGCAGCGACGGCCCGCCGCCGCGCCGCCGCATCGCGAACGTACGGGTCGCGCCCAGGCTGACGATCGCCACCATGGTGTCCTCGGAGCTGCTGCGACCGATGGTGTCGCCGTGCCAGGCCACGCTGTCGTTGCCGTCGCGGTAACAGCACAACCCGACGCTGGTGAACGGCTCGCCCAGTTCGCCGCCGTAGATGTCGTTGAGGCGCCGCCGTAGTCGCGCCAGCTCGGGGTGCGGCGGGTCTTCGACGGTCAGGTCGTGGAAGCTGACCAGCCGAGGCACGTCGACCACCCGGTCGTACATCTGGCGGCGCTCGGCCCGCCACGGCACGCAGGTCAGCAGTTCCCCGAGCAGCTCGTCGCTGCCGCGCAGCCAGTTCGCCCGGACGTCGACGAAAGCGCCGTCGCCGAGGTCTCTGCGCTCGTTGTACTCGAATAGCGAGCCTTGAACCGCGATCGCCACGCTGACGAGTTTATCGCACATCAGTTCGATGACGCGCCGGGCGGGCGGGGCGCGGCTACCGTTTGAGGCGTGGGCGTCACATGGGGGACCGACTCGGAGGTCGGTACGCTGCGGGTCGCGATCCTGCACCGCCCTGGCGACGAACTGCGTCGACTCAACCCGCGCAACAACGACCAGTTGCTCTTCGACGGACTGCCGTGGGTGTCGCGGGCGCAGGACGAACACGATCAGTTCGCCGAGTTGCTGCGGTCGCGCGGCGTGCAGGTGCTGCTGTTGTCCGAACTGCTGACCGAGGCGCTGCAGCACAGCGGCGCTGCCCGGATGCAGGGCGTCGCCGCGGCCGTCGATACGCGCCGGCTCGGAAGTCCGCTGGCACAGTCACTTTCGGCGCACCTGCGCAGCCTGGCGCCCGCGGCGCTGGCTCAGGTGCTGATCGCCGGCATGACCTTCGACGAGCTGCCGCCCGACACCCGTCCCGAGGTCTCGTTGGTGCTGCGCATGCACCACGGCACCGATTTCGTGATCGACCCGCTGCCCAACCTGGTGTTCACCCGAGACTCGTCGATCTGGATCGGGCCGAAGGTGGTGATCCCGTCGCTGGCGCTGCGGGCGCGGGTCCGCGAGGCGTCGCTGACCGACATCATCTATGCCCACCACCCGAGGTTCACCGGGGTGCGGCGCGCCTACGAATCGCGCACCGCCCCGGTCGAGGGCGGCGATGTGTTGCTGCTCGCCCCGGGCGTGATAGCGGTGGGGGTGGGGGAGCGGACCACCCCTGCCGGTGCGGAAGCGTTGGCGCGCAGCCTATTCGACGACGACCTCGCGCACACCGTGCTGGCGGTGCCGATCGTCCAGAAGCGCGCGCAGATGCACCTGGATACGGTGTGCACGATGGTCGACGTCGACACGGCGGTGATGTACGCCAACGTCGTCGACACGCTTTCGGCCTTCACCATCACGCGCCGGCCGCACGGCGTGACGATCGGCGACGCGGCGCCGTTCGTCCAGGCGGCGGCCGAGGCGATGGGGATCGACAAGTTGCGCGTCGTCGACACCGGAGGCGATCCCGACGTCGCCGAACGCGAGCAGTGGGACGACGGCAATAACACCCTGGCGTTGGCGCCCGGCGTCGTGGTGGCCTACGAACGCAACGTGGTCACCAACGCCGGCCTGCAGGACGCCGGCGTCGAGGTGCTCACCATCGCCGGCTCGGAGCTGGGGACGGGCCGCGGCGGACCTCGATGCATGTCGTGCCCGGCCGCCCGGGACCCGCTCTGACCGGGCTCTCTGACGGGGCCCGTCACTCTAGCGTGACGCTCGGCGTCGAATGCCACGCTGGCGTGACGCTCGGCGCCAAAGCGCAGGAACGCTAGCGCCAGCTGGGCAACCAGATCTGCATGTCCCAGGTCTGCTGGGAAATCGGCAGACCGGTCAGGATCGGGAACAGCCAGGCGAAGTTGGTCACCACCAACGCCACGTAGCAGGACACCAGGATCAGACCCAGCGTGCGGCGCTCCTTGTGCTGGCCGGGTTGGTGCAGGATGTCGCCGAGGATCAGCGCGATGCCCATCACCAGGAAAGGACCCATCGTCGCCGCGTAGAAGAAATACATCTGCCGGTCGATCTCGGCGAACCATGGCAGCCACCCGGCGCAGTAGCCCACCCACACCACGGCGTAGCGCCAGTCGCGGCGTGCGAACATCCGCCACGAGGCATACACCAGGACCGGCACCGCCAGCCACCACAGCGCCGGGGTGCCGACCAACATCACCGCCTTGACGCAGGACTGGGTACCGCAGCCGGGCACGTTGTTCTGGTCGATGGCATAGAGGACCGGCCGCAACGACATCGGCCAACTCCACGGTTTGGACTCCCACGGGTGGTAGTTGCCCGCCGAGTTCGTCAGCGTGGAATGGAAGTGGAACGCCTTGGTCGTGTACCACCACAAAGAGCGGATGGCGTCGGGCAGCGGCACGACGCTGTGCGGACCTATCGTCTGGCCGACCTGGTGGCGGTCGATTCCCGTCTCGGACGCGAACCACGCCGCGTAGCTGGCCAGATACACGGCGAACGGGATGGCCAACAGCGCGTATGTGGTGGGGACGACGTCGCGGCGCACGGTCCCCAGCCACGGTCGCGGCACCTGGTACTGACGCCGGGCGGCCACGTCGAAGGCCAACGACATGACACCGAAGAACGCGACGAAGTACAGGCCGGACCACTTTGTGCCGCAAGCCAACCCGAGCAATACCCCGGCGCCGAACCGCCACCAACGCACCCCGAGCCGCGGACCCCACACCGTCTGGGCGCAACGTCCTTCGACGAACGCGACGTGCATCCGTTGCCGAACCTGATCGCGGTCGACGATCAGCGCACCGAACGCCGCCACCACGAAGAACGTCAGGATGCCGTCCAGCAGGGCGGTCCGCGCCGTGACAAAGCTGACGCCGTCGCAGATCAGCAGGATCCCGGCGATCGCGCCCACCAGCGTCGAGCGGCTGATCCGGCGCACGATCCGGGTCACCAGCACCACCAGGATCACTCCCAGCAACGCGCCGGTGAACCGCCAGCCGATCCCGCTGTAGCCGAACAGGGCCTCGCCGATCGCGATCAGCTGCTTGCCGACGGGCGGGTGCACCACGAGGCCGAACCCTGGATTGTCTTCCACGCCATGGTTGTTGAGCACCTGCCAGGCCTGCGGGGCGTAGTGCTTCTCGTCGAAGATGGGGGTGCCGGCATCGGTCGGCGAGCCCAGGTTGAGAAAGCGGGTGAACGCGGCGAGGACGGCGATCACCCCGGTGGTGAGCCAGCCGCGAGACCGATCCAGCGGGCCGAAGTCGGCGACCGGAATCGGTGGCGCCGGGCTGGTGAGGGGTGCCGCACGGTCCTCGACGGGGTCCTCCTGCAGGGCGGAGGTTTCTCGGGGCGGGGCGGTCATTACGTCGATCGTAGGCTGTCGGGCATGACCTCTGGGCGACTGTTGCTTGGCGCCACCCCGTTGGGCCAGCCCTCGGATGCCTCGCCACGCCTGATCGAAGCCTTGGCCGACGCCGACGTGGTGGCCGCCGAGGACACCCGCCGCGTGCGCAATCTCGCCAAGGCGCTCGACGTCCAGATCGGCGGCCGGGTGCTGAGTCTGTTCGACCGGGTAGAGGCCACCCGGGTGGGCACCCTGGTCGAAGCCGTCAGCTCCGGAGCCACCGTGCTGGTGGTCAGCGACGCCGGCATGCCGATCATCAGCGACCCCGGCTACCGCCTGACCGCGGCCTGCATCGAAGCCGGACTGCCCGTGCAGTGCCTACCGGGGCCGTCGGCGGTGACCACCGCGCTGGTCGTCTCCGGGCTGCCGGCCGAGAAGTTCTGCTTCGAAGGTTTCGCGCCGCGCAAGGGTTCGGCGCGCCGCAGCTGGTTGGCCTCGCTGGCCGACGAGCGGCGCACCTGTGTGTTCTTCGAGTCGCCGCGCCGGTTGGCTGCCTGCCTGCGCGACGCGGTAGAGCAACTCGGCGGGGCCCGTCAGGCCGCGGTCTGCCGCGAGCTGACCAAGGTGCACGAGGAGGTGGTGCGCGGATCGCTGGAGGAGTTGGCGGCCTGGACGTCAGGCGGCGTGCTGGGCGAGATCACCGTCGTGCTGGCCGGGGCGACCCCGCGCGCCGACCTGTCCGCCCTGGTGACCGAGCTGGTAGTCGAGGTGGAGAACCTGGTCGAGGGCGGCATCCGGATCAAGGACGCGTGCAGCCACGTGGCCGCCGGCTATCCGGAGGTGCGGCCGCGCCAACTCTACGAGGCGGTACTGCAGTCCCGCCGCGACGAGGCCGACGACGAGGTGTAGTCCGGCCCGGTCAGATGCAGGGCCCGAACGGCACGCACAACGGCGGGTGCGGCGGCGGACCGGGCAGGGCCGGCAGCGGCGGCAACGCGGGTAGCGGTGGCAGCGCGGGCAGGGGCGGTAGGCCGGTCGGTATACCGGCCGCGGCTGCCATCGCCGGCAGCGCCGCAGCCAGCACGGCGGGATCCACGTTGGGCAGGCCCGGCACGCCCGCGGCGAGGGCCGGCAGGGCGGCGGCCAGCATCGCCGGGTCCACACCGGGTAGGGCGCCGCCGGCCAGGGCGGGCAGCACCTGGGCCAGCATCGCCGGGTTCAGCGCGGGCAGGGCCGAGGCCAGCGCGGGCAGCGCGGCTGCCAGCATCGCCGGGTCGACGCCGGGGATCGCGGGCAGGCCGGGGATGCCTGCCGTCAGCGCGGGCAGCGCGGCGGCGAGGACGCCCGGGTTCACGCCGGAAAGAGCCGGCAGGCCCGGGATTCCGCCGGCGGAGGCCAGCGCGAGCAGGTCGGTCGGCGACACGGCCGGCAGCCCGGGCAGGGCGTTGGCCGCGAGCGACATCAGGCTCGCCGGCGACACGCCGGGTATTTCGGGCAGGCTCAGGTTGGGCAGACCGCCCGCTCCGGCCAGCCCGATCAAGCCCGCCGGGGAAATGCCCGGCAGCCCGGGCAGGCTCAGGTTGGGCAGGCCCGGAAGACCCAGGGCCGGCAGCGCCGCGGCGGGCAGAGCGGCCGCGGCCGACGGCAACAGCATGTTGGTGACCGAGTTGACCGCGTTCTGCGCCACCGGAAGCAGGCCCGAGGATTGCAGGGTGTTGTAGGCGAGTACGACATAGGTGACCGCCAGCGCACCGGTGGTGACGACGCTGGCCACCGTGTTTCCGACGCCCAGTACGCCGTTGACGACGGCGGACGCGGCGTTCACCCCGTAGGGGACGCCGGCCAGACCGGCCATGCCGCCGGCGTATCCGTACAGGTCGGGGATGCCGGGGACACCGACACCCGGGATGGGGCCGATGCCGGGCAGGCCGTCGTCGTAGCCCGGCGGCAACGCGGCAGCCGGAGGCAGGGGTGAATTGGCGGCGCTGGATGCGTCGGGCAGCAGGCTGGGGCCGCCGCTGCCGCCGTTCGGGTTGCTGTAGGCGGCAGGTTCCGGGCCGGCGGGACGCGCCGCAGCTGCCGGTGCCGGGTTCTGCGGCGGGTCGATCACCGACGGCGACACCCTTGGCGCCACCGCGCCGGACGGGTTGCCGGTCTCGGGCATCAGGACCGAGGCGAGCTTGTCGCACTGCTTGCCGGCGGTGCATGTTCCGCCCGAGAGCACCTTGCTCTGGTTCGAGACGGTCAACGGCGCAACCGCCAGCGCGCCACCCAACACGGCGGCAGCCGCAGCGCCAACGATGGCAACTCTCATGACAGACCTTTCGCACCCGCTCGCGTTCTGATGCGCACAACGACACATCGCTGGCTGCAGCTTATGCTCACCCGGCGACACGTGTGGGCTTTCTGCGAAATCACCCGGTGGTACGCCGGCGGCCGGAAATTTGCTGAGCTAACTCACGCGGGTAGAGGTCGCCGGGGCCGGCAGGCCCACGATCGGCGCCGCCTTGTGCAGGCATTCTGCCCACTCGGCCTCCGGGTCCGAATCGGCGGTGATCCCGCCGCCGACCCCCAGCACGGCATGGCCCGCGGTGTCGAATTCGACGGTGCGGATTGCCACGTTCAGTTCGCATCCGGCCACCGGCGACGCCAAACCGACTGTCCCACAATAGATGCCGCGATGGGGCCGCTCCCATTGCGAAATAAGTTGCCGGGCACGGATTTTGGGAGTGCCGGTCACCGATGCCGGCGGGAACGCGGCGTCCAGCAGTGCCGACGTCGGCAACTCCGGTGGCACCCGCGCCGACACCGTCGACACCAGGTGCCACACGCCGGGCGCGCGCCGGACCACCAACAGCTCGGGTACCGTCACGCTGCCGGTAATCGCCACTCGGCCAAGGTCATTGCGAACCAGATCCACGATCATGATGTTCTCGGCGACCTCTTTGGGCGACGCACGCAGCGCCGACGGCCAAGCCTCCAGCGGGAGGGTGCCTTTGATCGGGCTGGATGTCACGACGTCGCCGCACCGGCGTAGGAAGAGTTCGGGGGACAACGAGGCGACCGCGCCCCACCGTCCGGCGACATAGGCCGCCCGCGCCGGAGCGGTGCGGGCGATGCCGTCTATGAAGAAATCCAGCGAGGAACCGGTCACCGTGCCGGCGAACTGGGTGCAGACACAGGCTTGGTAGACCTCGCCCGCCCGTATTGCTTCCAGACACGTCAGCACACCGTCGTAGTGAGCTAAGCGGTCTGCGGAGTCCCACTCGATCTGGCACATGGGTGCCGTTCTGGGCGCCGGCCCCGCGAGCGAGTCGGACAGCCAGGCCGGCATCCGGGCGCCGGAGAGGCTCTCGTACCACCACAGTCCGTCCCGGTCCCGGCGTAGCACGCAATCGGTCCAGCCGCCGGCGGCCTCGGGGATCCGGTGCGGTCGGCCGTCGGCGCCGGTGTCGGGATAGGACAGGTATCCGATCCAGCCGCCGCCCACCGCGCCGACCTGCGACGTTACCGTCCGGCGGGCGTCGACCGGGCGGGAGAACGCGTCGCCGGAGGCGACCGGCCGCACCGGCACGCTCGGGGCGATCACGGCGAGCGCGCCGAACCACTCACCGGTCAGCGCGGCCGGCGGGGGCAGGCCGAGGCGAGCGGTGGCCTGGCCGACGGCGCGCAGCACCTGTGGTGCGCCGCCTAGATCGCCGAGCCGCTCGATTCGCACCGCCCTAGCTTGACAGAACGGCGGATTTCCGCACGCCAGAGGCCCATCAGACGCGGCTGATCGCGCGTGCGGTCGCCAGGGCGGTCAGTTTGTCCGGGTTGCGCATGACGTAGAAGTTGGAGATCTTGTCGCCGGCGACCTCCACCGAGATCACGCCTTCCAGGCGCTCGTCAAGGTAGAGCAGCACCGCTGGGGCGCTGTTGCAGGTCACCATGTCCACCCGCACCTGCCCCGCTGCCCGGCCCAGGATGCCCACGATGGCCCTGGCCACCCGGTCCGCCCCGACGATGGGCCGGCGAGCCGCGCTCACCTTGCCGCCGCTGTCGGCCATCCAGGTGGCGTCGGGGGCGAGCATCGCCATCAGCGCGTCCACGTCGCCGGAGGCCGCCGTGGCCAGGAACTGCGCGGTGATCTCGGCGTGGCTCTGTGGGTCGGCGGCCACGTCGAACCGCCTGCGGCGCGCGTGTACGTGTTCGCGCGCCCGGTGCGCGACCTGGCGCACGGCCGGCGCGGATTTGCCCACTGCGTCGGCGATCTCGTCGTAGTCGAACCCGAACACCTCGCGCAGCACGAACACCGCCCGCTCGTCCGGGCTGAGCGTTTCCAGCAGCACCAGCATGGCCATCGACACCGATTCCGCCAGCACGACGTCGGCCGAAGCGTCCTGCTCGTCGTGCAGCAGCGGCTCGGGCAGCCACGGCCCCACGTACTCCTCCCGGCGCCGGGTCTGGGCCCGCAACGCGTTCAGCGCCTGCCGGGTGACCAGCCGGGCCAGGAAGGACTTGGTGTCGCGAACACCGCACAGATCAACCTCCGCCCAGCGCAGGTAGCTGTCCTGCAGCACGTCGTCGGCTTCTGTCGCCGAACCCAGGATCTCGTAGGAGATGGTGAACAGCAGCGGGCGCAACAGGGTGAAGCGCTCCGCGTGCCCGCTGCTGTCACCGGACTCCGATGTCACCGCGCCGCGACCGGCTCGTCGGAGGCGGGTTGCACCGGTCGCTGGCCGCCCTTGAGCCAGCGGTACCAACCCGGCTTTGCCGCTTCCTTGCGCAGGCCCCAGACAGTGCCCTTGCACACCACCTCTTTGATCGACGCCGCCGCGCGGCCACCGATATACAGGTTGACCGGGGTGTCGTCCCGGCGGGCCAGTTGGATGGTGCCGTAGCTGCGGCCCACGCTGACGCACTGCCCGGTGAACGCCTGATTCAGCGCTGCCGGGACGGTCCCGGCGAGGCGGGCCAGCACGGTGTTGGCGGCCTGCGCGGCCAGCGGGATGGCGGCCTGGCAGCTCATCCGCAGCGGCTGGTTCGACGGCGCCGCGGCGTCACCGGCGGCCACGATGTGCTGGTCGGTGACGCTGGTCAGCGTCTCGTCGGTGAGCAGCCGGCCCAGCCCGTCGGTGCGCAGTCCGCTGCGGGTGGCGAGGTCCGGCACCGCGAATCCCGCGGTCCAGACCGTCACCGCGCTGGGCAAGACGGTGCCGTCGGCCAGCACGACGGAGTTCCAGCGGACCTGGTCGACGGTGGCGGACTCCAGCACGGTCACGCCGAGCTTGCGCAGCTGCTTGGCGATCGAACGCCGGCCCGGACCGCTCAGCGACGGCCCCAGGACCCCACCGCAGACCAGGGTCACCGCGCGTCCCTGCTCGCCCAGTTCGCCGGCGGCTTCGATGCCGGTCAGGCCGCCACCGACCACGGTGACGGGCGCGTCGGCGGCCAGATCGGCCAGGGCGTAGTGCAGTCGCTGCGCGCCTTCCAATTCGGCCAGTCCATAGGCGTACTCGGCCGCGCCGGGCACCGCGACGGGTGTCGCGCCGGTGCTGCCGACGGCGTAGATCAGGTAGTCGTAGTCCAGCGCGGCACCCGAGGACAGCCAGACCCGCCGGGCCGGAGCGTCGATGCGCTCGGCGTTGTCGACGACCAAGCGGATGCTGTGCGCGAGCAACGTGCCGTAGTCGACGGTGGCGGTTCCGGTGCCGGCGGCCAGTTGGTGCAGGCGGATCCGCTCGACGAACTGGGGCCGCGGGTTGACCAGCGTGATGTCGACGTCGGCGCCCAACCGCAAGTGGTTGGCGGCCATCGTGCCGGCATAGCCCCCGCCGATGACGACGACGCGGGTCTTGGGTTCGGGTTGCTCGGACATCGTTGGTTGCTCGGACATCGTTGTCTCCTCTTGCCGAAGTGGGTTACACCCTCAAGACACCGGAGCCGGACCATCCGTGACAGCGAAGACCGAAATGTGAGCTGTCTCACGCATCCTTCGGCAGGAACACGAAATTGTTGACGTACACCCCACGCGGGGCCCAGTCGTCCTCGGCGCCACCGATGTTCGCCGGATTCTGGTGTTCGGCGGCGTCGAATTCCTCGACCGGCCGGCGCTGCCCGTCCAACGTGAAGTGGCCCTGGTAACCCAGCCCGGCCAGCAGCCGGGTGATCTCGGCGACGGCGTTGGCGTGGTGGCGGTCCTCGGCCTCCACCACGATCGCCGGACGGTTGCGCTGCAGTGTGTCCACCGCGCCGCGCAACACCGCCAACTCGTGGCCCTCGACGTCGATCTTGACCAGGCCGACGTCGTCCAGCCTCAGGTCGTCCAGGCGCTTGACGGTGACGTCGATGGTCGCGACCGGTCCGCCGACCGCGGTGTCCAGGACGTTGTCGCTGTCGATGGTGCTGCGGCCCGGATCGGACTCCACCACCCGCATCGCGACCACCCCGGGCTCGTCGGAGAGCGCCACCGCTTCGACGCGCACCGGGGCGCCGACGGCGGCGAACATCGCCGCCAGGTCGCGGGCCTGCGCCGGGCGGGGTTCGAAGGCGATCACCGACCGCGACGACGACGCCATCGCGATGGCGAACTCACCGACGTCGGCGCCGATGTCGAGGGATACCCGAGCGGGATCGCATAGCGACCGCACCAGCGTCACGTCCGCGCGGGATTCGCCGAGGTTCTGCAGGATTCGGTACTTGCGCCGCCAGAACAACCGCGGGGCGAGGGCTCTTGCCGCAGGCGCGAGCCAACGCTTGGCCGTGCGCGCGACAGACACCGTCACGACCCTAGTGCACCATCGCCGTCGGGCCCGCCGGACAGCCCAGCGCGCCAAACAATCCGGAGGGCCGGATCGGCGCCGCATGATAGTCTCACTTGACTGACAAACCATCCGTGACCTGCGCCGGTCCGGGTACTTCCCAGGGCTATCAGGCCGACTCCGGCCACGACACAGCGGGCCGCTGATACAGCCGCTGACTGGGTTAGCCGCCCGTACTCGGTGCAGTCATCTCGCCACGTGCACAAATCGGAGGACCGGTGCCGCGCAGCTTGGACCTCGTGGTCACCTCCGTGGCCACCCAGCTGATGGAGGCGACTGCGTCAACCGCCACGCAGGTCAGCGAAAAGGTCCTCGCCCAGCTCGTCGAACAGTTCGACGTGGACGCCAGTTTCCTGCGCCACCACGATCACGACATCCGCGCTTCGGTGTTGGTCGCGGAATGGCCACCGCGACCGGACGTCCCCGACCCGGATCCGCAGGCGGTGGTGCACTTCACCAGTGCCGACCCGGTGCTCGCGCAGTGCGAACACGGCCGCAAACCGGTGGTGATCCGCCCCGATCAGAACAACCGGACGTTGCCGCGTTGGGTCGGCGGCGCCAAGCAGGCGGCGTCGCCGTCGGTCGCGGCCGCGCCGCTGGTGTCCGGGGACAAGACCACCGGCGTGCTGGGTTTCGTCAAGTTCGGCGCCCGCAAGTGGAAGCAGGAGGAGATCAACACCCTCGAGGCCGTGGCGGCGCTGTTCGCGCAGCTGCAGGCCCGGATCGCCGCCGAGGAGAAGCTGCGCTACCTGGCCGAGCACGACGACCTGACCGGCCTGTACAACCGCCGGGCGCTGGTCGCGCACCTGTCCGACCGGCTCGCGGCCGGCAACCCCGGACCGGTCGCGGTGCTCTACATGGACCTGGACCGGCTCAAGTCGATCAACGACTACCTCGGGCACACCGCGGGCGACTGGTTCATCCGGGTCTTCGCCCAGCGGCTGCGGGTGTGCGCGGGCAGCCAGAGCATGATCGCCCGCCTGGGCGGCGACGAGTTCGTCGTCATCCCGGACCAGACCATGTCGAGCGGCGCGGCCGAATCGTTCGCCCGCCGGCTGGGCACGATGCTGCGCGAGCGGCTGGCGATCGGCGGCCACCAGATCACCCGCACGGTCAGCATCGGGCTGGCCGTGGGCATGCCGGGCCGCGACAACAGCACCGACCTGCTGCGCCGTGCCGACGAGGCGGTGCTGACGGCCAAGCGCGCCGGCGGCAACCAGGTCGCGCTGTCCACCGACGACATGTCGCTGAAGAGCGCCTTCCGCAACGACATCGAGTTGCACCTGCAGGGCGACATCGACAGCGAAGCCCTGCTGCTGCACTACCTGCCCGAGGTCGACCTGTGGACCGGCGCCATCGTGGCGGCCGAGGCGCTGGTGCGGTGGCGGCACCCGATCTGGGGTCTGCTGCTGCCGGACTCGTTCATCGGCGTCGCCGAGTCGACCAACCTGGCCGGTGAGCTCGGCCGTTGGGTGATGCGCAGCGCCTGCTCGGAGTTCAGCCGCTGGCGCTCCAACGGCGTGGGGCAGAGCGCGATCCTGCGGATCAACGTCTCGCCGGTGCAGCTGATCACGCGCGGGTTCGTGCGCACGGTCGCCGACACAATCGAGGAGTTCGGCATCGACGGCGGGTCGGTCTGCCTGGAGATCACCGAGCGTGCCGTGGTGCACGACATCGAAGCCACCCGCAAGACGTTGCACGAGCTCAAAGAGGTCGGGGTGCAGATCGCCATCGACGACTTCGGCACCGGCTACGCTGTGCTGTCGCATCTGAAGTCGTTGCCGGTCGACATGCTCAAGATCGACACCGGGTTCGTCCGCGACCTGGGCACCAACGCCGGTGACCTGGCAATCGTGCGCGCCATCATCGGCCTGGCGGAGGCGTTCGGACTGCAACTGGTCGCCGAAGGCGTCGAAACCCCGGCCGCCGCACTGACGTTGATGCAGCACGGTTGCCACCGGGCGCAGGGATTCCTGTTGTCGCGCCCCGTCCCGGGCAACGCCATGGAGGCGTTGCTGTCCGCGCGCTGGATGCCGATGCCGTTCCTCGCCGACCGCGAGGCGCTGACGCTCGGCGCGATTTAGCTCGAGATTGGTTTGAACGATTAAGAAATTCGCGTTAATCGCTGCCGCGTGCGTGTCTGTCCTGATCGCGGCCGCTTCGCTGCTCATCGGCGGCTGCAGCCGCACCCACAACGACCCCGGTCCGTTGGCGGCGATGGTCAGCCCGGCCATCCCCGCGGCCAGCCAGGAGATACCCAACCCGCTGCGCGGGCAGTACGAAGACCTGCTCGAGCCGCTCTTCCCGCAGGGCCGCCCGGCGCAGCAGCGCTATCCCGCCTGGCCGGCATCGTATGACGCCAGCCTGCGGGTGACGTGGCGGCAATTGCAGCCCGTCGACCCGGCCACGTTGCCGCCCGGCGCCCCGGACGATCTCAAGTTCGACTTCAGCGTCATCGACGACGCGCTGAACAAGCTGGCCGAGCGGCATATGCGGCTGACCCTGCGGATCCAGGCCTACAACTCCTGCTGCAACGCGACATACCCGGACAACACCAACATCGAGATCCCTGACTGGGAGCGCGCCAAGCCGTCCACCAACACCAGCTACCCGAACGCGCCGAACGGTGTGACGCAGGTGGTGCCCAACTTCAACGACCCCACCTACCTGCAGGACTTCGGTCAGTTGCTGGCCGCCCTGGGCCGCCGCTACGACACCGATGAACGCCTGTCCGTCTTCGAGTTCTCCGGCTACGGCGACTTCAGCGAGAACCACGTGGCGTTCCAGCGTGACGCGCTGAACGCCCCCGGTCCCGGGCCCGACGAGAGCGTCGGCGCGCTCGGTTACTACAGCCAATTCCGGGACCAGACCATCACCAAGGCATCCGTTGAGCAGCTGGTCGCGGCCAACGTCAGTGCCTTCCCGCACACCCAGCTGGTGGTCACGCCGAACAATCCCGAGATCGTGCGGCAGCTGCTTGCCGACGACGTCACCAGGAAACTGGCCGCGCCGGTCGGGGTCCGGTCGGACTGCCTGGGCGTCTACGCACCGCTGCCGACCTGGGCCGAGTCCAGCACGTCGCACTACGTGCAGACCCAGGATCCGTTGGTCGGCAAGCTCAAGGAACGGCTCGCCAAGGCGCCGGTGATCACCGAGTGGTGTCAGTTGCCCAACGGGACCTCACCGCAGGCCTACTACGACAAGGGCCTGCACGACGTCATCCGCTACCACGTCTCGATGACGTCGAGCATCAACTTCCCGGATCAGGACGCGACCTCGCCGATGGACCCCAAGCTGTACGTGTTGTGGGCGCAGGCCAATGCCACCGCCGGTTACCGGTACTCGGTGGAAGCCCGGCCGGGATCGCAGTCGCTGCAGGACCAGGTGGCGTCGATCGCGGTCAACTGGACCAATTACGGCGCGGCCGCTACCACCGAGAAGTGGGTTGCGGGCTACCGCGTGGTCGACTTCAGCGGCCAGACCGTGCGCGCGATACCGGGCACCGTCGACCTCAAGGCGCTGGTTTCGGACGTATCCGGGGACCGCAGCATCGACCATCCGCCGCCGGCTTCGGCGACCGAGACGGTGAAGGTCGACCTCAAAGGGTTGCCGCCGGGCCACTACACGCTGCGCGCCGCCGTGGAGTGGCAACAGCACAAACCCAATGGTTCGCATGTGGTGACCTACCCGCCCATGCGGCTGGCGCGCGACGGCCGCGACGACTTCGGCTTCTACCCGATTGCCACCCTGGACGTGTCCCGCGAGACCCTCGCCACGCCCGGTGCCTCGTGACCGAACCAGATAGCCACTTGCGGCGGCGGGCCTGTGGCCGGTATGCAGACAGAACCGACGCTATATGGCTGGCGTCCGCTCAGGAGGTTTAGTGGGGGATGGATTTCCGTACCTTTGTTCGGACTCTCCTGCTGCACTGGAAGCTGTTCCTAGGGGCGGTGCTGGCGTGTTTGGCTGGGGCCGCGGCCATTACGGCGTTTCAGACGAAAAGCTACGAGTCCACTGCCACCGTTTTGGTGTCGTTCTCCGGTGAGACCGACCTGATGCAGGTGTACCAGGGCACGCAGGCCGCCCAGGAACGGCTGTCGTCGTACGCGGCGATCGCCGGAGGGCACGCGGTGGCCGAACGCGCGGTCGACAAATTCCATCTACCCATCAGCGCCGACGCCCTGGCCAACCAGACCAAGGTGGCGTTCACGCCGAAGTCCACGTTGTTCACCATCACCGTCACCGATACCGACCCGGAGCGGGCGGCGAAGCTGGCCAAGGCGGTCGCCGACGAGTTCACCCTGATGGTCGGCACGCTCGGGGTCGACCCGAAGGCGCCGGGCGCACCGGTGACGACCACCACCGCGGCGCCGCCGCCCCAGACGGTTTCGGCTCCGGCGCCGGACGGGGAGCAGCCCGGCACCCAGGCGACCGAGACCACGACTCCAGCCGGGACGACGCCGACGCAGACATCGCCGACCGGGCAGCCGTTGCCGCAAGCCCGCGCGACGGTCATCGAGCAGCCCGGCGTGCCCGACAAACCGGTGAAGCCGGTGCCGGTGCGCAACATGGCGATGGGTCTGGTCGCCGGATTGTTGTTGGGGACCGGGGTGGCGCTGACGCGGGAGGCCGCCGACCGCACGGTGCGCGACCGCGCGAAGCTGGAAAACCTGACCGGGCTGCCGACGTTGGCCGAGCTGCCGGGGCACCGTGGCAATGCGCCGCGATTCGGCACCGACATCTCGTTCGACGATGCGGTCCGTGGCTTGCGCGCCCGGCTGCTGCGGGCGATGGGTCCTGGCGCCAATCGGGTGTTGCTGACCGCGCCGTTCGGTGGCGAGGGGACCACGACGACGGCGATCAACCTGTCGCGCTCCTTCGCCGAACTCGGCGAGGACGTGCTGCTCATCGAGGGCGACACCCGGCGCCCGGTGATCGCCGGGCTGCTCAAGGTCGAGTCGGGCGAGGGCCTGTCGAATGCGTTGTCCAACCCCGAGATCGCGACGGAGGCGACCAAGCCGACGTCTATCCCGAAGCTGTTCGTGTTGGCGGCACGTTCGGTGCGCCGCGAGACCCTGCCCACCAGCGCCTACCTGCCCGAGGTGCTGGACAAGGTGCTCAAGGACGTGGCCAAGACCTTCGAGCGGACGGTCGTGGATGGCCCGCCGGTGCTGGCGACGGCTGACTCCGGTCTGCTCGGCGGCGCGGTGGACGCCACCGTGTTGGTGGCTCGGGCCGGGCGAACCACTGAGGACGAGCTGTCCGACGCGCTGAGCGCGTTGCGCGCAGCCGGAGCCAACGTGGTGGGCACCGTGCTGACCGACGCGCGGATCGCCCGTCATACCAGGGCTTCCACCCGGACCTACCGTGCCAAGGTCAGTGGACCGACGTGATCCTGTACCTGCGGAGTCGTCATCGCCTGGCGGTGACCGCAGTTATGTTGACGCTGTTCGCTTTCGGCTGTTTCGTCTACGGCGCGCTGTCGGTACGTAACACCACTCAAGGCATCCTGCTGGTCGGCCTGACGTTCTTCCTGATCGTCTATTGGGCCAAGCCGGAACTGATGATCGGGTTGGCGTTGTTCCTGGGCTGCGCGGCCCTGCCGCAGGGTCTGCACGTCGGCAAAGTCATTGGGCCGGTGTCCATTTACGCCTCGCACGTGGTGCTGATCCTGGCGATCTGTTTCGTGCTGCCGGTTGTGCGGTTGCGCATGTCCGAGTACCTGTTGCCGGGGATGTTCGCTCTGACGGTGATTTACTTTGCCGCGGTTGGGTTTTCGACGGGTCACAATGCCGCGGTGGTGGTGCGCGAGGCCACGTTTTTGTTGGAGATGGTCGCCGGCTTCGTGCTGGCGCTGGTGATCGTGTACGGCGAATACGTGGTGCTGTCGATCCATGCGATGGCCGTGACACTGTGGTTTTCGGCGGGTATGGCTGTCCTGGGATCGTCCGGGGGCGTCCGGCTGGCCGGCCGGACCGAGAGCCTGCAGATGGACACCGGCGACGCCGCCAACCGGGTGATCACCTCTACCTTGATCCCGGCGATCGCGGTGTTGACCACGTTGGTGGCGGCACAGATCGCCGGGCGGGTGAAGCCGGTCTACTACCTGACGCTGGGTCTGCCCGCGTTGGTGATCGCCGTTCTGGCGTTCTCCCGCAACACGATTCTGTCGGTGGGGGTCGCCGCCATCGTCGCGTTCTTCGCCAGCTTGGGCTGGTCCGCGGTGCGCCGGGCCGCGCGACTGGCGCTGACCGGTGCCGGGATTTTGGCGGTGACGATCCCCGGAGCGCTGTTCCTGCTGGGCGATTCGTCGGCCGGGGTGTGGTTGGCCAATCAGATCACCGGGTTCAGTCACCGGGTGCTGGGCCGGTCCACCGGCACCGCGCTGACCACCGACCCCTCGACGCTGGCCCGATTCGCCGAGGACCGGCACCTCAACGAGGCCATCGCGGCCGCGCCGGTGTTCGGGCACGGCCTGGGCTATGCCTATCAGTTGCCGTTCGGTGGCGACGACCCGAACGAATTCACCCAGACGCTGGGCACCACGTACGCGCACAACTTCTACCTGTGGTGGCTGGCCAAGTCGGGTGCGGTTGGTATGACGGCGTTTGCGGTGTTCGCGTTGACACCGTTGATGCGGGCGCTGCGCAGCGCGTCGGTGCCGGCAAAGATCGCCGCGTCAACCAGCACCGGGCTACTGGTCATGTGCGTCATCGACCCGTTGCCGGAGGACCCGGCCAACGCGATGACGCTCGGTATCGCGTTGGGAGCGGCGTTAGCATTTGCGAAAGTCCTTGGTCGTGACGCGACTTCGCCGGACCCTTCCCCTCGGGACGAGCTGGTGCCGGCGGCGAAGGCGGCTCAGTGACGGCCGAGCCGCTTCGGGTCCTGGTGGTCGGCCCGGCGCCGGCGCAGGCGGCCAGCCGGGGCGGCATGGCCACGGTGATCACGTTGATGGCAGCACATCCCGACTCGCGGGTCGAGATCACCATGGTCCCGACGTACATCGAAGGCTCTTTCTGGTATCGGCGCTGGGTCGGGGTGTCGGGAATGCTGCGCGCCACTTGGGTTGTGCTGCGTCACCGCGCCGACATCCTGCACGTCCATCTGGCGCACGGTGGCAGCGTGGTGCGCAAAGCGTTGCCGCTGACGGCGGCACGCTTGGCGAAAGTGCCCGCCGTGGTGCACGCGCACAGCTACGACTTCGGCGGGTGGTTCGACGGTTTGCCGTCGGCGGTGCAGCAAGTGGTGCGGCGGGTGCTGGTTGCCGATCAGTGGTTGGTGCTGGGCACGCGGCACGTCTCGGAATATGCCGAGCGGTTGGGGCTGGCCGACGACCGGATCCGGGTACTCAACAACGCCGTCCCGATCCCGCAGCGCCCGGTGGTCCAATCCGATAGCGTTGTGGTGCAAGCTGTTTCGCTCGGTCGGCTGGGCGCGCGTAAGGGCAGCTATGACTTGATCGACGCGGTGGCGGCGTTGGACTCCGACATTCGCGGTCGGCTACGACTGACGCTGGCCGGTGACGGCGAGGTGGACGAGGTGCGCGCGGCCGTGGCGACGGCCGGACTCACGGACACGATTCATGTTGCGGGATGGCTGGATCCGGCTGCCCGCGACGACTTGCTGAGCGCCGCACACATTTTGGTGCTTCCCAGCTACGACGAGGGCCTGCCGATGGCGCTGCTGGAGGCGATGGCCTACGGTCTGGCGCCGGTTACCACGTTGGTAGGCAGCATCGGTGAGGCGATCACCGACCGGGTGACCGGTCTGGTGGTCGAACCCGGTCGGCCCGACCAGATTGCCGCAGCGCTGTCCGAACTGGTCAAAGACGATGCGCTGCGGGCAGAGTTGGGCGCGGCGGCCCGTCGCCGCGCCGCGGACTTCGGGTTGGACCGTTGGTACCAACGATTGGATCAGGTGTGGGCGGAGGTGCGCACCGTCGCACAGGAAGGTGAGACATTGTCAGCCAAAGACCGCCTGCTGCACAGCGACGCCGCCAACTGGGCGGCGAAATACGCCACGGTGCGCAACGTCGGACGGGTGTTCGGCCGCAGAGCCATGGCCGCGGCGACCGAAGCGCTGTGGCGTCGCCGGTCGGCCCAGGATCTGGCCATGTCCGTGGCAGATCACTTCGCGCCCAACGGTGCAACGGTTGTCGACGTGGGCGCCAGCTGGGGTCTGTTCACCTATCACTTGGCACGGCGGGTCGGAAAGTCGGGCCGCGTCTACAGTTTCGAACCGCACCCCGACAACGCGCCGATGTTGCGCAAACTCGACCAGGCGATGCCGTACGTCCATTTCAGCCAAGTCGCGGCGTCCGACGAACCCGGGACAGCGCAACTGCTGGTGCCCGAGCGGCACAACCGACAGGTGACAGCGCAGGGCAGCCTGGCGCACGGGTTCGACGGGCAAGGCGTGGACGTGCGGAAGATCGACGTGCCGTTGGTGCGCTTGGACGATGTGCTGGGCTCCGTCGTCGACGTGGACTTCGTCAAGATCGACGTCGAGGGCCACGAAATGTCTGTTCTGCGTGGCGGTTCGGCGATGCTGCGTCGGTGCCGGCCGGCCATTTTGATCGAAATCGAACAACGTCATCTGTCGCAGCCCATCGCCGACGTGTTCGGGCTGATCGAGGACCTGGGCTATCAGCTTTTCTACGTCAGCGACACTGCGCTGCGACCGATCGCCGACTTCGACGTGGAACGCGACCAGATGTCGATGGTGAACTCGGGAGAGTTCCATCCCTTCGCGATGCCGAAGGGATATGTGCACGACTTCGTGGCGGTCTCGTCGTCGGATTTGGTGTCGGGGTTCCTGCGCTGAGGCGCGATTGGCTTCAATCCCGATGTACGGCTTGCACTTCAGCCCAAGACTTGTCGGTGCCCCTTCGTAGAATCATGGTATGCCGGCCAGCACGTACGCGGAGATCGAGGAGGTTCTCGTCGCGTATGGTGCTGCTTTGGATCGGTTGTGCGAGTTGAGTTTTGATGCGCAGGACAATCCGCGGCGGATGGAGATCATGGACCGCATCGAGCGGGGGATCCGTCGGGCCCGGGTGCCTCAGCACGCGTTGATCAATCAACTCGGTGCCGAAGCCACCGCCGGCGAGCTGGGTGGTTCGTTGCGCGAGGCGTTGGCGAATCGGTTGCGGATCACCAAGGCCGAGGCCGGTCAGCGCATCGCCCACGCTGCGGATCTGGGTCCGCGCCGCGCGCTCACGGGGGAGCCGCTGGAGCCGGTGTTGCCGGCGGTGGCCGCCGCCGAGCGCGAGGGGCTGCTCGGCAGCGAGCAGGTGGGGATCGTCCAGAAGTTCTTCAAGAAGCTGCCCGAGGCGGTCGACGCGGCCACCCGTGCTGATGCCGAAGCCAAGCTGGTGTTGGTGGGCACCGGGTTTCGCCCCGATGAGTTGGCCGAATATGCCCGGGTCCTCAAGGACTGTCTCAAACCCGACGGCGACTTCGTGCCCGACGAAGCCGAGGAGGCCGAGCGGGCCCGCAGCAGACGCGGCATCACCATCGGGCGCCAGCAGGCTGATGGGATGTCCAAGCTCAGTGGGCTGATCTCCCCGCAGTTTCGGGCCACCCTGGAGCCGGTGTTGGCCAAACTGGGCGCCCCGGGCATGTGTAACCCCGCAGATGAAAACCCGACCGTGGATGGGCGCGCCCCGCAGGAGGCGGTGCAGCGTGATGCCCGCAGTGCTGAGCAACGCAACCACGACGGGCTGCTGGCCGCGCTGCGCGCGCTGCTGATGTCGAAAAAGTTAGGCCGCCATCACGGGTTGCCGACCTGCATCGTGATCACCACCACCCTGGCCGAACTCGAAGCCGGCGCGCCGGACACGGACTGACCGCCGGAGGCACCCTGCTACCGATGGCCGATGTGATCGCCCAAGCCTCCCACGCTTACCAATATTTGGCGGTGTTCGACAAGGACAAAACCAAGGCCCTCTATCACGGCAAGCGCATCGCTTCACCCGAGCAGCGGCTGGTGCTGTTGTCCAAGGAGCGTGGTTGCACCTGCCCGGGTTGCACGGTCAAGGGCTACTGGACCCAGGTCCACCATCTGGAGGGCTGGTTCGCCAAGCGCCGCACCCACATCGACGAACTGACCCTGGCCTGCGGACCGCATAACCGCATGGTCGAACTACGCAAATACACCACCTGCAAGAACGCCCACGGCCACACCGAATGGATCCCGCCCAAACATCTCGACCACGGCCGCCCCTACGTCAACTGCATGCACCACGCCGAAAAACCACTCAAACCCGACGGCGACGAACCCGAATGAGTCAGCGGGTTGACGAGATGCCGACGCGGGGACCAACGCATACCTCGTCGACCACCTGCAGCAGCCCGTCGGCGGCATGCTCGGCGCTGAAGCGCTGCGCGTAGTGCCGGGCTGCGACCGCCCCCTGCCGCGCCGCGACAGCCGGATCCGCGAGCGAGTCGAAAGTGTCTGCAAGGGCAGCGATATCGTCAACACCAACTGGGGGACACTCGCCGGGCTGGTACTCGGGCAGACCGCCCGCCGCGGACACGATCGGCATCACGCCCAGTTGCATGGAGAGCACCTGCACCCCGCTTTGCGAGGCGCGCCGGTAGTGGGCGACCGAGCCCTTGGCAGCTGCCAGCGTGCCCAGCATGTCGGCGTAGCGGTACCGCCCCGAGCGCCACCGGGTGTGCGGCGGCAGGTTCGCCTCATCGATCGACCCGTCTCCGATCAGCACCAGATCGTCGCCGCGCCAACCGTTTCCGTCGACGTGCCGCTGCCACGCCGCCAGCACCACGTCCGCGTTTTTGTACGGGTTCAGCCGGCCGATCATCACGAAGTCGCGGCGGTCACCGGCACCGACGAACGCTGGAACCGAACCAGGGTCGAGGTCGCTGGTGAGTGGCACCACATGCACCGGCGTGCCGGCAACGTCGCGCCGGTCGGCGATACCCGCAGCGACATAGTCGCTGTAGGCGACGGTGGCCGCAGACCTGGCGCCCCAGCGGTCGAACACGGCCAACTCGTAGGACGGCCGCTGTTCGGCGGCGTCGTGCGGGCGGTCGTCGTGCACCAGCTGTATCCGGGGAACCCGGCCCGCCAACGCGATCCAGCGGGGATCGCGCACCAGTTCGGTGATTACGACGTCCGGCCGGTACGAACGGATACGTCGCCACGCGGCAGCGCTACCCGGCCAGGTCGAAGCGGTGCGAAACCGCGGATCGAGCACCAGCTCGTAGTCGCGCGCGGCATCAGACTCCGGGTGCTGGTCGGAGGTCACCAAGAGCACCTCGGCGCCGCCGCGGCGCAGCGCCTCAGCCTGCACGCGCGCCAATGGCCGCAGCCACGGCGAAAGCCACAGTATCCGAGGCGAATTCACGACAGCTACCGGTCCACCCGCGGGCCGCGATCGACCCACCACCGTCCGTCGAATTGGGGGTACGTCTGGTGCAACTCGTCGTACAGATCGGGCAACGTCAGCAGAACTCGATCGGGATCAGCGGCCAGCAACTGTTCGGGGGAGATGATCTCGATGTCCGTGCCGGGCAGGCGTCGTCCCTGCTTGGCCGGTGATCCGTCGGCGACGGCCCGCACCAGTTGCCGATCGATCTTGGCGATGTTGAACAACGCCGGCACCCGCGAACCGGCGGCGTACCCGTAGACCGTGTGTCCCTGATCCGCCTGCGCCACCAGCCAGTCGCGCAACTGCGCCGCGTGGCTGTCCACCGCCTGCTGCAGACTCTGCAGCACAACCGGGTTCGTCACACCGAAAGCCCGCTCCCGAGCCAAGATCGCGGTGACGCGCTCGTCGTGCTCGGCATCACCATGCACCGCGGCCACCAGGAAAGTGCCGCCGTAGAGGTCGAACTCCCAGGCGGTGACCACGCTCATCCCGACGGACTGCAGCAGCTTCATCATCGCGGTCAGCGAGTAGTACCCGAAGTGACCATGGCGCAACGAATTCCATTGCCCCTGGGTCACCATCGCCATCAGCGACGGGAACTGCACCAGCAACACCCCGTCCGGTGCGGTCACCTTCGCGCGCAGCTGGAAACCTGCCCGCTGGTCGGCCTCGTGCATGACACCGAAGGAGTCGAGCACCAGATCGGCGACCTCGGCTTCGGAATAGCCGCGCTCGGCCAGCAACGGCAACCAGGTGCCGCCGTGCGGACTGCCGAACTCGCGAACGGTGGTGCCGCGCAACCAACCTGAGTCCGACACCCGCTGCACCGCGTCGGCGGCCTGGTCACGCAGTGCCTGCGGTTCGATGGCGCGCGGTTCCTCGGTGACGGTGTCGTCGTCGGCGAGTTGCACCAGGAAGCAGCGGTTGCACAAATCCATCGCCAGCGCATGCCCGGTCTCCTGCGGACTCACCGGCTCGTTGAGCCGCGGAAAGTGGTCGGCCGCAGGCACATCCCCCAAGTCCAGTACCCGGGTCAGGTCAGCCTCACCGCACCCTCGGCAGGCGCTCATTGGAGTACGGCACTGCGCGAACTCACGTCGGTCGCCATGTGCAGGGTCGGGAGGGGGTAGACGATCTCGCCGCCCCACTCCGAGACGTAGCTGAGCTGCTCGGTGAGTTCTGCTTCGAGGTTCCATGGCAGCACCAGCACCACATCGGGCCGGTCCTTGGCGATCTGCTCCGGCTCGTAAATCGGGATCCGGGTACCCGGTGTGAAATGGCCGTGCTTGTAGGGGTTTCGGTCGACGGTGTACTCCAGCAGGTCGTTGCGGATGCCGCAGTAGTTGAGCAGCGTGTTGCCCTTGCCCGGTGCACCGTAGCCCACCACCCGCTTGCCCTCGGCGCGGCACTGCAGCAGGAAACGCAACAGGTCGTGCCGGATCTGCTCGGTCCGCTGCCGCAACTGCAGGTACCCCTCGGGGCGGTGCAATCCGGCGGCCTCCTCGATGCGCAGGATCTTGTCGACCCGCTCGGTCGGCGCCCCGGCCACCTGGATCGGCCGCGCCCACACGCGGATCGAGCCGCCGTGGGTGGGCAGCAGTTCGACGTCGACCACCGCCAATCCCGCGCTGGCTAGGGCGTTCTGCGCGGAGAACAGGGTGTAGTACTGGAAGTGCTCGTGGTAGATCGTGTCGAACTGACCGAGGGACACCAGGTTCAGCGCATGGTGCACCTCGATGCTCAGCCAGCCGTCGTCAGCGAGCAGCCCGCGCAGGGACTGGGTGAAGCCGCGCAGGTCGGGGATGTGCGCGTAGACGTTGTTGGCGACCACCAGATTCGCCGGGCCGTGTTCGTCGCGCACCCGTCGCGCCAACTCCTGATCCAGGAACGCCGACACCGTCGGCACACCGCGCTCGGTGGCGGCCGCACCGACATTCAGTGACGGTTCGATGCCCAGGCACGGGATCCCCCTGGCGACCGCGTGCTGCAGCAGGTAGCCGTCGTTGCTGGCGACTTCGACCATGAGGGAGTCGGGTCCCAAGCCGAGGCGCTGGGCGGTCTCCTCGACGAACGTCTCCGCGTGCTGTACCCAACTGTCGGAATACGAGGAGTAGTAGGCGTATTCGGTGAAGGTCTCCTCGGGCGTGATCAGTGCGGGGATCTGCAGCAACAGGCAGTCCTCGCACAACCGCAGGTGTAGCGGATACGTCGGCTCGGGCAGGTCGAGTTCGTCTGCGGCAAGGATCTTTTCGCACGGCGGCGTCGCGCCCAGGTCCAAGACGCTGAGCATCCGGTCCGAATCGCACAGGCGGCAAATCATCTAGCTCTCGTTTCGTTGGGTTTTGTCATGTTGCACGACCGCGTCGATCGCGTCGAGGTAGGCATCGGTCATCGCTTCCACCGTGTAGTGCGTGCGCAGCCTGTCCAAGCCGCGCTGCCCGACCTCTGGCAGGGTTTCGGGGGCGGCGAGGATCTCGGCCAACTGGTCCCGCCATGCCGACACCGTCACCGGCTCGACGACGAAGCCGGCTTTGCCGAAGTCAAGCATTTCCGGAACCGCACAGATGCCGGAGGCGACGACCGGCACCCCGCGCGCCATGGCTTCCAGGATCACCAGCGGGAACGCCTCGGAGCGGCTGGGGACGCACAGCAGGTCGGCGTCGGCGAGCGCGGGGCCCGGCCCACGCGACCACCCGCGCCACTGCACGCGGTCGCGCAGCGCCGCCGGGGTTTGCGCCTCAAGCTTCTCCCGATCGGGTCCGTCGCCGAAAATCGAAAGGCGCCAAGGCAGATCGGCCAGTTCACCGAGCGTCTCGATGAGCAGATGGGGGTTCTTGTGTTCGACGATGCGCGACAACATCACCAGGTGCGGCGGCTCTCCCGGGGTACGGACCCGCCCAGCGAACTCACCCGTCACCTCGACGCCGTTGGGGGCGACGAACGGCTGCCCGGTCAGCTTGTGCTGCGGGGTCAGCATGTCCCAATGCCGTTGTGCCAGCACGATGAAACCGTCGGCGCGATTCATCGCCGCCGCCAGCGGGCGCGAGTAGATGGGCCGGTCGTTCTCCGGCGGGACGTGCGGGGCGACCAGCCAGCGCCGGTCTCGGGAACCGGCACGCCAGAGCGACGCGAATCCGGTCTCGGTGTTGGTGTCGCCACTGATCAGCACCGCCGGGCCACCCGGAAGGTCGACCATCGGCGCCCACCACGGTTGCCGCACCACCCGCACACTGTGCGGGATCTCCTTGATCAGCGGGCCGAACCGCTGCATGCAGACGATGGTGACCGGATAGCCGCGCCGGTCCAATTCGGCTGCCAGTAGCGCCTTTTGCCGTTCGGCGCCACCGTAGACCAGGCGGTTGGTGGTGATCACGATGGACGGTTTGGCGGTGCGCCGCGCGGAGATAGCCCGCTTGCGCACCTCACGCTTGGAGCGTTGCACCCGTTCCAGCATCGAGGTGGCGGCCAGATAGAAGTCCGCGTGATGCACGCTGTCGCCGCGTTCGAGCAGCAATGCGATGTTGGCGCGCAACAAATCCCGATTGCGGAACCGCTCCACGGCCGACACCTCTGCACCGTGCGCGGAGACGGATTCGCGGGGGCTTTGTGCTGCGGCCGGATTGCCGTGTTCGACGTCGAGTTCGTCGGCGAGCAGGATGCGCCAGCCCGCTGCGTTGGCGCGTTCCTGCCAGTCGGTCTCCTCGCCGTAGAGGAAGAACTCCTCGTCGAACCCGCCGATCTGGTTCCAGGCGGCGCGGTTGATGGCCAGGCAGATGCCCGCCACGTAGCCGTCGATGCTCTCTGATTCGGCGGGCTGTTCGCGATACAGGTGCGAGACGGGCGTGCCCCGCAACTTGTCGGAGTAGCCGGCCGCGGCCACCAGAGCGCGGGTCAGGGTACGGCGGCGCGTCGCGATGTCCCAGCGTTGCGGACCGGGCGCACCGGAGTCCTGGATCAGCGGCGACACCGCCGCGACACCGGGCTGGCGAAGCAGCACCCGAGTGCGCGTCAGCGGTCCCGTCAGGCGGGTGTCGGCGTTGAGCAGCAGCAGATCGGTGTCGTGCGGGGTGTGCTCCACCAGCGCGTTGAAGGCCGCGCCGAAGCCGAGATTCACCTTGCCCAGTACCCAGTGCACGTCCGGATGGCGGGCGGCCAACTCCTCACGTCCGGGGTACTCGTCGCCGCTGTTCTCAAAGACATAGACCGGCAGCTCCGGGGCGTGCTTCGCGAGCCCCGCCAGGCACTGCTCAACCAGGTCGTGGCTCTTGTAGGTGACGATCAGCGCCGAGAGCGACCGATCGGACGACAGGGGAGTGGCAACCTCCGACGGGCGTTTGAGATACGCGCGGTCCAGCTCGGTCGTCATGGGGTCACCTGCTTGTGGAACAACGAGGTCAACATCGACCAGTTGACGGGGCCGCTCAGCATGTTGACGGCCAGGTATGTCACCGCGGCAGCGGCCAACACCAGCACCACGTGGTAACCCGAAAGCAGCAGCACCACAACGACACTGGCTCCCATCGGAACCAGCAGCCGCATCAGGAAACCCACCGGGGTGCGGTAGCCGCAATGTCGGCGTAACCGCCAGCTGGCCAGCACCAGTCCGAACAGCTCGGTGCACACCAGCGCGATGCCGGCGCCGACGGCGCCGAACCGCCCGTCCAGACCGAGATTGAGCGCCACGTTGACGACCAGCGTCGCCACGAAAAGGCGGAAGAAGAACTGCTGCTCGTGGCAGGCGAACAGGCCCTGGCCGAGGGTTCCGGTGACGAACCGCAACGCCGCGGCGATCAGCAGCAGCGCCAATGTCGGTGCGCCGCGGCTGACGAAGTCCCGGTCGCCGAACAGCTCGATCATGGGCCCGGCCAGCAATGTCCCGACCACCGCAACCGGGACCGCGATGAAGCTCATGAACTCGACGCTGCGGCGCAGGAAGGCAACATAGCCATCGACATCGCGGGAATACAGCGCGGTGGCCGTCGACAACGTCGACTTCTGGAAGAAGATCGACAACGCCTCGGTGTTGAAGGCGATCACGTAGGCCAGCCCGTACACCCCGACCTCGGCGTGCGTGCTCAGCAACGACAGGATCACCCCGTCCGCGCGCCAGTACAGGATGCCGATCACCGCAACGCCCATCAGCGGCAGGCTTTCCCGCAACAAGTCGACGGACTCGCGGACCGAGAAGACCGGACGCACCGAGATGTGCCGCGCCGCCGCCACGCCCTGGATCACCAGTTGCACCACCGGCGGGATGAGCTGGGCCACGGCGAACCAGACCACGTCGGAGTGCGTGGCCACCAACGAACTCACCATCGCCAGGGTGGCGAGCCGCCCCGCGACATCCGAGACAGCGACCGCCGAAAAGCGGACGGTGGAAAGGAACACCGGTTCGAACCGGGTTCGCATCGTCAGCATCAGCAGCTGGCCGGACAACACCACCAGCATCACGCGCACGTCGGCGTCACGGTAGACGAGCCATCCGGTGACCGCCGCCAGCACCGCCAGCGGCACGCAATACACAAGGGACAGACCACTGTTGACGCGAACCAGCCGCTCCAGCTCACCGCGGCCGGAGGTGACACGGCGCACGATCACGGTGCTGATGCCGAGATCGGTCATGCTGGTCCACATTCCGATGAAGGCGACAGCGACCATCAGCTGCCCGTACCGGCCCGGACCCAGGTAGCGGGCCGTCATCGCGACCGACACCACCGAAGCCATCATCCCCAGCACCCGGCAGATCAACTGGACCGAGATGGCATGCGCAATCCGCGATTGCGGCACGTCGGGCGTCGCCGAAAGCGCCTGCGGCTCCAGCGGCTGCTCGGTAACCTGATGAGCCGTCGGCTCAATCACGGTGCCACCCTTCATTAATAGGCTCCGTCGCTGGCCAGCACGGCCCGTAGCGTCCGGGCGATGATAACCAGGTCACCGGCCATCGACCAGTTGTCGACATAGGAGAGGTCGAGCCGGACCGAGTCCTCCCAGGAAAGGTCGGAGCGGCCGCTGACCTGCCACAGACCGGTCACACCCGGTTTCACCAGCAGCCGCCGCTTGACCTGGCCGTCGTAGTTCTCCACCTCGCGGCGCAGCGGGGGCCGAGGGCCGACGACACTCATGTCCTGCTTGAGTACGTTGATGAACTGCGGCAGTTCGTCAATGCTGTAGCGGCGCAGGATCTTCCCGACGGAGGTGACACGCGGATCCTGGTGGATCTTGAACAACATGCCGGCGCCCTGGTTCAACGGCAGCAGGTGTTCGATCTGCTTGTCGGCGCCGTCGACCATGGTGCGGAACTTCAGCATGGTGAACGGTTGGCCGTCCAGTCCGATGCGTTCGGCGCGGTAGAAGATGGGCCCCTTGCCGGTCAGCCTGATCGCGACGGCGGCCACCAGCAGTACCGGTGCCGTCGCCAGCAGCGCGGCCAGGGCGAAGCAGAAGTCGAACGCGCGCTTCTGGAGGCGTTGCGTCCCTTCGTATTGCGGCTTGTCCACGTGCAGCAGCGGGAATCCGGCGATCGGCCGCACGGTCAGGCGTGCCCCGGCGACATCCATCACGCCCGGTGACACCACCAGGTCGACGTCCATCGTCTCCAGCCGCCACATCAGGTCGCGGATACCGTGCACCCCGAAATGCTCGGTGCGCGTTACTGCCACGGTGTCGGCACCGCAGTCGCCGATGGCGGACACCGCGCCGGACTCGTCACCGAGGATCGGAATCTCCCGGCCGCCCACCTTGAGCATCTCGCCGCGCTGCGGGCCGTATCCGGGAATGCACACGCCGACAACCACATAACCGTCTCGCGGGTTTCGGATCAGTTCGTGCGCCAGATGCGCCACCCCGGACCGGTCGCCGATGGCCAGCACCATCGTCTGATACTGGCCTTTGGCACGCCTGCGCCACACATACTTGCGCCACAGGTTACGACTGGCCAGCAGCCCGAGCGTGCCGACCGGCAGCGCGACCGCCAGATACCCACGGGCCAGGTCGATCTTGGCGAGCAGGGTGACCATCGCGATGATGCCGAACACCGAGAACGAGGCGCTCGCGATGCGCCGGTACTCGTCGATTCCGGCACCGATGATGCGGGGCGAACGGGTGTGGAACACCGCGATCGAGGAGAGCCACAACGCCGCGAACAGGCACGAGAACAGGGTCATCACCGGACCCGGGTAACCCGACATGTTCGGCGAGTCACCGAAGCGGACGAACTGCGCGAGCATGATCGACGCGCAGACGATGACCGAGTCGGTGATGCGCAGCCGCGCCGAGTATTGCTGTTGCCAGCGCGGGATGGCGCTGACGCCCTGCCGGGCGGGCAGCGAGATGACGGGCGACAGGCCGGTGCGGGCGTGCAGTGTGGCAGTCATACTGGCCGCTCCCTCGGTCATGCGGGCACCGCTTCGGTTGCGGCGCCCGGGGTTCCGACATGTTGACGGCTGGGTGCGGCGACGTAGTGGACGCCGGGGTAGCAGATCAGCTGGGCACGTGCGGCGCGCAGCAGCGCGACCGGGCCTTGCACCAGGTAGCGGCGGGCCAGGCGGCGCGGTTCACGGGTCAACCGGTACAGCCACTCCAGCCCGGACCGCTGCATCCACTGCGGTGCGCGGCTGGTGGTGCCGGCCAGGAAGTCGATGGCGCCCCCGGAGGGCAGGAAAACGTTTGCGCCCGTTGCGTGCCCGTGTTCGTCGACCCAGCGCTCCTGGCGCGGCTTGCCCAGGCTGACGATCAGGATGTCGGTGCGCGCGGCGCGGATCGCCGAACACGCAGCCGCCGAACGTGATTCGATGTCCTCGGCGTCCGGCGCCCACATGCCCGAGACGACCAGCGTGGGATAGTTGGCCCTCAGGTGCTCGGCCAGCCGCTGGTGGGTCTGGTCGGTGCCGCCGAAGAAGCCGACCCGATGCCCGCCGGCTTCGGCCAGCGCCAGCACTGCCGGCAGCAGGTCGGCGCCGGTGACCCGGGGCCACGGTTGTGCGGTCAGCAGTTGGCCGCGCCAGGCGATCGGCATGCCGTCGGCCAATAGCAGCCATTCCACCAAACCGGTTGGGGCGGAACCCAGTTTGCGGAAATGGTGCAGGTGGTCCAGGTTGACCGAACCCACCGCCAGGCCGCGACCGGACTGCGAGTCGAGGCGCGTAGCAATGATCGACAGCACCTCGTCGGTTTCGCAGCGCTCGACGATGCTGCCGCTGACGACCATCCGCACAGCGGCCGGAGAGAGTGTGTCCTGGGCCATGATCGACCTAGCCCGACGACTTTGCGCGCCGGCAGATCATGACGCCTCGCTCTGGGACGGTGACAGCGGAGTCGCCAACAGGGGCCAGCTGGCATCCTTTTCGGAGATGACCGTCACCGGAAGCGGCCATTCGATGCCGAATTCCGGTTCGTTCCAACGGAAGTTCTGTTCGCTGCCCGGCACGTACGGTCCGCTGATCTGGTAGATGATCTCGGTGTCGTCGGTCAGCGTCTGAAACCCGTGCGCGACATACGGCGGCAGGAACAATGCGCGGTGATTCTCGGCGCTCAGCTCGACCATCACATGCTTGCCGTACGTCGGCGACTCGGGGCGCACGTCCACCGCGACGTCGGCGATGGCGCCGCGGATGCAGCGCACCAGTTTCGCCTCGGCGTGCGGCGGCAGCTGGCGGTGCAGACCGCGCACCGTGCCGCGGGTCTGGTTGAAGCAGATACTCGTCTGAGAGACATCCGCGATCAAACCGTGCTGGGAGAACTCGTCCGCACAGAAGACCCGCGAAAAGAACCCGCGGTGGTCGCGGTGCGGTTCGATGTCAACGATCGTCACGCCCGCGACAGTGGTGGGTGTGTACTTCATGCGGATCTCTTGTCCCCTTTGCTGATTCGCATTGTCGGATTCGTGTGTCGGCGCTTGCTACGCGCGCGGCGTCCCCGCCGGGAGGTGCAGTACGGCCTTTTCGGTTACGAACGCCTCGGCGTAGCGGGCGCGGCATTGCACGCCGCGGATCCGCATCAACCCGAGGAATGTCTCGTCGTCGAACCAGTCCCGGCCGGTCTGCGACGGGTAGCACTGCGCGAGCAGTCGGGCCTTGTGGTGTGCCAGCTCGTCTGAAATCGGCACGTAGAGTGCGGGATTGGGCAGATCCGACTCCCACTTGAGGATCTCGTAGCCCAGCACCAGGTGCGCCCGGAACTCGGTCGGCAGCAGCTTGGCGAGCAACCGGTGATCCTGGTGGTAGTCGTTGCGCTGCGGTCCCAGCACCAGGTCTGGTTCGCAGCTGCGCCGGAACTCGGCGAGGTGTCGCTTGACCGTTCCCCAGTGCTCAGGAAGCCGGCCGTCGGGCAGGTCCGCGACGGTCAGCCGCACGTCGGCGCTCGGGAAGAACGCCGCAAGGGCGCCCTTTTCCTCGATCTCGCGGTCGGTGCCCGCGCCGGTCAGCACCAGCGCGTGGATGACCAGACCGGGATTGGCGCGCTCCAACTGCATCAACGTGCCGCCGGCTCCGATGGCGATGTCGTCGCAGTGCGCTCCGACGACGGCGACCGAACCGACGCCGTCCCCCGACCCGAGCGTCAGTGGGGTCATGCTTCCCAGACCGCCCAGGGACGGATGCCCTTGTTGTAGTCGGCGTCGAGTTCGGCGCGCTCCTTGAACGTGTCGGCCGGCTTCCAGAAGCCGTCGTGCTGGTAACCGAGCAGCCGGCCGGTGCCCGCCAGCGTCATGCACGCATCGCCCACCAGGTCGCCGTTTTCCGGGATCAGGTCGATGACGTCCTGGCGCAGCACGAAGTATCCGCCGTTCACCCAGATCGGGAACTTGGCGATCGGCGCGATCTCCTTGATGTCGCCGTCGGTGCTGACGTCGACGCAGTGGAACGACGACTGCGGGGGGACGACCAGCATCGAGGCCGCAGCACCGGTCTCGTGGAAGCGGTCGATCATCGTGTCCAGCGGAGCGTCGGTGAGCACGTCGGCGTAGTTGGCCAGGAAGTACTCGTCGTCACCGAGGTACTGCCGGACCCGGCGCAGGCGCTCGCCGATCGGCGACTCCAGGCCGGTGTCGACGAAGGTGATGGTCCAGTCCGACATGTCGGTGTCGAGCAGCTCGACCTTGCCGCCGCGCATCACGAAGTCGTTGGACTCGGTCTCGCGGTAGTTGACGAAGAAGTCTTTGACCATCGCCTGGCCGTAGCCGAGGCACAGGATGAACTCGGTGTGGCCGTAATGGGCGTAGTAGCGCATCACGTGCCACAGGAGTGGGCGGGGACCCACCATCTGCAACGGCTTGGGGACGAGATCGCCGTCCGCGCTGCGCATCCGCATGCCGTAGCCGCCGCAGAAGAGTACGACCTTCATTTCCATGCCCCCTTCGGGCCGAGGGCAGAGTTCTCACTTGCCCGGACTGAGCTCCGTGCAGCTCCGCACCGGGCGGTCGGAAGAACATACATACCCAACCACCTTCTATCCTGATTATTACATACTAATGTGATGATTTAAAGCTGAAACGATGACTTAAAGTACGGCGATGCAGTTGTGAGGTTTCTGATCGTCTACAATGGCGCAGATCGGTAGGTCGCGGTCCTACTGAGGCGGGTACCTCGTACTGAACCGAGATCGCGGTGATGCGACATCGTCGTCAGATCCGGGGTCAGAGGACGGCGCCGTATCCGGCCGACGGCGGCTGGGCCATCACCGTGGGAACCAGTCCGTATCGAGGACCGGCAGCCGGGCCGGCCGCCGCGGCACCGCGCGGCATCCCGCCCAGCAAGCTCGGCGGGACCGCCCCCAGCGCGGCGCCGTTCCCGCCCGGAAGTGCCGAGCTGATGCCGGCCAGATGAGCGGTGGGGATCACGCTGGTCCAGGCCGGCGGCACCGACAACGAGCCCAGGCTCGCCGCCTGGCCCATGGCGCCCAATGCACCTGCACCAACTGCCTCCGCGCCGCCGACGGCGGCGGCTTCGGCCATGCCTTCGGCTGCTTCCGCCGCGACCGCGCCGACCTGCGACAGGCCTTGCATGCTCTGGGCGATGCCCAGCAGGCTGCTCAGCGCGAACAGGGGCATGACGGCCATGTTCAGGTAGTTGGACATGTCGCCGCTGGACATGGTGGTGCCGATGGGCAAAGCGGCGCCCGGCGCGGCGGAGCTCAGTGACGCCGGAACCGCCATGCTCTGCAACGTCGTGGGCATCCCATTGACCAGCGAGGCGAGTGTGGTTTGGGTGGCCGCGGTCTCACCGGTGGCTTCCGAAACCGCGGTGGCCTGAGCGGCCACTCCGGCGGCATCGGTGACCTGCGGCGGCGCCTCGAACGGTGTCAGAGTGCTAGCCGCAGCCGAACCGGCCGCATAGCTGTACATCGCCAGCGCGTCCTGGGCCCACATCTCGCTGTAGTGGGCTTCGGTGGCTGCGATCGCCGGCGAGTTCTGACCGAAGAAATTGGTCGCGACCAGCGTGGCCAGCAATACCCGATTGGCCGCGATCACCATCGGTGGGACCGTCATCGAGTAGGCGGCCTCGTAGGCCCCGACTGCGGCGCGGGCCTGGCCGGCCGCGGCCTCGGCCTGGGCGGCCGTGGCTTCCATCCACACCGCATACGGCGTGGCGGCCGACGCTGCGCCGATTGCCGCGGGACCCAGCCACGGGCCGCTGGTCATGCCCGTGATCACCGACGAATATGCCGACGCGGCCGATTGCAGTTCAGCAGCCAACTCGTCCCACGCAACGGACGCGGCCAGCAATGGTCCCGCCCCTGCGCCGGCATACATCCGGGCAGAGTTGATCTCTGGTGGCAGTGCGCCGAAATCCATGCCGTAACCCCCCGTATCCCCGATTCGTCAACCCGCCGCGGCCGCGTTGGCAGCTTCGGTGGCGGCGTAAGAACCCGCGCTGACCTGCAAGGTCTGCACGAACATCTGGTGTATCTCGGCGGCCTGCGCACTTACGGCCTGGTACAGCTGGCCGTGCGCGGCGAACTGGATCGCGGTGAGCGCGGAGACCTCGTCCGCGGCAGCGGGCGCCAGGGCGGTCGTCGGCACGGCCGCGGCGGTGCTGCTCGTGCTGACGGCCGAGCCGATGCCCTGCAGGGTGGAGGCCGAAGCCGTCAAGGCGTCTGGGTGTGTGGTCACGAACGACATGCGACTCTCCTCATGCAGAGCTTGATTCCGGTGGCCGGCTGGTGCGGCTAGGAACATGTTCCCAAACCAATAGCTTGTTGAAACCTGACTATACATACTTTTGGGACGATGTGAAGGTCTGCAACTGACCTTCAGTATTTATGGAGCGAATATGCAATCTTTTGTGGCGTACGCCACGTTGTGAGGGACCCAGACTGCTAACCTCGCAAGTGGCGCCCCAGGCCGCCGGAGACAAGCCCGCCGGGTACGTTCGGCTCACGAACCGGACGTCCTGCTCGAGGAAGGCATCGTGATGGTGCAAGTGACGCTCAGCGGCGCCGGCCGCGTAGTCTCCGCGTGTCGTCAACCGGGGTCAGATGACGACTGAACAGACCGACGGACGAGCAGACACCACCCGCCAACAGATTCTGCGCGCCGCAGCACACCAGTTCGCCCGCCGTCCGTACCACGATGTCGGGCTGGACGACATCCTCGCCGAGGCCGAGCTGACCAAAGGCGCGATGTACTTTCATTTCCGCTCCAAGCACGCGCTGGCGGTGGCCATCATCAACCAGCACACGCTCGAGGGCCGGGCTTCGGTCGACGATCTGCTGGCACGGCAGCTCTCCGGCCTGGAAACCCTGATCGACTTCTGCTATCTGGCTGCCGTGAAAGACATGACCAAGGACGTGGCCAGGGCCGCTTCCCACCTGATCGAGTCGGTCGGACGGACCGAGGGCCTGCAGAAGCAGCTGCTGAGCGGGTGGATCGACATGCTGGCCGACGCCGCCGAGCGGGCCATCGCCGAGGGAGATGTCTCGGCACGCTGGCAGCCACGCGACGTCGGGCGGCTCGTCGTGTCGATGTACATGGGCCTGCGCCAGACCAGTGATCTCGACGATCCGCGCCAGTACCTGCTCGATCTGGAATGCAACTGCATGCTGGTGCTGGCCGGAATCCTGGAACCGGACCGCACCGAATATTTCACTCAATTCGTCAGACGGCGTACCGCGCTCGCGATTTCGGCCACCGCCGCCCCGGCTGCCAAGGACTGATCGGTCCCATCTGGGACGCGCGATCAAGAACGGCGTGGCGGCGGCTGTTAGTATTTACCGGCTGACCAGGAAAAATAGAACGTGCAGGTCCGGCGCCTAAACCGGATCGACATCATTGGGAGGGCAGCGCAATGGCGCGCCAGGTTCGTTCCGAGGTGACGCGGCGAAAGATCCTCGACGCCGCGATCGACGTGTTCAGCGAAGTCGGCTACGCGGCCGCCGGTTGGGGCACGATCATCGAGCGGACGGGCATGACCAAAGGTGCCCTCTACCACCACTTCGACTCCAAGGAAGCGCTGGCCTCCGACATCATCGACGAGGGTGCGGCGGTGCTGCTCGGCGCTTTTCGCAATGTCTGCGGATCGGCATCCCCCGCGCTGGAGAACATGATCCACGGCACGTTCGCGATCGCTCACGTGCTCAGCTCCGACAAGACGGCCCGGGCGGCCGAACAGCTGGTCGCGGCCCTGAGCGGGTACAACGACGCGGCGGCCCGATGTTCTGCGAGCTGGGTGGCAGAAATGGCGACTCAGGCCGCTCGGGCGATCAGCGAAGGTGACCTACGCGAAGACGTCGACCCGGGCGCACTCGGCGAAACGATCGTCGGGGCCATGGTCGGTACGCGGTTGCTGTCCATCGCGATGTCGCGCAGCCGCAGCAACGAAGGCCTGATCGGAGAGCTCAACGCTCGATTGAGCCAGATCTGGATGCTGCTGCTGCCCGGTGTCGCGTCGGAAGCCTCGCTGCCCTATTTCCGGCAGTTCCTGGCTCGGGAGGCGATGCGCAGCACCCCGCCCGCCGCGCCGGAAGGTCGCGTCGTCGCCCTGCCGGAAACCAGCTAACTCGCCGCGCTCGCAACCTGACTGGGGCGGCGGTCCCTGATGATCCGGGCCGGAACGCCGGCGACGTCGACGTCGTCGGGCACCGGTTTGGTCACCACGGCGCCGGCGTAGATGCCGACGCGGTCACCGACGTCGACTCCGATCACCATCGCGCCGGGGAAGATATAGACGTCGTCGCCGATCGTGGGGTACTCGCCCGTACGTCCTTCGCCGATCGTGACACCTTGGTGGATCCGGCAGTTCGCGCCGATTTTCGCCCGGTGATGCACGTGAACCCAGCCGATATGCGCGACCGACAGGCCCGGTCCGAAACAGTTCGGGGAGATCCCGATTCCGAACTTCTCGGTCAGGAATTTCAGCCGTAGCCGCAGGTAACAGGCGACGAGGTGGCCGAAGGGTGTCCGGGCGGTGTTCGTCCAGTATTCCGTCTTGCGCAGCACTCGCTGAAAGTATGGCGCGCGGTGCCGGAGCCGGTAGTGAAGCCGCCAGCGCTCCAACCCTTGCGCCTGCAAATCCGCTGCTAGATACGACTCCAGATCCCTGCGAGTGGTGATCACCCGTAAAACCATACTGCAAGTATCAACAAAAGCCTAGAGCATGACTTTGGGTATTCAACGATTCCGGCGCGGCTACGGGGCGGGATTCCGAGATCTCAGACTTGCGCGCGCACGACCTATGCCTTGACGGCCAGATCAAGGTTCCCGCTGTCGCCCTACTCAAACGTCATGTGACATACGTCACTGCCGGGTCAGCGCTCTTCTTCCCACAGCTGTTCGGTCAGATCCTGGAAAGCCGCCAGCGCGAACCTGTCGTCGGCACGCCGCACGGCCGAGCGACTCATCAGGGCGCGCACCACCGAACCGTCCTTGTGTGCCAGTTCCACCACCATGTTGGCCAGGGCATGGACGAAGGACAGCAGGGACGATTCCGATTCCGGCGCCTGATGGAAGATCTCGTCGAACCGCAGCGCCAGCACTTCTTCGGGTTCGCTGCCCACCATCTGGGCGAAAGCGGTGTTGGTGAACAGGATGCTGCCGTCGTCGGCGACTGCGAGGACCGGAACCGGGATCCGTTCCAGCACCACGAGAGCAGGTAGCTGCTTGAGGGTGGTCATCGGCGATTGGCTGATTTGCCGATTCCGTCTTCGCTCCACGCTCAAGATTATGGCCTACGACGAAAATTAACTTCATTCGCCTTCGCTAGGCGGCTGATACCGGGGGAACACTCCGGTCGGTGGCGGCAACGCGGTGCCGGGGGCCAGCCGTGTCTCGATGGCCGTGAATGACCGCTGGTCATCGGTCTGGCCGAGCAGATCCAGCAACTTGGCCGACGATTCGGGCATCACCGGGGCGACCAAGAGCGCAGCGATGCGGACCACCTCGCAGGTGACATAGAGCGTCGTGCGGAACCGGTCCTGGTCGGACTCGGACTCGCTCTTGCGCAGCACCCACGGCTGCTGGGCCGAGAAATACTTGTTCGCATCACCCAGCATCAGCCAAATCGCTTCCAGCGCAAGGTGCATCGCTTGGACGTCGAAATGCGCGCGCACCCGCGCCAGCAGGCCGTCGGCGGTGGCCAGTAACTCGGTGTCGGCGCTGCTGAACTCGCCGGGTGCGGGCACCGCGCCACCCAGGTTCTTGGCGACCATCGACAGCGACCGCTGGGCCAGGTTGCCCAACTCGTTGGCCAGGTCGGTGTTGATCCGGGTGATGATCGACTCGTCGCTGTAGCTGCCGTCCTGGCCGAACGGGATCTCGCGCATCAGGAAATAGCGAATCTGATCCACCCCGAACGTGTCGACCAGGGCGACCGGGTCGACGATGTTGCCCACCGACTTGCTCATCTTCTCGCCGCTGTTGAGCAGGAACCCGTGCGCGAAAACCCTTCGGGGCAAATCGATTCCGGCAGACATCAGAAACGCGGGCCAATAGACGGCGTGGAATCGGATGATGTCTTTGCCGATGATGTGCAGATCGGCCGGCCAGAAGCGGCGGAACGATTCCGACTCGGTGCGCGGAAAGCCAACTCCGGTCAGGTAATTGGTGAGCGCGTCGATCCAGACGTACATGACGTGGCCGGGATGCCCGGGTACCTGTACCCCCCAGTCGAACGACGTCCGGGAGATGGAGAGATCCCGCAGTCCACCGGAAACGAAGCTGACGACTTCGTTGCGGCGCACCTCGGGTCCGATGAAATCCGGGTTGGCCTCGTAGTGGGCCAGCAGCTTGTCGGCGTAGGCCGAGAGCCGGAAGAAGAAGGTCTGTTCCTCGGTCCAGGTCACCGGTGTGCCGGTTTCGACGGCGACCCGAACCCCTTCTACGACAGCGGTTTCCGATTCGACGAAGAACCGCTCGTCGCGTACCGAATACCAACCGGAGTATGCGTCCAGATAGATGTCACCCGCGGCTTCGATGCGCCGCCAGATCTCCTTGGACGCCTCGTGGTGGTCGGCGTCGGTGGTGCGGATGAAGCGGTCGAAGGAGATATTCAGCTTCTGCTGCAGCCGCTGGTACACATCGGAGTTACGGCGGGCCAGGTCCGCGGTGGGCAGGCCCTCGGCGGCAGCGGCCTGAGCCATCTTGAGTCCGTGCTCGTCGGTGCCGGTCAGGTAACGCACGTCGAAGCCGTCCAGGCGCTTGAACCTCGCGATGACGTCGCTGGAGATGAATTCATAAGCGTGTCCCAGATGCGGCGCGGCATTGGGATAGGTGATCGCGTTGGTGACGTAGTAGGGCTTCATCGAGATTCACCCTATTGTGTGCGCGTGAGTTCCAACCGATCTGGGGAACGGGAAGCGCCGCCCGCCCCGGAGCCGCTTTCGCCGCTGATCGACGCCCACACCCACCTGGACGCGTGCGGTGCCTCGGACGCCGGGGGAGTGCGGGCGATCCTGGACCGGGCGGCCGCCGTCGGCGTCGAGGCCGTGGTCACCATCGCCGACGACATGGATTCGGCCCGCTGGGTCGCGCAGGCCACCGAATGGGACTCACGGGTCTACGGGGCGGTGGCGCTGCACCCGACCCGCACGGACGCGCTCACCGACACCGCGCGCACTGAGATCGAGGCGCTGGCCGCCCATCCGCGCGTCGTCGCCGTCGGCGAGACCGGCATGGACCTGTACTGGCCCGGCAAGCTGGACGGTTGCGCGAGCCCGGACGTCCAGCGCGAGGCGTTCGCCTGGCACATCGACGTGGCCAAGCGGCTCGGCAAGCCGCTGATGATCCACAACCGCGACGCCGACCGCGAGGTGCTCGACGTACTGCGCGCCGAGGGCGCCCCGGACACGGTGATCTTCCACTGCTTCTCCTCGGACAGCGCGATGGCGCGCGAGTGCGTGGCGAGCGGATGGTTGCTGAGCCTGTCCGGGACGGTGAGCTTCCGCAACGCGCGCGCCCTGCGCGAAGCCGTCGCGCTGATACCGATCGGGCAACTTCTGGTGGAGACCGACGCACCGTTTTTGACGCCGCACCCGTACCGGGGCGCAGCGAACGAACCTTACTGTCTGCCCTACACCGTGCGCGCGCTGGCTGAACTGGTCGATCGGCCCGCCGAAGAATTGGCGGAAGTCACCACGAGCAACGCCCGTCGGGCGTATCGACTGGCCGTTTGACCCGGGCCTGGCGCCTAACATCCGCGAGCCGGAGTTGCTCAGCAATGGACGGTTCGTTACCGTCTTGTGATCGTACGGGTGGGCCGCTGGGCCCATTTTGTCATTTCAGCTGAATAAGGTCTGGAAGCTCGCTCCAGAGTGGTTGCTCGCACAGGGTTGTGGTGGGTCGGTAAGTCAAGAGACAGACACGGAATTGACATTGAATTTAATTACTAAACTTCATCAAACTGAATCACCGGTGTTGCGCCTGGTAGTTGGCGCTTTATTACTGGCTTTGACATTCGCCGGCGGCTTCGCCGTCTCCGCATCCAAGACCGTGACGCTGACCGTGGACGGCACCTCGCTCCGGGTGAACACGATGAAGTCGCGGGTCATCGACATCGTCGAAGAGAACGGGTTCTCCGTCGACCAGCGGGACGACCTCTACCCGGCCGCTGACGTCAGCGTCGATGACGCCGCCACCATCGTGCTGCGCCGCAGCCGGCCGTTGCAGATCACGCTGGACGGCCAGAACTCCCGGCAGGTGTGGACCACCGCGTCCACCGTGGACGAGGCGCTGGCCCAGCTGGCCATGACCGACACCGCCCCCGCGGCCGCTTCCCGGGCCAGCCGGGTTCCGCTGGCCGGCATGTCGCTGCCGGTGGTGAGCGCCAAGACGGTCGAGATAAACGACGGCGGCATGGTGCGCACGGTGCGTCTGCCGGCGCCCAACGTCGCCGGGTTGCTCGCCGCCGCCGGCGCCCCGCTGCAGGACAGCGACCAGGTACTGCCCGACGCCGGCAGCCCGGTCGTCGACGGCATGCAGATCCTGGTCACCCGGAACCGCATCGAGCGGGTCACCGAGCGGATGCCGCTGCCCCCGCCCGCGCGCCGCATCGAGGACCCGGAGCTGAACATGAGCCGCGAGATCGTCGAGGACCCGGGGATGCCGGGCACCCAGGACGTGACGTTCGCGGTAGCCCAGGTCAACGGCGTCGAGACCGGACGGTTGCCGATCTCCAATACCGTGGTCGCACCGGCCCGCGAAGCCGTGGTGCGGGTGGGCGCCAAGCCGGGCACCGAGGTGCCCCCGGTGAGCGACGGCAGCATCTGGGATTCGCTGGCCGGTTGCGAGGCCGGTGGGAACTGGTCCATCAACACCGGTAACGGTTTCTACGGTGGGGTGCAGTTCGACTTCGGCACCTGGGTCGCCAACGGCGGGCTGCGGTATGCGCCCCGTGCTGACCTGGCCACCCGCGAAGAGCAGATCGCGATCGCCGAAGTGACCCGGCAGCGCCAAGGTTGGGGCGCGTGGCCCGTGTGCAGTGGTCGGGTCGGTGCGCACTGACGATCCGGTTGCTCGGGCGCACCGAGATCCGGCGACTAGCCAAAGAACTTGAGTTCCGCCCGCGGAAATCGCTGGGACAGAACTTCGTCCACGACGCCAACACGGTGCGACGCGTGGTCACGACCTCCGGCATCGGTAAGTCGGACGTCGTGCTCGAGGTCGGGCCGGGGTTGGGGTCGTTGACGCTGGCGCTGCTGGACCGCGGCGCGACCGTCACCGCCGTCGAGATCGACCCGGTGTTGGCTGCGCGCCTGCCCCAGACCATCGCCGAGCACTCCGATAGTGAAATTCAGCGCTTCTCGGTCATCAACCGCGACGTGCTGTCGCTGCGCCGCGACGAGCTCGCAGCCCAACCGACGGCGGTGGTGGCGAATCTGCCCTACAACGTCGCGGTCCCGGCGCTACTGCACCTGCTGGCCGAGTTTCCGTCGATCCAAGTGGTGACGGTGATGGTGCAGGCCGAGGTCGCCGACCGGTTGGCCGCCGAGCCCGGCGGCAAGGAGTACGGCGTCCCCAGCGTCAAGGTCGGCTTCTACGGCCGGGTGCGGCGTTGCGGCACGGTGTCGCCGACGGTGTTCTGGCCCATTCCTCGGGTCTACTCCGGGTTGGTGCGCATCGACCGTTACGAGACGTCGCCGTGGCCCACCGACGAAGCGTTCCGCACCCGCGTCTTCCAATTGGTTGACATCGCTTTCGCCCAGCGGCGCAAAACATCCCGCAACGCGTTCGTGGAGTGGGCGGGATCAGGCAACGAATCTGCGAACCGGCTGCTGGCGGCCAGCATCGATCCCGCTCGTCGCGGTGAGACGCTGTCGATCGAGGATTTCGTGCGGCTGCTGCAGCGCTCCGGTGACTCGACTGACACGGCGGACCCGGTGCAGAGTTAGTCTGCTGCGGTGACTGACGGCAACACCGCAGAGTTGTGGGTGCCCACCGGGTCGGTCACCGTTCGGGTGCCGGGGAAAGTCAATCTGTACCTGGCCGTGGGTGACCGGCGCGACGACGGCTATCACGAGTTGACGACGGTGTTCCACGCCGTGTCGCTGTTCGACGAGGTGACGGTGCGCAATGCCGACGTGCTCTCGCTCGAGTTGGTGGGCGAGGGCGCCGACAAACTGCCCACCGACGAGCGCAACCTGGCCTGGCGCGCCGCGGAGCTGTTGGCCGAGCACGTCGGCCGGGCGCCCGACGTGTCGGTCCTGATCGACAAGTCCATCCCGGTCGCCGGCGGCATGGCCGGCGGCAGCGCCGACGCGGCCGCGGTGCTGGTGGCGATGAACTCGCTGTGGGAACTCAACTTGCCGCGCCGTGACCTGCGCCTGCTGGCCTCGCGGCTGGGCAGCGACGTGCCGTTCGCGCTGCACGGCGGCACCGCGCTGGGGACGGGTCGTGGCGAGGAGCTGGCCACCGTGTTGTCCCGCAACACATTTCACTGGGTGCTGGCGTTCGCCGACAGCGGGTTGTCGACCCCGAAGGTGTACGGCGAACTGGACCGGCTGCGCGAGGTCGGCGATCCGCCGCGGCTCGACGAGGCCGGGCCGGTGCTGGCCGCCCTGGCCGCCGGTGACCCGCAGCAACTCGCCCCGCTGCTGGGCAACGAGATGCAGGCGGCCGCGGTGAGTCTGGATCCGGCGTTGCGCCGGGCGCTGCGTGCGGGTGTGGAGGCGGGTGCGCTGGCCGGGATCGTGTCCGGCTCGGGACCGACGTGCGCGTTCCTGTGCGCCTCGGCGGACGCGGCGGTGGACGTCGGCACGCAGCTGTCGGGGGCGGGTGTCTGCCGCACCGTCCGGGTGGCCACCGGTCCGGTGCCGGGGGCTCGCGTGGTGCCGGCGCCCACCGACGGGGGTCTTTGACTTCGATGTGACATCGAACTCATATCGTGTCAGGGTTTTGCAGTTACTTAAGAGTTGCTTAAGATAATCCGCGGTGACGAGTCGCGGCAGCACGGCGCATGGCCGCGCTTCATCACCAAATCGAGACCTAACCGCTCCCCAATATGTGCGCGCGCCTGCCTCGAAGCGAGATCTGGCGGGTGGAACATGGAAGTTCGGACCTTGAGGGATGCGTTGGAACCGAGGAGGTTTGGGTGAGCAGGTTTACCGAGAAGATGTTCCGCAGTGCCCGCACCTCCACGACGGGCATGGTCACCGGTGAACCGCACGAACCCGTCCGTCACACCTGGGGCGAGGTGCACGAACGTGCCCGCTGTATCGCCGGCGGGCTGGCCGCTGCGGGCATCGGCCTCGGCGACGCCGTCGGGGTGCTGGCCGGCTTCCCGGTGGAGATCGCCCCGACCGCGCAGGGGTTGTGGATGCGCGGTGCCAGCCTGACCATGCTGCACCAGCCCACCCCGCGCACCGACCTGGCGGTGTGGGCCGATGACACCATGACCGTCATCGGCATGATCGAGGCCAAGGCCGTCATCGTCTCCGAGCCGTTCACCGTGGCCATCCCGGTGCTCGAGGAAAAAGGCATCAAGGTCCTGACCGTCGCCGACCTGCTCGCGTCGGACCCGATCGACCCGATCGAGGTCGGCGAGGACGACCTGGCGCTGATGCAGCTGACGTCCGGGTCGACGGGATCTCCCAAAGCGGTCCAGATCACCCACCGCAACATCTACTCCAACGCCGAAGCGATGTTCGTCGGCGCCGAGTACGACGTCGACAAAGACGTGATGGTCAGCTGGCTGCCCTGCTTCCACGACATGGGCATGGTCGGATTCCTCACCATCCCGATGTTCTTCGGCGCGGAGTTGGTCAAGGTCACGCCGATGGACTTCCTGCGTGACACGCTGCTGTGGGCGAAGTTGATCGACAAGTACAAGGGCACCATGACCGCGGCCCCGAACTTCGCCTACGCGCTGCTGGCCAAGCGGTTGCGCCGCCAGGCCAAGCCCGGGCAGTTCGACCTGTCGACCCTGCGCTTCGCGCTGTCCGGCGCGGAGCCCGTCGAACCCGCCGACGTTGAGGACCTGCTGGATGCGGGCCGGCCGTTCGGGCTGCGGCCGTCGGCGATCCTGCCGGCCTACGGGATGGCCGAGACGACGCTGGCGGTGTCCTTCTCCAAGTGCAACTCCGGTCTGGTCGTCGACGAAGTCGACGCCGACCTGCTGGCCGCGCTGCGCCGCGCCGTCCCCGCCACCAAGGGCAACACCCGCCGGCTGGCCACGCTGGGACCGCTGCTGCAGGACCTGGAAGCCCGCATCGTCGACGAGGACGGCAATGTGATGCCGTCGCGCGGAGTCGGTGTCATCGAACTGCGCGGCGAGTGCCTCACGCCCGGCTACATCACCATGGGTGGCTTCATCCCGGCTCAGGACGAGCACGGCTGGTACGACACCGGCGACCTGGGCTACCTCACCGACGACGGCCACGTCGTGGTGTGCGGTCGCGTCAAGGACGTCATCATCATGGCCGGGCGCAACATCTACCCGACCGACATCGAGCGGGCGGCCGGGCGGGTCGACGGCGTCCGGCCCGGTTGTGCGGTGGCGGTGCGCCTGGACGCCGGGCACTCCCGTGAGTCCTTCGCGGTCGCGGTCGAGTCGAACGCGTTCGAGGACCCGGTCCAAGTGCGCCGTATCGAGCATGACGTGGCTCACGAGGTCGTCAAAGAGGTCGACGTGCGGCCCCGCAATGTCGTCGTGCTGGGTCCCGGGACGATCCCCAAGACGCCGTCGGGCAAGCTGCGCCGCGCCAACTCGGTCACGCTGGTCACCTAAATTCGCCGAGCAGACGCAAAAGCCCCCATTTCGTGCCGAAATGAGGGGCTTTTGCGTCTGCTCGCGCGCCTATGGCCAGGCGTGTACGCGGTTCTGCGCGGCCTCGAGACCCAATTCGATCAGCAACTCGGTGGCGTCGGCGGCCTGCTCGCAGACGGTCGGGATCTCCGGTCGTTCGGTGGAATTGAATGGTTCCAGCACGAACGCGGCGGGATCCTTGCGCCCGGGCGGACGGCCGATCCCGATCCGCACCCGCTGAAAGTCCTTGCTGCCCAACGCCGAAGCCACCGAACGCAGTCCGTTGTGGCCGCCCTCACCGCCGCCCAACTTGAGGCGGATCCGACCGAACTCGAGGTCGAGTTCGTCGTGGATGACGATGACGTCGCCCGGCGGCACCGAGTAGAACTTGGCCAGCGGCCCCACCTGCCGGCCGGACTCGTTCATGTAACACCGCGGCTTGGCCAGCACCACCGGCCGCCCAGCCAACCGGCCGGTGCTGACTTCGGCGCCGGAACGCTTGTGCGCCTTGAATTTCGCGCCCATCCGGGCGGCGAGCAGGTCGGCAACCACGAAGCCGAGATTGTGGCGGGTCCGGGCGTAGTTGTCCCCCGGATTGCCCAGGCCGACCACGAGATGGGGTTCGGCCATCGTCGCCTACTCGGAAGCGTCGGCGGCCTCGGTCTCGCCGCCCTCTTCGTCTGCGGCTGCGCCCGATTCCTCGGCCTCGCCCGTGTCGCCCGCACCTTCCTCGGCCAGATCCTCGGCGGTCGGCGCCTGGACCACGTTGACCACCAGCAGGTCCGGGTCGGAGACCAGGGTGACACCGTTGGGCAGCTCGATCTGGCTGGCGGTGAACTGGGTGCCCGCTTCGGCGCCCTCCACGGACACCGTCAACTGCTCGGGAATCGACAGCGCTTCGGCCTCGATCTCGATGGCGTTGGCGTCCTGCGTGACCAGCGTGTCGGGGCCGGCTTCGCCCTCGACGATGACGGTCACCTCGACGGTGACCTTCTCGCCGCGGCGCACGACCAGCAGGTCGGCGTGCTGGATGGTGCGTCGGATCGGGTGGATGTCGATCGACTTGGTCAGCGCGAGCTGTTCCTTGCCGGCGATGTCCAGGGTGAGCACCGCGTTGGTACCCGAGTGGCGCAGCACGGCCGCGAAGTCGTGGCCGGGCAGCTCCAAGTGCTGCGGGTCGCTGCCGTGCCCGTAGAGCACGGCGGGAATCCTGCCTTCGCGTCGGGCGCGGCGGGAGGCGCCCTTGCCGGTGTCGGTGCGCACCGAGGCGCTGAGCTGGTTGACTGCGGACTTGGCCATGTGTGTCGCTCCTGTGTGTGAGGGCACGGCCAGGGATCGCGACAGGATGTCGGTCTCCGTCGATAACGGTGCTGGTCTAGCTCGTGCACCCTCGCCGTGACGCCCGGTCAGGTTAGCGCATTCGTGGTGCGCGGCGGAAATCAGAGCGGGCCGCGGGCGGGGTCGTCGTCCAGGTTGAAATCCTGCCGGAAAGCCCCGCCACCAGCGCAGAGCCAGCACCCGGGCGGGTCAGCTCAGAGCGCAAACTCCACGCCGGTAAGACGCTCGGACAGCTCCCAGAGCGCGGTGGCCATCGCCTCGTCCTTGGCGGCCGGACTCCGCCCGACCGTTTGGGTTCTGCCCAGATAGCCGAACCGCGGCCCGACGTAACTGCCGCCCGGCAGGTCCTGGGACGCCGCGTACAGCGTCTGGCGGGCGCCGAAGTCGGCGTTGGTGGCGACCACGCGCGTCGCCGCCGACACCACCGCGTCGCTGAGCCTGCGTCCGGACGCCCCCTGCAAATTGGTGTGCGAGTAGCCGGGATGGGCGGCCAGCGCACGCAGCGGCGAACCGGCCGCGTCGAGTCGGCGTTGCAGTTCGCTGGTGAACAGCAGGTTGGCCAGCTTGGACTGGCTGTAGGCCAGCCACGCCGAGTAGCGCCGTCGCTGCCAGTTCAGGTCGGCCAGGTTGATCCGGCCCGGCCAGTGCGCCATGGACGACACCGTCACCACCTGGTCGCGCAGTTTGGGCAACAGCAGGTTGGCCAGCGCGAAGTGGCCCAGGTGGTTGGTGCCGATCTGGCTCTCGAAACCGTCGCTGGTGGTGGCGTACGGCGCGGCCATGATGCCGGCGTTGTTGATCAGGATGTCGGCCGCGTCCACTCCGTCGGCGAACCGACGCACCGACGACAGATCCTGCAGGTCAAGCGTGCGTACTTCGACATCTCCGTCGATCCGCTGGGCCGCGGCCTGACCTTTGTCGGTGTTGCGGACCGCCATCACGATGCGGGCACCCCGCCCGGCCAGCTCGCGGGCAGTCACCTCGCCCAGGCCGCTGTTGGCTCCGGTGATGATCACGGTGCGCCCGGTGAAAGGTGGTAAATCTGCGGCCGTCCATTGGGTCATACCGCTCAGTTTCCGATGCCGAGCCTGACGGGTTCGCGACGGGGTCGGTTGGCCGCCATCCGCGCTGATGGACCGGGGCTTTCCCATGGGTTGCGGCGGCCCGGCTGGCTACCATGAGCCAACACGCGGAGATGCCGACCGAAATGGGTGTGAGCGAGTTGCTGCCGACTGGGACGGTGACCTTGCTACTGGCCGATGTCGAGGGGTCGACACGGTTATGGGAGACGCAGCCGGAGCGGATGACGGCGGCGCTGGCCGCGCTGAATGTCGCGGTGAACGAGACGATCGCGGCCTACGACGGGGTGCGTCCGGTGGAGCAGGGTGAGGGCGACAGTTTCGTCTCGGCCTTCGCGCGGGCGTCGGACGCGGTGGCCTGCGCATTGACGTTGCAACGGGCGCCGCTGGCCCCGATCAAGTTGCGTATCGGCCTGCACACCGGTGAGATCCAGCTGCGCGACGAGAGCAACTACGCGGGTCCGACGATCAACCGCGCCGCGCGGCTGCGCGACCTGGCACACGGTGGGCAGACAGTGCTCTCGGGAGTGACCGAGTCGCTGGTTATCGACCGGTTGCCCGACGGAGTTTGGTTGACGGACTTGGGCAACTACACGCTCAAAGGTGTCTCCCGCCCCGAGCGGGTGGTGCAGCTGTGCCATCCCGAGTTGGGTAGTCAGTTCCCGCCGCTACGGGTGCAGACCGGTGTCACATCGCACAATCTCCCGGTGCAGTTGACGAGTTTCGTTGGGCGCCAACCACAGTCGGCCGAGCTGCGGAGCCTCGTCGCGGACAGCCGGCTGGTGACGATGACCGGAGCCGGCGGCGCGGGCAAGACCCGGCTGGCCATCGAAGTCGCGACCCAACTGAACTCCGAGTTCTCCGACGGGTTGTGGTACATCGATCTGGCACCGATCACCGATGCCGCCATGGTGCCGGTGACCGTCGCCCGTACCTTGGCGCTGCCCGATCAGCCGGGCCGTTCCACCACCGACCTGTTGGTGCGCTTCTTCGGCGCGAAGTCGATGCTGCTGGTGCTCGACAATTGCGAACACCTGTTGGATGCATGCGGGGACATGGTGGTCGAGCTGATGGCGGCCTGCCCGCAGTTGACGATCCTGGCCACCAGCCGCGAGCCGCTGGGGGTGCCCGGTGAGATGAGCTGGCGCATACCGTCTTTGGCGATCGCCGACGAAGCCGTCGAGTTGTTCGCCGACCGGGCCCGACGGGCGCGTCCGGATTTCGTCGTCGACCGGGACAGTGCGAAGTTGGTGCAGGACATCTGCACTCGTCTGGACGGGATGCCGTTGGCCATCGAGCTTGCCGCGGCACGGGTTCGGGCGCTGTCGTTGTCGCAGATCGTGAGCAGTCTGCAGGACCGGTTCCGGTTGTTGACCGGCGGGGCTCGCACCGCGGTGCGGCGCCAGCAGACGCTGCGCGCGTCGGTGGACTGGTCGCACGCGTTGTTGACCGAGCCGGAGCGGGTGCTGTTTCGCCGACTGGCGGTTTTCGTCGGCGGCTTCGACCTCGACGCCGTCCAAACCGTCGGCGCCAGTAGCGAAGTGGAGGCATACCAGCTGCTGGACCAACTCAGCCTGTTGGTGGACAAGTCACTGGTGGTGGCCGACGACAACCCGACCGGAATGCGCTACCGACTGTTGGAGACAGTGCGCCAGTACGCGCAGGAGAAACTCGGCGAGTCCGGGGAAGCCGACGAGGTACGCACCCGCCACCGCGACTACTACACAACCACCGCAATACATTTGGACTCGACGGCCCGACCCGGCGACGAGCGACTGCTCACCTGGGCGCAGACCGACATCGACAATCTGCGGGCCGCTTTCGCCTGGAGCCGCGAGCATCACGACAACGAGTCCGCACTGCGCTTACTCTCGGCGCTGCGGCAGTTCTGGTTGCGAAAAGGGCATGTGCGCGAGGGTCTGGCTGATTTCGACGCCATGTTGCCCGACGTGGCGCCAGGACAGGGTCGGGGGCAGGTCGCGCCCGCGGTCTGGGTACGTGCGGTGGCGGACCGGGCTGCCGCCGCGGCCTGGGTTTCGGTACCCGCTGATCTGGACCAGGCGCAGGAGGCGCTGGCCCAGGCCCGCCGGCTGCAGGATCCGGCGCTGATCACCCATGCCCTGATCGCATGCGGAATGATCACGCTCTACACCGCCGACGGCGGTCAGCCCTATCTCGCCGAAGCAATCGAGCTGGCCCGCGCCGGCGGTGATCGGTGGAATCTGAGCCAGATCCTCAGCTACCAGGCCACCGCGGGCGTGTACGCCGGCGAACCGGTCGCAGCGCGGGCGGCCGCGGAAGAAGGGCAAGCCATCGCCGATGAGCTGGGCGACCGGTTCATCTCGTGCAACTGCCGGGTATGGCTGGGGGCGGCACTGGCCGTCCTGGGTGATCTTTCGCGAGCCGTGCAGGTGCTGCGGGTGCTGGTCGACGAAGTGCAGGCCGCCGGGGATCCCACCTTGACGGTCTTTGCTCAGGTGGTCCACGCGAACGTGCTGACCTATCAAGCCGAATCGGTTGCGGCGACCGCCGCCGCACAGGCAGCGCTGACCGCCGCCGAGGCGATAGGTGGGTACTACGGAGACGCGGTGTACGGGGTGCTGGCCAATGCGGCCCTGTCCGGCGGTGACGTCGAGACGGCCAAGCAACTGTCCGAGACTGCTCTGCAGCGCACCGTCCTGCTGACCGGAGCATTCGGCAGCTTCTTCAACCCGCTGGCCGAAACCGCTTTGGCCGCAGGCGATCTGGTAACCGCACGACGACGGGCTGACGCGACCGCGGTGCTGGTACGGGGCAGCCATCAAGTCAACGCGCTGGCGATCCGCTCCTGCGTCGCGCTGGCCCAGGGTGAACCGGAGCAAGCCGAACGCGATGCCCACGAAGCACTCACGCACGCCGCGCGCACTCACGCCTACCTTCGCGTCCCGCAAGCCCTGGAAACCCTGGCCCACCTCGCGGCCGACTGTGGTAATCACCAACATGCCGCGCGTCTGCTGGGCGCGGCCGACAACGTCCGACAGGTCCTGGGCATCGCCCGCTACCCGATGTACCGAGCCGGTTACGACGCGGCTCTGGCGTCCGTCCGAGAAGCTCTGGGGCAGAGCGTTTTCGACGCCGCGTGGGTGGAGGGGACCGCCCTGTCCGCGGAGGAGGCGATCGGCTATGCGCAACGTGGACGCGGCGTCCGGAAGCGTCCCGCCAGCGGCTGGGAATCGCTCACCCCGATGGAGCGCGACGTGGTGCGGTTGGTGCGAGAGGGCTTGGCCAACAAGGATATCGGGGCGCGGTTGTTCATCTCACCGCGCACTGTGCAGACTCACCTGACTCACATCTACGCCAAGTTGGGCCTGGCGTCGCGGGTGCAGCTCGTTCAGGAGGCGAGTCGCCACAGCTGACCAGCCCCCTGATGGCGCGAGCAGACGCAAAATCCCCCATTTTCGGTACGAAATAGGGGATTTTGCGTCTGCTCGCGCCACGTTGGGCGACTGCTCGCGCTACTTCTTGGCCACGACGAAGCCGCGGATGATGGCCTCGACGTCGTCGGACTCGGCCACCGCCTGGTCGGCCAGGCTGGTGATGATCAACTCGACCAGGTATCGCTGGTTGGCCGGCGGCGAGCCGGTCGGCAGGACGACCCGGTTCCAGCTGCGCATCCGCGCGCCCTTGAGTTCGTAGGTGCCTTGCACCATCGAGGAGGGGAAACCGTTGAAGTCCGCGGTGGAAGCGTCGAGTTGGTGAAAGCCCTGTGGCAGATCGGCATTGGCGTGCTTGATCGCCTCGCTGGGTTTGAACTCGCCTTTCAACCTGAACACCACCAGGATCGCCGCCGGGTAGTTGTCCCCCTTGGAGATCATCAGCCTGCTGGCGGTGACTTTCGGATCGCCGCCGCGAACGGACCAACCCGGCGGCGTCGGGATCGACACGGTGAGGTCGGTCAGCGAGCCCGGCTCGACCGCGTCACCGGTGACACCCTCGCCCTCCAGATACTTCGACAGCGGGACCGGCGGCTCCGTCGGCGCGGCCGTCTCACTCGTGGTCGAACTCGTCGTCCAGATCGACTGGTAGTCAGGGGCTTTCGGCCCGCACGCGGCGGTCGCCAACAGCAGGACCGCGGCCACCGCCGCGCGTAGAGCGGTGACAGTCACAAAATCTCGCGGACCGCGTCGATCGGGCGGGCCAGCCGGGTGCCCTTGGGTGTGACGACGAACGGTCGCTCGATCAGGATGGGATGTTCGGCCATGGCGTCGAGCAACTCGTCGTCGCTCGCATCGGCCAGACCCAGTTCGCCGTACAGTGATTCGCGTTTGCGCACCGCCGTCCGCACCTCGATACCGGCATCGCGGATCATCTTCGCCAACTCGTCCCGCGTCGGCGGCGTCTTGAGATACTGCACCACCGTGGGCTCTAAACCGTTGTCGTGCAGCAGGTCCAGCGTCTTGCGGGACGTGCTGCACTTGGGGTTGTGGTAGATCACGACGCGCGGAGAACCCATCTACGCGTCCCCGTCGAAAAGTCCTGTGACTGAGCCGTTCTCGAAGACCGCGCGGATGGTGCTGGCCAGCAGCGGCGCGATGGACAGCACGGTGAGCTGCGGGAAGCGCTTCTCCTCGCCGATCGGCAGCGTGTTCGTCACGATCACCTCACGCGCACCGCATCCGGCCAGACGCTCGGCGGCGGGATCGGACAACACACCGTGGGTGGCCGCGATGATCACGTCCTGCGCACCGTCGTCATGCAACAGCTTGACCGCGCCGGCGATGGTGCCGCCGGTGTCGATCATGTCGTCGATCAGCACGCAGGTCCGTCCCGCCACCTCACCCACCACGCGGTTGGACACCACCTGATTGGGCACCCGCGGGTCGCGGGTCTTGTGGATGAAGGCCAGCGGCACGCCACCGAGGGAGTCCGCCCACTTCTCGGCGATCCGCACCCGGCCGGAGTCGGGGGAGACCACCACCATGTTGCCGTCGGGGTAGTTGTCGCGGATATAGCCGGTGAGCAGGTTCTGCCCGCGCATGTGGTCCACGGGTCCGTCGAAGAAGCCCTGGATCTGATCGGTGTGCAGGTCGACCGTCACGATCCGGTCCGCGCCCGCGGTCTTGAGCAGGTCGGCCACCAGTCGCGCCGAGATCGGTTCGCGGCCGCGGTGCTTCTTGTCCTGCCGGGCATAGGGGTAGAACGGCAGCACCGCGGTGATCCGCTTGGCGCTGCCGCGCTTCAACGCGTCGATCATGATCAGCTGTTCCATCAGCCACCGGTTCACCGGGGCCGGGTTGGACTGCAGCACGAAGGCGTCGCACCCACGGACCGATTCGTGGAACCGCACGAAGATCTCGCCGTTGGCGAATTCCCGCGCGGTCTGCGCGGTGACGTGGACGTCGAGCTCCTTGGCTACCTGCTCGGCCAGCTCCGGGTGGGCGCGGCCGCTGAACAGCATCAGGTTCTTGCGGTTATCGGTCCAGTCGTGGCTCAACGTGCTGCCCTCGCCGTATCGGGGTCGAGATAGGAACGCCTCATCGTAGCCGCACTACGGGACGGCGAATTCACGGTGCCTGATCCGCTTCTGGTTGCCGGTTGGCCTCGTCGGCGGCCTGCGCGGCGGCTGAGCCGGGCCGTTTGCGTTGCACCCAGTTCTCGATGTTGCGCTGGGGACCGGCGGACACCGCCAGCGCACCGGGCGGGACGTCCTCCCGGATGACCGTGCCGGCACCGGTATAGGCGCCGTCGCCGATGTTCACCGGCGCGACGAACATGGTGTCCGATCCGGTGCGCACATGCGAGCCGATCGTGGTGCGTCGCTTGTTGACGCCGTCGTAGTTGACGAACACGCTGGAGGCGCCGATGTTGCTGTGCTCGCCGATGTCGGCGTCGCCGACGTAGGTCAGGTGCGGCACCTTGGTTCCGGTGCCGATCGTGGCGTTCTTGACCTCGACGAACGCCCCCAGTTTCCCGTCGGCGCCCAGCACGGTTCCGGGTCGCAGGTAGGTGAACGGTCCCACCGTCGCACCGTCGCCGACGGTCGCCGACGTGCCGTGCGTACGGCACACCGTGGCGTCGTCGCCGATGCTGACGTCGGTCAGCGTGGTGTCCGGACCGACGACGCAGCGGCCGCCGATCTGCGTGCGGCCCAGCAGCTGGGTGCCGGGGTGGATGACGGTGTCGCGCCCGATCGTCACGTCGACGTCGATCCAGGTGGTGGCGGGGTCGATCACGGTGACACCGGCAAGCTGGTGGGCGGCCACGATCCGGCGGTTGAGTTCGGCGCCCAGTTCGGCGAGTTGGACGCGGTTGTTGACGCCGGCCACCACCGCGCTGTCGTCGACGTGGCGGGCGCTGACGGTCTGGCCGTCGCGGCGCAGGATCGCGATGGCGTCGGTCAGGTAGAGCTCCTGTTGGGCGTTGTTGGAGCTCAGCCGGCTCAGCGCCCAGCGCAGCGCGGCGATGTCGAACGCGTAGACGCCGGTGTTGACCTCACGGATGCTGCGCTGGGAAGGGGTGGCGTCGGTCTGTTCGACGATCGCCATCACCTCGTTGTCCTGGGTGCGCAGAATGCGGCCGTAGCCGTGCGGGTCGTCGAGCGTGGTGGTCAGCACTGTCACCGCCGGCTGGCCGCCCGGGTGAGCCCCGCGGTGGCCGGCGATCAGGTCGGCCAGCGTGTCGGCGTCGAGCAAGGGGGTGTCACCAGCAGCGACGACGACGATGCCGGCGTAGTCATCGGGCAGCGCGGACAGCCCGCACAGCACCGCATGCCCGGTTCCCAGCGGTTGATCCTGCAACGCGACGTCGATGGTGCGGCCCAGATCGTCGGCCAGCTCGGCGACCAGGGGGGAAATGCGCTGGTGGTCGTGCCCCAGCACCACGACCAGGTGCTGTGGCGCCAGCTTCGTCATTGCGTGCAGCGAATGCGACAGCATGCTGCGGCCGCCGATGCTGTGCAGCACCTTGGGGGTATCGGAACGCATCCGGGTGCCGGGACCCGCCGCCAACACCAGGACTGCGGTGTCGCCACGAAAGGTCATCAACTCTCCTCAGTTTGGCCAAGTCTGCGCTCGCGAGCGTGCGGGGCTGCTCGCTGACACGCCGTCAAGCGTGTCATTTCACGCACGCTCGGGGCAAAACGGCCGGGCTCCGTCGCCAGGACTCGAACCTGAACTATCTGAACCAAAATCAGAGGTGCTGCCGATTACACCACGACGGATTGCGGCGGTCCGGGACCGCGCGAATGACTTTAGTCTGCCGATGTTGTCCTTTCGATGTCGATATAGGCCGCCGGCACGCTTCGAGTGCAGAATGTCTGAGTGACCACCTGGGACGAGCAGTGGCCGATCATGATCCTGGCCGTCGTCATCTCGGTGCTGTGTGGTCTCTACGCGGTCCGGGTCGCGCGGCGGAAGAACCGCGGGGTCGCCGAGGCGTTCGTCATCGGCGCTGCACTCGGCCTGATCGGCATCGTGATCGTCGCCCTCTTGCCCTCGCGGCCGTCTGCCAAGAGGAAATCATCCCCACCGGCGGCTAAGGGGCGCGGTGGCTGAGCCGCTCAAGAGCCCGGAGAAGGAAACGCGGACACCGCGCGCCCGGATGACCGGCAGCGAGCGCCGCCACCAACTCATCGGCATCGCGCGGTCGCTGTTCGCCGAGCGCGGTTACGAAGGCACGTCGATCGAAGAGATCGCGCAACGCGCCAACGTGTCAAAACCCGTTGTCTACGAACACTTCGGCGGCAAAGAGGGCCTGTACGCCGTGGTCGTCGACCGGGAGATGTCGGCACTGCTCGACGGCATCACGTCGTCGCTGACCAACAACCGGTCCCGGGTCCGGGTCGAGCGGGTCGCGCTGGCGTTGCTCACCTACGTCGAAGAACGCACCGACGGTTTCCGCATCATGATCCGCGACTCGCCCGCCGCGATCAGCTCCGGCACCTATTCCAGCCTGCTCAACGACGCCGTCAGCCAGGTCAGCTCCATTCTGGCCGGCGACTTCGCCCGGCGCGGCCTGGATCCGGACCTGGCGCCGCTGTACGCCCAGGCGCTGGTGGGCTCGGTGTCGATGACCGCGCAATGGTGGCTGGACACCCGCGAGCCCAAGAAGGAAGTGGTGGCCGCGCATCTGGTCAACCTGATGTGGAACGGCCTGACGCACCTGGAAGCCGATCCGCAGCTGCAGGACGAGTGAACTGCGCAAGAACTTCGCAAGCGCCCGCTGTTGAGATCGGTTGAGCGGCCCGCCCAGCAACGGAGGAACCACCATGAACCGATCATTCCCGCCCATCAAGGCAGCCCTGCTCGGGTTGGCCGTCACCGCTTTGACGTGGGGCGGCGTCGAGCTAGCCACGCCCGCCCAAGCAGCCGGCAATTGCCCCCGCCTGCAGGCCTGCACGACGTGGTGCCCGGGTGACCCGAACCCGGCCGGCCGTCCCGTCCCGTGGGACGGCGGCGTCTGCCACGACTATTACTGGGACTCCTACGGCGTGCACGACGTTGGCGACGGGGCTTTCTACTCGTGGGCGACGATGCCCTGGTAACCGGGCCCGATCGGCTCGTTGACTCTGCGTCCAGGGCGGCAAAGTTCGAGTAGAGCGCGCCCTGTGCGCAGAGTCAACGCACAGCCGCGCCCCTAGAATGGGCGCATCATGACCGCTCCGGGGGCTGCTAGCCCAGATACCCCGATCGCGGGGCTCGTCGAATTGGCGCTGACCGCGCCGACCTTTCAACAGCTCATCGAGCGTGCCTCCGATCGTCCCGACAGCTTGTCGCTGGTCGGGCCCGCCAGCGCGCGACTTTTCGTGGCCAGCGCCCTGGCGCAGCAGGGTCCGCTGCTGGTGGTCACGGCCACCGGCCGGGCGGCCGACGATCTGACCGCCGAACTGCGTGGTGTGTTCGGTGAGGCGGCAGTGGTGTTTCCGTCCTGGGAGACGCTGCCGCACGAACGGCTGTCACCGGGCATCGACACCGTCGGCACCCGGATGATGGTGCTGCGCCGGCTGGCCCACCCTGACGACGCCCGACTCGGCCCGCCGTTGCGGGTGGTGGTGACGGCGGCGCGGTCGTTGCTGCAACCGATGGCGCCGCGCCTGGGGATGTTGGAACCTCTGACGCTGACCGTCGGTGACGAGATCCCGTTCGAGGACGTGGCCGAGCGGCTGGTCGAGCTGGCCTACACCCGGGTGGACATGGTGGGTCGCCGCGGTGAGTTCGCGGTCCGCGGCGGAATCCTGGACATCTTCGCTCCCACCGCCGAGCATCCGGTGCGCGTCGAGTTCTGGGGCGACGAGGTCACCGAGATGCGGATGTTCTCGGTCGCCGACCAGCGCTCGATCCCGGACATCGAAGTAGCCACCCTGGTCGCCGTCGCCTGCCGGGAACTGCTGCTCACCTCCGACGTGCGGGCCCGCGCGGCCGAGTTGACCAGGCAACATCCGGTGACCGAGAACACCGTGACCGGCAGCATCGTCGACATGCTGGCCAAGCTGGCCGAGGGTATCCCGGTCGACGGCATGGAGGCGCTGCAATCGGTGTTGCAGCCCGGCGACGGAGCGCTGTTGACCGACCAGCTCCCCGACGGGACACCGGTGCTGGTGTGCGACCCGGAAAAGGTGCGCACCCGCGCCGCCGACCTGATCAACACCGGCCGGGAATTCCTGGAGGCGTCGTGGTCGGTGGCGGCGCTGGGCACGGACGCCCCCGTCGACGTCGAGCAGCTGGGTGGCTCCGGGTTCACCGAGTTGGAAGACGTGCAAGCCGCGGCGCGCTCGTCCGGCCATCCCTGGTGGACGTTGAGCCAGTTGTCCGACGAGTCCGCCGTCGAGCTGGACATCCGCGCCGCGCCGTCCGCGCGCGGCCACCAGCACGACATCGACGGGATCTTCGCGATGCTGCGCGCCCATGTCGCGACGGGCGGATACGCCGCGATGGTCGCACCCGGCACCGGCACCGCCCATCGGGTGGTGGAACGGCTGGCCGAATCCGAGATCGCGGCGGCCATGCTGGACTGTGGCGCCGCGCCGAGTCCCGGGGTCGTCGGCGTGCTCAAAGGCCCGCTGCACGAGGGGGTGGTGATCAACGGCGCCAACCTGGTCGTCATCACCGAAGCCGACCTCACCGGCAGCCGCGCCACCGCTGTCGAGGGCAAACGGCTCGCGGCCAAGCGGCGCAACACCGTCGACCCGCTGGCGCTGACCGCCGGCGATCTGGTGGTGCACGACCAGCACGGCATCGGCCGGTTCGTGGAGATGGTTGAACGCACCGTCGGCGGGGCGCGCCGGGAGTACCTGGTGCTCGAATACGCCTCGTCCAAACGGGGAGGCGGATCCGACAAGCTCTATGTGCCGATGGACTCGCTGGATCAGCTCTCCAGATACGTCGGCGGTCAGGCGCCGGCGCTGAGCAAACTCGGCGGCAGCGACTGGGCCAACACCAAGACCAAGGCGCGGCGCGCGGTGCGGGAGATCGCCGGCGAACTGGTCGCGCTGTACGCCAAGCGGCAGGCCAGTCCCGGCCACGCGTTCGCGCCGGACACCCCCTGGCAGGCCGAGATGGAGGACGCGTTCGGTTTCACCGAGACCGTCGACCAGCTCACCGCGATCACCGAGGTCAAGGCCGACATGGAGAAACCGATCCCGATGGACCGGGTGATCTGCGGCGACGTCGGCTACGGGAAAACCGAGATCGCGGTGCGGGCGGCGTTCAAGGCGGTGCAGGACGGCAGACAGGTCGCGGTGCTGGTGCCCACCACGCTGCTGGCCGACCAGCATCTGCAGACCTTCACCGACCGGATGGCCGGGTTCCCGGTCACCGTCAAGGGCCTGTCCCGGTTCACCGACCCGGCGGAATCCCGCAAGGTCATCGACGGGTTGGCCGACGGGTCGGTCGACGTCGTGATCGGCACCCACCGGCTGCTGCAGACCGGGGTGCGGTGGAAGAACCTCGGGCTGGTGGTGGTCGATGAGGAGCAGCGCTTCGGCGTCGAGCACAAGGAACACATCAAGAGCCTGCGCACCCATGTCGACGTGCTGACCATGAGCGCCACCCCGATCCCGCGCACGCTGGAGATGAGCCTGGCCGGGATCCGGGAGATGTCGACGATCCTCACTCCGCCCGAAGAGCGCTACCCGGTGCTGACTTACGTGGGGCCGCACGACGACAAACAGGTCGCCGCGGCGCTGCGCCGCGAATTGCTGCGCGACGGGCAGGCCTTCTACGTGCACAACCGGGTCAGTTCGATCGATCGGGCCGCGGCCCGGGTTCGGGAACTGGTGCCCGAGGCGCGGGTGGTGGTCGCGCACGGCCAGATGCCCGAGGAGCGGCTGGAGCGCACCGTGCAGGGGTTCTGGAACCGCGAATACGACATCCTGGTCTGCACCACGATCGTGGAGACCGGTCTGGACATCTCCAACGCCAACACGCTGATCGTCGAGCGCGCCGACACCTTCGGCCTGTCCCAGCTGCACCAGCTGCGCGGCCGGGTGGGCCGCAGTCGCGAGCGCGGCTACGCCTACTTCCTCTACCCGCCGCACACGCCGTTGACCGAGACGGCCTACGACCGGCTGGCGACCATCGCGCAGAACAACGAGCTGGGCGCGGGCATGGCGGTGGCGCTCAAAGACCTCGAGATCCGCGGCGCCGGGAACGTGCTGGGCGTCGAGCAGTCCGGGCACGTCGCCGGCGTCGGCTTCGACCTGTACGTACGCCTGGTCGGGGAGGCGGTCGAGGCGTACAAGGCCGCGGCCGACGGCGAAACCGTCAGTACCACCGAGGAATCCAAGGACGTCCGGATCGATCTGCCGGTCGATGCCCACCTGCCCCCGGACTACATCGCCAGTGACCGGCTGCGGCTGGAGGGCTACCGTCGGCTGGCCGCGGCCGGTGGTGACACCGAGATCACCGCCGTGGTCGAGGAGCTGATCGACCGGTACGGCCCGCTGCCCGAACCCGCCGAGCGACTGGTGGCGGTGGCACGGCTGCGGTTGCTGTGCCGGGCTTCCGGGATCACCGAGGTCAGTGCCGTATCAGCGGCGACGGTGCGGCTCTCACCGTTGACGCTGCCCGATTCGGCCCAGGTGCGGCTGGCGCGGATGTATCCGGGCGGGCGCTACCGTGCCACCACCTCGACGGTGCAGGTTCCGATCCCGCGGACGGGCGGAATTGGCGCGGGACACATCCGTGATGTCGAATTGGTGCAGATGGTGGCCGACTTGGTGACCGCGCTGGCGGGTAAACCGCAGCAAGATATCGGTATGGCGGAGTCCCCGAGTAAGGAGCGACAAGCCTGATGATTGTCATCCTGGTCGACCCCCGCCGTCCGGCGCTGATTCCCATCGACGCCATCGACCTGCTGAGCGGACCGGTGCAATACACCGAGGAAATGCCGATCGCGGTGCCGTGGTCGTTGCCCGACGCGCACCCCGCCTACACCGGCGACGACGCGCCGGTGCTGCTGTCCTCGGATCCCGATCATCCCGCGGTGAGCGCGCGGTTGGCCGCCGGCGCCCGGCTGATCTCGGCGCCGTCGGGGCAGCGCGGGGAACGGCTGATCGACGCCGTGGCGATGATGGACAAGCTGCGCACCGCCGGACCGTGGGAAAGCGAGCAGACCCACGACTCGTTGCGTCGGTACCTGCTGGAGGAGACCTACGAACTGCTGGACGCAGTGCACAGTGGCAACGTCGACGATCTGCGCGAAGAACTCGGCGACCTGCTGTTGCAGGTGCTCTTTCATGCCCGCATCGCCGAAGATGCGGCGTCGCAGCCGTTCACCATCGACGACGTCGCCGACGCATTGATCCGCAAACTCGGTGCCCGGGTCCCCGGAGTGCTTGCGGGCGAATCGATTTCGCTACAAGACCAGCTGGCGCAGTGGGAAGAGGCCAAGGCGGCCGAAAGGTCACGCAAGTCGCGTCACTCCGTGCTGGACGACGTGCATACCGGGCAACCAGCATTGGCGTTGGCGCAGAAGGTGATTCAACGCGTCACCCAGGCGGGACTGCCGGCCGGGTTCATCCCGCCGGAGCTGACCACCATCAAGCTCACGCCCGACGTCGATGCCGAAAACACACTACGCGCAGCGGTTCTGGACTTTGTGGACACGGTTCACCGGGTCGAGAAGGAGATCGCGGCCGCCCGCCGCGGTGACACCATCGCCGAGGAACTCGACATGACTCCGCTCGGTGCTGTCTCCGAGGACGAATGGCGCGCCCACTGGCCGGTGGGGCAGACGATGCCCGACGAGCAACTGGGCGTAGCGGACGGCCTGCAACCGGTCGAGCAGCCTGTGGTGGCCGCCAAGGAATCTCGGGGCGGGTCCAAGAAGCGCAAGGGTCGGCGCTGACGGTTCGCCGACCGGCGCGGCGACGTTTGCGGGAACTCAGAGAGTACCCACACCCAGCAATCATCAATGTAGTTGCCTGGAATGCCGATAACCAGCAATCAAGGACCTCAAACGAGATAGCTATGCACACCGACAGCAACGTTATGTACCGGTGGGCTCGCATATCTTCTGTGTGCTGACCGCCCCGGTCGAGCGAGGCCGGCACCAACCCGTGGGACGATGATCGTGACGAAAACGGGGTGATGGCTCCGACGAGGAGACCGACAGGGGAAGTTCGTGTCGCCGAGACGCTGGTTGCGCGCGGTCGCCGTGATAGGGGCGACCGCGATGCTGTTGGCGTCAAGTTGTACCTGGCAGCTCAGCCTCTTCATCCCCGAGGGGGTGCCGCCGCCGGCCGGTGATCCGGTGCCGCCGGTGGACACCCACGCGTCGGGCCGGCCCGCGGATCAGTTACGGGAGTGGGCCGAGGCGCGTGCGCCGGCGCTGGAGATGCCCGTGATTGCGCTGGAGGCCTACGCCTACGCCGCCCGGGTGGCCGAGGTCGAGAACCCGAAATGTCATATCGCCTGGACGACGCTGGCCGGCATCGGGCAGGTGGAAAGTCACAACGGCACCTATCGCGGCGCGACGATCGCGCCCAACGGGGATGTGCGGCCGCCCATTCGAGGTGTCCGGCTCGACGGCACCGGCGACACGTTGCGCATCGTGGACACCGACGCTGCCGCGTTGGAGGGCGCGGCGGACGAGGATGGGGTGGAGCGCGCGGTGGGGCCCATGCAGTTCATCTCCGAGACATGGCGTCTGTACGGGGTCGACGCCAACAACGACGGCACCGCCAGCCCGGACAACATCGACGACGCCGCGCTCTCGGCCGCGGGTTACTTATGTTGGCGCGGCAAAGATTTGGGGACAGCCCGCGGGTGGATCACCGCGCTTCGGGCCTACAACAATTCCGGTGTGTACGCGCGGGCGGTGCGGGACTGGGCGACCGCCTACGCGGCGGGTCATCCGCTGTAGAAAGATGAATCGCTGACTCAGGCTTTAGGCTGCCTGTCAGGGAGCCAGCACGCAAAGGAGAGCCCAGTGCCGATTATCGAACAGGTCGCAGCCCGCGAGATCCTGGACTCGCGCGGCAACCCGACCGTCGAGGTCGAGGTCGCGCTGATCGACGGGACATTCGCCCGCGCCGCCGTGCCCTCGGGCGCCTCGACCGGTGAGCACGAGGCCGTCGAATTGCGCGACGGCGGCGACCGCTACGCCGGCAAAGGGGTGAAGAAGGCCGTGCAAGCGGTTCTCGACGAAATCGGGCCGGCGGTCATCGGTCTCAACGCCGACGACCAGCGGTTGGTCGACCAGGCGCTGGTCGATCTCGACGGCACTCCGGACAAGTCCCGGCTCGGGGCCAACGCGATCCTGGGCGTCTCGCTGGCGGTGGCTAAGGCCGCCGCGGACAGTGCGGCTCTACCCCTGTTCCGCTACATCGGCGGCCCGAACGCGCACATCCTGCCGGTGCCGATGCTCAACATCCTCAACGGCGGCGCGCACGCCGACACCGGTGTCGACGTCCAGGAGTTCATGGTGGCGCCTATCGGTGCCCCCAGCTTCCATGAGGCGTTGCGCTGGGGCGCCGAGGTCTACCACGCGCTGAAGTCGGTCCTGAAGAAGGAGGGGCTGTCCACCGGTCTGGGTGACGAGGGCGGCTTCGCGCCGGACGTGGCCGGCACCAGCGCCGCACTGGATCTGATCATCCGGGCCATCGAGTCGGCGGGGTTGAAGGCCGGCTCGGACGTCGCGTTGGCCCTCGACGTCGCGGCCACCGAGTTCTACACCGACGGCACCGGGTACAGCTTCGAAGGATCCACCCGCAGCGCCGACGAGATGACCGAGTTCTACACCAACCTGCTCGCCAGTTATCCGCTGGTTTCCATCGAAGACCCGCTGTCCGAGGACGATTGGGACGGCTGGACCGCACTGACGGCAGGCATCGGGGACCGGGTGCAGATCGTGGGCGATGACCTGTTCGTCACCAATCCCGAACGCCTCGAAGAAGGCATCGAGCGGGGCGTGGCAAATGCGTTGCTGGTCAAGGTGAATCAGATCGGCACGCTCACCGAGACGCTGGACGCGGTCGCGTTGGCCCACCACAGCGGATACCGCACGATGATGAGCCACCGCAGCGGCGAGACGGAGGACACCACGATCGCGGACCTCGCGGTGGCGGTCGGCAGCGGACAGATCAAGACGGGTGCGCCGGCCCGCAGCGAGCGCGTCGCCAAGTACAACCAGCTGTTGCGCATCGAGGATGCGTTGGGTGACGCCGCCCGCTACGCCGGTGACCTGGCGTTCCCGCGATTCGGTGTGGATCCGAAGTAGTCTTGGCCGCCAAGTCCGACCCGAAACGTCGTTCCCCGGCATCGCGCCCGGGGAAGGCCGGCGACTCGGGCCGGGGCCGTCGTTCCACCAACTCCAGCAAGACCGGAAAGCCGCTTTCGAAGCCGGTCTCCAAACCCGCGCAGACCGCGCCCGACGAAAGCCGCAGCACCCGCTCGCTGCAGGAGCACGTCGTCGAGCCGCTCAAGCGGTCGTTCACCGAGTCCGTTGAGCAGCGGTCGGATCAGCGGCTCGGTTTCACCGCGCGTCGTGCCGCGATTCTGGCTGCGGTGGTGTGTGTGCTGACGCTGACCATCGCCGGCCCGGTGCGCACGTACTTCTCGCAGCGCACCGAGATGGCGCAACTGTCGGCCACCGAGGCCGCGTTGCGCGGTCAGATAAAGGATTTGGAGCAGCGCAAGGGCCAACTGTCCGACCCGGCCTATATCGCGGCTCAGGCACGCGAACGGCTCGGGTTCGTCAAACCCGGCGACATTCCGTTCCAGGTTCAGCTCCCACCGTCGGCGGGGGCGGTCCCGCAACCGGGTGGCGAGGGGGTCGGGCAGGCCAAGAACGAACCCTGGTACACCTCGTTGTGGCACACCATCGCCGACGCGCCGCATCTGCCGCCGACCGCCGCTGCTCCGACGCCCGAACCCGCTCCGACGGCCCCCGGTGGTTGAGCGTGCGGACCTGGACGCGGTAGCACGACAGCTGGGCCGCGAGCCGCGCGGAGTGCTCGAGATCGCCTACCGGTGCCCCGACGGCACCCCGGGAGTTGTGAAAACGGCGCCCAAATTGCCTGACGGAACGCCCTTTCCGACGCTGTACTACTTGACGCACCCGGCGCTGACAGCAGCCGCGAGCAGACTCGAGACCACCGGACTCATGCGCGAGATGACCGAGCGACTGGGCCACGACGCGGAATTGGCGGCCGCGTACCGTCGGGCACACGAGTCCTATTTGACCGAGCGGGACGCCATCGAACCGTTGGGGACCACGTTTTCCGGCGGCGGTATGCCGGACCGGGTCAAGTGCCTGCACGTGCTGATCGCGCATTCGCTGGCCAAGGGACCCGGTGTCAACCCGTTCGGCGACGAGGCCCTGGCGCTGTTGGCCGCCGAGCCGGGCACGGCCGCTTTGGTTGGGAGACAATGGGGATGACGCGTGTTGCCGCGATCGACTGCGGTACCAACTCGATACGTCTGCTGATCGCCGACGTCGCTGACGGACGACTGCGCGACGTGCACCGCGAAATGCGGATCGTGCGACTGGGTCAAGGTGTGGACGCCACCGGTCAATTCGCACCGGAGGCCATCGCCCGCACCGAAGCGGCGCTGTCCGACTACGCCGGATTGCTTGCGCAGCACGATGTGCAGCGTGTGCGGATGGTTGCGACGTCGGCCACCCGTGACGCCGGCAACCGCGACGTGTTCTTCGCGATGACGGCCGCCGTGCTGGGCGCGGTTATCCCGGGCTCGGTCGCCGAGGTCATCACCGGCGCCGAGGAGGCTGCGCTGTCATTTAGCGGCGCTGTCGGTGAATTGGACAGTGCCGGAGCACCTTTCGTGGTCGTGGATCTGGGCGGGGGATCGACCGAGATCGTGCTGGGTAGGGCTGCCGACGAGGTCGTGGCGGGTTACTCGGCGGACATCGGTTGCGTCCGGCTGACCGAACGCTGCCTGCGCTCGGACCCGCCTGCACCGGCCGAGGTGGCGGCGGCGCGGGATGTGGTGCGGGAGCGACTCGAGGACGCGCTGCGTGTGGTGCCCGTCGAGGGCGCCCGGACCTGGGTGGGGCTGGCCGGTACTTTTACCACGCTGTCGGCGCTGGCCCACGAGATGACGGTGTATGACGCTGCGGCCATTCATCTTTCGCGGGTGCCGATCGGCAGGCTGGTGGATGTGTGCGACCGGCTGATCGGTATGACGCGCGCGCAACGCGCTGCGCTGGGGCCCATGCACGAGGGCCGGGTGGACGTGATCGGCGGCGGTGCGATCGTAGTGCGGGAGCTGGCGCGCGAACTGCAGGAGCGGGCCGGCATCTCGGAGTTGATCGTCAGCGAGCACGACATCCTTGACGGCATCGTGCTCTCCCTCGTTGCGCGAGCAGACCTCCCGCTTGCGCGAGCAGACACAAAAGCCCCCAGAAATCCCTGATTTCAGGGGCTTTTGCGTCTGCTCGCGGGGCTTATAGAGTCATTGACATGTTCAGCAGAACCGGACGATTTCTGCTTTCGGCTCAGGCCGTCGCTGCAACGGTGGTCTGCCTACTGACGGCGCCGCTGGCCTCGGCGCACGACCCGGACTGCGACACCATCATGCCGGCGGGCGATCAGCTCGAAGCGGTGTTCGATCAGGTTGAGCCGCAAGGGTATACGCCGCCGGGCCTGGGAAGCCAGATCCGTCAGGCCGCGCAGCCGTTGTACACGGTGCCGGGCGTTACCGCGGTGAACCTGCGCAACTGGTCGGACATCTTGGCCGCCAAACTCGATCACGATCGGCGTTACCTGCAGGAAGGTTCCGACGAGCTCTGGTTGACGGCCGACCTCAACACGGCGAGGAGCCATCTGTTGGCCGCGCGCCGGTACTGCCTATGGTCGACCTACACGACCGGCTGAATCCGCCTACGCACCACCGTATTCCGGGCGCAGCGAACCGGCGAGCGCAGACAACGGCACGTGGATGGTGATGGCTCCGCCATCCATCGACCACGCCGGATTCAGCGTCGACGATCGGCCGGGGCGGGGATTTCCCTGCACCATCGGCGCATCGGGCATGTACAGGATCAGCTCATCCGGTGTCAGCGCGAAAGACTGGTAGCCGCCGGTGAACCCGAGGCCGTTGGGGCCGGGTGTCCACTCCGCAACGGTGAATGGATAGTTGTTGGGCGGGTGAGGTGGCGCGGCGGCGTCCAGCGCCGCCGGTAGCACCCCTTCGGTGGCCGGCGGTATGGCGGCCAACGGGTCGACGCCCGGTTTGAACAGGTCGGCAATCATCAGCCGACGACCTTGTGCCATATCGAAAACGAACGACCGGTAGGCGTTGTTGGGCTGCAGTCCGAACGGTGCGAGGACCTCGTGGACGATCAACGACTGCACCGACCCCGGCCCGGCGAAAAGTTCGTAGTCGGCGGTCGCGCTGCTGTCCCGCGGCGCCTCCGCGCCGCTGTGGCGCCAGCCGTCCATGAGTTTGTGGTAGAAGCCGCGCACTGCCGGACCTGAGGTGGGGTTGTCCAGCATCGGTGCGGGCAAGTCGAAGGAGATCAACCGCTCCGCCTTGTTCGGCGAGGTGACCACGGTGTTGCACCGTGCCCCGTCCCAGTTCGCGTTGAGTTCGGCGCAGAACTGGTCGGCGGCCGCCGTTGCTACGGGCGCAGTCACCACCAGTGTCGCCACCGCCATCAGGCTGGCCATCAGTTTCATGCCGCTCACCGCCCCTAGCGCCTTTGTCCGGGTAGTACGACTTTGCTGGCCAGCCACCGGTCGCCCACCTTCTCCATGGTGATCGTGATGGCGTTGACCTCGACTCCTGGTTGGGGGGTCGTGGAGTTGGTGACCGACTGCTCGACGAACAACAGGACTTCGACCCGGTTCGGACGCGCGGATTTCACCGCGGACTCCAGAACGGTGCCGTGTGTCGCGACCTTGTTGTCGATCATCGCCTTGCGCAGCAGCGAACCGGCTCTGGTGTATTGCTCCTTGAATTCTCCGGTGGCCCCGTTGAGGATGTCGTTGAAATTCTTGTCGACCCCGTTCGGGTCGGTGCTGGTGAGTATGACGGCGTACTGCTTCGCCGCGTCGAGTGCCTGTGCGCTGTCGATGTCGGTTTGGTGCTGCTGATACAACAGCCAGCCCGCGTAGCCGGCCGCTGCCAGGACGGCCCCGAGCACGACCGCGGCGATGCCGCGCACCGCTGCTCTGATCCGTTGGCGCGTTCCGGTGCCCGCCCCGCGGGGGAGTCGCACCCGGCGCAACGGCGCGAAGGCTGCCCGGCCGGCGCGCCGCCGACTCGTCTTTTCCTGTCCGCCGCTGCGACCGTCGGAGGACCGAGCGTCTTCGTCGTCGTCTCGGTCTTCGACGTCGGCCTTGCCTGTCGGCGTGGCCGATTCGTCATCTGCGTCGGTCGATGCTTCCGACGAGGGTCCCTCGGTCGCGTCTTCATCGACCGGGTCGGCAACGCCGGTGTCCACCGTGGCTTTCACAGATCTCATACCTTCACGTCGTCTGCTAGATGATCTCGACTTTGCTTGCCAGCCAACGATTGTCGACCAACTCCATGGTCATCATCACCCGGTTGCGATCGATGCGCGGGCTGGGGCGTGTTGCGTTGGTGACCGATTGATCGACGAACAGCAGTACCTCGACTTTGGTCTTGGTCGCCGATTTGATCGCCGAGTCGACGACGATGCCCTTGCCCGCCGCGCCGTTGTCGATGAGTATCTGACGCAGCTGCGCGGACCCCTGGCTGTATTGGTCCTTGAACTCGCCGGTGGCGCCGTCGAGTGCCAGTCGGTAGCTCTTGTCGATGTCCTTCGTGTCCAGCGTGGTCAAGATGACGGCGTAATTGCGCGCGGCCTCGAGCGCCGCCTGACCGGCGGCGGCGGTGTCGTCGAGTTGCTTGACCCGCCAACCCAGATAGCCCGAACACCCCAATGCCGCGACCAGCAGGGCCCCGATCAGAGCGGCGATGACGCGCCGGCGCCGACGTCCGGGCGCCTTACCGGCGACGGCTTCGGCCCGATCACCGTCCTCGCCGTCCTCGCCGTCCTCGCCGTCCTCCGCCCCCTCGCCTTCCTCGTTCGAGCACTCGTCGCCGTCCTCGGCGACCGAAGCATCGCCGTCGCCGTCGGCGACCGAAGCATCGCCGTCGCCGTCCTCGGCGACCGGAGCATCACCGTCGTCCCCGGTCCCGGGTGATGTGCTGTCCGGCTTGACGAGATCGACCGGCTCGTCCGGTTCGTCCAGCCCGTCGGCAAGCTGGTCGAAAACCGTTTTCGTTGAGGTTTGCTTACGCACCGGGGCTCCACATGGCTCTAGTTCGGTATCCATGCCGGCATGGACGGCCCCCCGAATGTGGTGGGCAGGGTGTACGGGGGATAGACCGGAGTGACGTCGGTTACTGCCGTCGGATCGTATCCCGGTGGGGGTCCGGCGGTGTCGTCTCCGGGCGGGCGGGGCGCGTTGCGGGCACCTCGGACCAGCACCGACGGATCCGGGTTGTTGCAGTAGGTGTAGCGGTACGGTTCGGGGAAGTCGGGTTGTGACAGCACCCCGGTGGGCAGGTTGTAGTCGCAGCTGTATTTGGGGTAGAGGTCTGCGATCAGCCAGAGCCCGTTGTCGTGCGCGACGGTGGTAAGCCGTTCGAGCAGGGACTCGTGGTCGGGCCGCCACAGATCCTGCAGCGCGGGGACCCGGAGGTAGAGCAGCTGCGAGAGCGTGGTCAGGTTCCCCAGCAACTGCACCACGGTATGGCGGTTGTCGTTGATCAGGTTGTCGACGTCGGCCAGCTGGCCCGCTCCCCGATCGACGAGTGTCCGGAACCCGCCGTCCATCTTGTTCACGCCGCCCAGGACGTTCTGCAGGTCGACCGAGGTTCCCCGCAGACCCGGCGAGACGTCGCCGAGGGTGCCGAACACCAGCTGGGTGTTGCGTAACAGGCTCACCGTCTGCGGCAGCACGCCGTCCAGGGTGGAGGACAAGAAGATGGCGCCGTCGAAGATGGCCGCCAGCTTGTTCGGCCCGTCGGGGCTGACCCGCAGTTCGCCGAAGAGAGCCCGCAGCTGCTTGGGCTCCAGCTGTGCCAGTGCGCCCCGGCTGTCGTCGATGATGCGCGGCAGCGAGACGGGGATCGTGGTCTGCTGCCGGCCGATCACTGCGCCGTCGGTCAGGAACGGTCCGCCGCCGTGTTGCGGGCGGAAGTCCAGGTATTGCTCACCTGCGGCCGACAGGCCCGATACCCGCACCAGGGAATCCCGCGGGATCCGGTTGTGGGCGTCGATGGAGGCCACCGCCTCCACCCCGTGTTCGGTGAGGTTGATCGCGGTCACGCGGCCGATCGGAATGCCGCGCAGGGTGACGTCCTGGTTGACGAGCAGGCCTCCCGACTCCGGCAGCGACACCCGCACCGAGATCTTCCTGCTCACCGGGTTGACACCCAGGCTGCCCAGCGTGATGTAGGCGAGCGCGATCACGGTGATGAGCCCCAGACCGACAATCGACATCACGATCCGCCGTTTGGCCACCGCTTTGACCAGGTCCACCCCGTGTCGGGCGGACCACTCCAGCGGATTGCGTGACCTGGTCATCACCGTCATCACCGCTCCGGCCCGTAGATCTTGTCCAGCAGCAGGTTCCACTCGTATCGAATGCTGCCGATCATCAGGTGCCAGTCGGTGCCGTCCGACCAACGGAATCCGGGGTCACCGGGATAGTTCAGGTCGGGCCACGGCGCCAACGACAGCTTCGCGACCTGCGCGTCGACGTGTAGCGCAGGTGAGTTGAAGGAGTGCATCAACACCCCGATCAGCCGGTTGAACGGATACAACGACAGATCGGGGTCGACGGCGATGTCGTTGAACGAGCCGGCCAGTGCGTTCAGGTCCGCGACCAGGCTGCGCGTGTCCGTGCCCTGGATGGACGGGAACCGGGACAGCTGACGGGTGATGCGTGCCATGCCGTCGGCCAGGTCGGCGATCCGGGTGGTGTTGTCGGAGATGACGGCCAGCGCCGGCGCGCCGGCCACCAGCGCTGTGTCGATGGTCGCCCGGCGCGCCGACACGGTGGCGGCCAGCTCGGATGTCCGGCGCAGCGCGGTATCCAGCTGCGCCGAGCGCGCCGTCAACCGGGACAGCAGCGTTTTGCTGTGGTCCAGCAGCGCACGGACCTTCTCGCCGCGCCCGCCCACTGCCTTGCCTGCGCCGTTGGCGATCGACATCAGGTGCCGCGCAGCGCCGCCGTTGACCAGCAACGCCATCGAGTTGAGCAGGTCTTCCACCGTCGGGGCGGCGGTGGTGGCAGTCAACCCGATGGTGTCGCCGTCGCGTAGCCGGGGTGCGTTGGCCCCCTGGTCCGGGCCGGGTCTGAGCTGCAAGAAGACATCGCCGAGGGGGGTGGCCTGGCGCAGTTCGGCGGTGGCACCGACATTCAGCGGGACATTGGCGTTGATGCGCATGCGCACCTGGGCGGTGAAGTCCTTGGCGTCGATGGATTCGACCTCACCGATGTCGGCGCCGAGCAGCCGCACCTTTGCCTTGGTCGGCAGGTTCAGCGCATTGGAGAAGACCGCCATCAGCCGATAGCTTTTGCCGCTACCGGTCGGGGCAGGCAACGGCAGTGCGCTCAGGTTTAGGCCACACCCGGCCAACAACGTCACCAGCACGACAAGCAGGCCGACCCGGCAGCTGCGGCGAACACCCGTCGCGCACCTCATGGCGTACCCACGATCCCGTCACCCATCAGGTCGAGCATCTTGCCCAGACCGAAATCCGGCGAGTAGTCCCGCAGCGTTCCGGTGGCGCATCCCAGCTGTTTGAGCCCCAGCAGGTTGCACAGTTCTTTACCGAACTGACCGTTGATCACGAGCTTGTCGGCCAACGCGTGCACGCGGGCGCTGCCCCCGACGGGGTCGATGATGTTGTAGAGGTTGTCGACGGTCAGCGGCCCGACGTCGAGGGTTTCGGCCAGGTCCCGCTGGTGATCGTTGATCGTCCCGGTGATGGTCCGCATATCGACGAACGTGCTCGTGAGTTCTTCGCGGTGACCCTCGAGCAGTCGGGTCGCTTCGGCGAGGATCTGGTTGAGCTTCGCCCCGGTGGTGCCCGAGCCGAGGTTCTCCTCGGCCAGAATGTCGCTGAGTTGGTGCAGGTTGGACCCGAATTGGCGGATCGCGGTGTCGTTGTCGGCGGCCGCTTGAACCAACACGGACATGCTGTTCACGATCGCCTGAATGTCCTTCTTGCTGTGCGCGCCCTTGTCGGCGCCCACCCGCAGCGCCTGGGACAACTTCGCGAGGGTCGCTTTGATGTCGGCCCCGTTGCGGGAGGTGATCTGGGAGCCGAGGTTGACCAGGTCCCCGAGCGGCCCCTGACCGTTGTCGTCCGCGCGCAGGGCGCTGCCCAGTTTGTCGATCATCGCCAGGGTCCGGTCGATTTCCACCGGGGTGCGGGTGCGGCCCAGGCCCAGCACGTCGCCGTTCTTCAGCTTCGGCCCGCCCCGGTAGGGCGGGGTGAGCTCGACGTGGCGGTCGGTCAGGACCGAGTTCGACAGCGTCACCGCCTGCACGTCGGCCGGAATGTCGATGCTCGGGTCGATCGAGAGTCCGACCTGCACGTAGCTGTCCTTGGCCGCGATGCTGGTCACCTTCCCCACCGGCATCCCCAGGACCGAGACGTCGTTGCCGACATAGAGCCCGACGGTGTCTTCGAAGTGCGCGGTCACCGTCATCTGCGGGTGCACCACGCGTTGAAACACGGCGATCGCCACGACGGCTACGAGCACCACCGCGGCTGCCGTTGCGGCGACGATGATCTTGACCCGGCGGCTCATGCGCAGTCCTTGAAGTACTCGACCAGGCTGAACTGCCGGGCCCGCCCGCTGAGCGCACACATCCAGGAGTCGACGAGCACACCGGTCGGCAGGTTGAGGTCGAGGGCGTTGCCGCTGCCAGTGGTGTTGGCGAGGTTGCGGACGGTGATGGGCATCGACTGCAAGATGTTGCGCACCAACGCGTCGTGGCTGTTGATCATCGCGGTGAACTCGCGCGCATTGGCGATCAGCTGGTTCAGTGCCGGTTCGTCGGCCAGGATGGTCTTTGCCCGGTCGACGAGGGTGGTGGCGCTGGCGAACAACCGCTGCACCGCCGCGCGCCGAGTGGCGATCTCGGCCAGCAGGTCACGGCCCTGCAACACCAGCACCCCGAGATCGGCCTTCTGGTTTCGCAGCATGGTCGTCAGCGTCTCGGCGCTGCTCAGCAGGGTGCCCAGTTGATCGCGCCGATCGGAGATGACGGTGGCCAGCGACTGCAGGTTTTCCAGGGCCTCCGGTAGGGCATCGGGCAGTCCCTGCAGGTTCTGGTTGAGCGACTTCACCGATTCGACGACGCGCTCGGCGTCCAGGGCCTCGAAGGTGCTTGTCGCGCCTTCCAGCGTCCGCTGCAGATCGAAGGGAACTTCGGTGTTGGCCAACCGGATGGTGTGATCGCTCAGCTCGCCGGCGCCGGCCGGGGACAGCGCAAGATAACGCGACCCCAGGATCGTGGTCATGTTGATGCTGGCTTGCGTGTCGGCACCCAGATGGACGTCGTGGCGGACGTTGAACGTGACCACCACGTGGTCGCCGGCGAGTTTGACACCCTCGACGGTGCCGACCTGGATGCCTGCGATGGTGACCTGGTTGCCCTTGCCGAGCTGCGCGGACTGGGCGAACTCACCCCGGTAGCTGGTCTTGCCCACATCGAGGGCGCCGAACAGCACCAACCCGCCCATCAGGATGGCGGTAACGGTCAGTCCGATCACCCCCAGCCAGGTCTTGTTGTAGGACTCGATGGGCCGTTTGAATCGATCGAACATCGCGGCTACCTGCATATCGGTGAGTGCTTGATCTTGTTGAGGTAACCCGGGGTAACGCCGTCGCCCGGGGTAGCCGAGGCCACGAATGCGCGGAACCAGTGGAACAGGCCGCGCCACAGGCTGAAGTCGATGTCGCACGCATAGCCGTTGATGTAGCTGCCCGCCTGGGTGCCGCGGGCAAGCGCCTTGAGCAGAGCCGGAATGTTGGCCGCCATGTAGGCCATCCGCTGATGCCCTGGACCGTGCAGGCTGTATTCGAGCAGACCCGGTTCGCGGCTGACGAATTCCTCCAGGTCGGGAGTGATGTTGTTGACGATGGTCGCCAGCCGGCCGGTGGTGGAGTTGACCGATCCGACCGACACGACCAGTTCCTGGCGGCGGGCCGCCAATTCGGCCATCACACCGCGGGATTCGCGGATCATCGTCTGGAGGTTGGTGTTCTGCGCGGCCAGGCTGTCCGTGAGGCTGTTGAGGTTGCCGATCAGATCGCCGAGGACCTGATCGGGTCCGGCCAGCGTTTCGGCCAGCGTCGAGGTCTGAACGGTCAACGTCAGGATCGAGCCCGAATCCCCTTGAAACGCTTGGATAATCGCGTTGGTCAGGTTGTCCACCTGCTTCGGATCCAACTGGGTGAACAGCGGCTCGAAACCGTTGAGCACGTAGGTGATGTTCAGTGACGAGTTGGTGTGTTCCCGGGGAATCTGGCCGCCGTCCCGCAACGGCCTGTGGTTGCGGTCCTGACCCGGTGACAGCCCCAGGTAGCGCTGCCCGATGATGTTCTGGTAGGTCACCGACGCGATCGTGTCGGTATACAGGACCTGATTGCGCTGCACCCGGAACGTGACCTTGGCCGAGTTGCCGACCAGATCGAGCTTGTCCACCCGGCCTACCCGGACGCCGGCCACCCGGACGTCGTCGCCGGCATGCATTCCGGAGACATCGTTGAAAATCGCCGTGTAGGTGTTCGTGTCGCCGGACACCTCGCGCCGCATGGTGCCGAGCACCATCCAGGTCACGGTCACTGCGAAGGTCAGGAAGATCGCGGTGCCTATCAACGGCTTTCGGTATCTCATTGGCCGCCTCGCAGATCCGACGTGAGGTGGACGGTGGAGTCGCGCGCCACCGGCCCCAACAACAGCACGACGGTCGCATTGGCCGGCCCGCCCCCGACGATGCGGCCCAGCTGATCCTTCTCCTGCCGGCTGCCGACCGGGCCGACAGTGCCGCCGAAAGCCGGCGCCGCCCCCTCCGCGGGGAAACCCGGTGCCGGCGGCGGGGCTTCGGGGGCCGGCGGCGAGCCGGGACCGCCGCCCAACTGTGCGGAACCGGGTGGCAGCGGCGGCAATTGCCGGGGTCCCGGTGCGGGTGCCGGAGGCCCCTGCGGATCTCCCGGCATCGAGTGGCGCGGCGGGGTCACGTTGTGGCGGTTCTCGGTCACCCCTGGCGGGAGAGTGGCGCCCCTCGACCCCAACGCCGGAGACAGGTCAGGAGCCGTCGGGACTTCCGGCGCCGTGAAGCAGCTCGGGCCGGCAAGCGCCCCGTAGCGGGGGCAGTCGGCGCGGACGTAGCGCCGGCTCGGGGTGAGCGCGACGATGGCCTTGACCGTCAGCAAGTTGCTCTCGGGGTCCCAGCCCTCGTCGTACAGCTTGTTGGCGAAGACTTTCATCCGGGTGGCTATGCCGTGGAAGTCGGTGGCGTGATCGCCGAGCACACCGATTGCCGGGGTCAGCTCGGTGCTGATGGTGATCAGCCGGTCGGTCTGATGATCGAAGGCATCGCCGAGCGTGCCGACGGTGCCCAGACCCCCGGTAAGGAAGTCGGTCAACTGCACCCGCTTCTCGGCGAAGGTCCGCATCGGCCGGATCGAGCTGTCCAACGCGTCGAAGAGTTCGGGGGAGGCGCGGCGCAGGCCTGCCGCGGCCGCGGTCAAGGCCGACAGCGTGGATGGCGCTGCGGCGTCGGCGGTGACCACCGTGTTCAGCTCCGCCAGAATCTCGTTCAGATCGTGTCCGGCGTCGGTCAGTTGCTGGCCGCGGCCGTGGGTCGCCTCGCTCAGTGCTTGCAGGATCCCGACGGTGTGGTCGTTGGGATTCTGCGCGACGTCGAACAGCAGGTCGTGCAGCTTTGCCAGCACGTTCTGGAACAACACCGTCGGCAGGGATTTGTCCTCGCGCACCACCGAGCCGTCCCGCAGCGACGCGGAGCCCTTGCCGTTGTCGATGAGTTGGACCGCCGACACCGCGAACAGGTTGGCGGGCACCACCCGTGCGGTGACGGTGTTGGGGATACCGGAGGCGTATCCCGGCTTGAGGTCGACGTGGACGATATTGGGTTTTCCGTTCCGGGACGGGGTGATGGCGGCGACCATTCCGACCAGCACCCCGCGGAACTTCACGTCGGAGCGCTCCGGCAGCCCGTCGCCGATGTTGACCAGCTCGACGTCGACGCGCACCAGGTTGTCGAAGGTGCCTTTCGACTTGGCCACCATTGCCGCCGCGATCAGAGCCGTGACGATCGTCATGCACACGCCGACGAGGACAAGGCTGCGGTTGGACGGGCTGCGGGGGTCGAAGTCGTAGGAGTTTGGCATCGCTACCCCCCGAACCTGGCCCCGGACTCGACGCCCCACAGCGCCATGGTCAGCAACATGTTCGCGATGATCACGACGGTCAGACTCGATCGCATGGCCCGACCCGCGGCTATCCCGACGCCGGCGGGACCGCCGGTGGCGAAGTAGCCGTAATAGCACTGCATCGTCGAGGAGATGAAGACGAAGATGACGGCCTTGATGGACGCATAGATCACGTCGCGGCCGCTCAGGCCCACCGAGAAATAGTGCAGGTATGACCCGGGGGCTTGGCCGTTGGCCATGCTGACCAGCTGGCTGGTCAGGTAGGTCAAACCCAGGGCGGTCAGGAACAACGGAATGACCGCGATGACGGACGCGGTGACCCGGGTGACGACCAGATAGCCCACCGAGTCCAGGCCGAGCACCTCCATGGCGTCGATTTCGTCGTTGATTCGCATCGCGCCCAGTTGCGCGGTGAACCGGCATCCCGCCTGGGCGATGAACGCCATGGCGATCATGACCGGCGCGAGTTCGCGCGTGGTGGCGAACGACGAGATCAGTCCCGTCGCGGGTCCCAGACCGAGCAGATTCAGCGCGTTATAGCCTTCGACGGCAACCAGCGCACCGGCCGTAATTCCCAGCACCGCCGCGACATTGACCGTGCCGCCGCCGACGACGATCGATCCGTTCCCCCAGGAGATGTCGGCCAGCAGTCGCAACATCTCCCGCCGGAAGTCCTTCATCGTGCCCGGGATCGAGGTCAGGATCTTGCCGAAGAAATAGACCATGTGGCCGGCCCGGCCGATCCCGCTGGTCATTGCGCCGCCGGCCCGCTTCAGCGAGGTGGTGAGCGGGACCTTGTGCGTCGCAGGCGCAGCCATCGCTACAGGGTCTGTCTGGGGAAGATGAGCAGCCACAGCTGGCTCATGAGGACGTTGACGATCATCAGCAGCAGCACCGACTCGACCACCGCCGCGTTCACCGAGTTCGCCACGCCGGCGGGCCCGCCGCGGGTGTCGAGACCCTTCTGGCAGGCGACGACTGCCACGATCACCCCGTAGACCACCGCTTTGAGCATGGCCAACACCAGATCCTCGACGCTGGCGAACGAGGAGAACGTGGCGATGAACGAGCCCGGGGCGCCGTTCTGCATATAGACGTTGAACACGTAGCCCGCGAGGTAGCCGACGAACATCGTCGTACCGGTCAGCGCAATGCCGATCAGGATGACCGCCGCCAGTCGGGGAACCACCATGCGCCGCAGCGGCGAGACGCCCATCACCTCCATCGCCGCGATCTCTTCGCGCATGGTCCTGGCGCCCAGGTCCGCGCAGACCGCGGAGCCCACCGCAGCCGCCATGATCAGCGCCGCCACGAGCGGCGCGCCCTGCCGGATGATCACCAGCCCGTCGGCGGCGCCGGACAGCGAGGCCGCGCCGACTTGTCCGGCCAGCAAACTGAACTGGATCGACAAGGTGACGCCGATCGGGATTGTCACCAGCACAGTGGGGGTGAATGCCGTGCTGGTCATGAACCAGGCCTGCTCGATGAACTCTCCGACCATAAACTTGCGAGTCACCAGATCGACGAACAGATACTGGACGGCCCGAATCCCCAACACGAACTGTTTGCCGACGGTGTTCAGCGACAACAGTGGGTGATTGACGAGATAGCGGCGGAACCAGTCGATGACCTCGCGGATGGCCGAACGTTCGCCACCTCGCTCGGACAGTTCGACGAAAGCGCTCAAGAATCCCCCCAGCCGGCAGTGCCCAGGACTTGCGTGCAAGCACGATAGCAGTCGGTCCTAGTTCGCAGCCAGCAATTGTTAACGGGAATTCTGACTGCACGTGCTCGTCGGCTCGTCGACCGCGAACCGCCCATCGCAGGCCTCGACGCGGTAACCCGTACCCGACTCGGTCAGCAGGTGTTCGGGCTGCGACGGGTCGTGCTCGGGCCGGCGCCGCGATTGCGCCAAATATCCACGCAGATAACGGGGTTCGGCCGCAACTGCCGGACCACTTGCGCCGGCGACGATGTCCGACTGCACTGGCGAATTGTTGTCCAACCGAAAGGATTCAATCGACTCGGTCGCCCCACCGGTGGGCAACCTGATTCGGCTCATCGCGACGGTCTGCCGGGGCGGTCCGTGCGGAACTGCATCCGGGGTAGCTCGCCGGCCCTCTTCGGGGGGCGACTATGTAAATACCGATTCCGCCGGACCGTTCGCCCGGGTCGCGGTCACGCCTCGAAGCGGTAGCCCATGCCCGATTCGGTCAACAGGTGCTTGGGGTGCGACGGGTCGTCCTCGAGCTTGCGCCGCAACTGCGCCAGATACACCCGCAGGTAATGGGTTTCGGTCGCATACGCCGGGCCCCACACTTCCTTGAGCAGTTCCTCGCGCCCTACCAGCTTGCCCCGGTTGCGCACCAGCACCTCGAGCATGCCCCACTCGGTCGGCGTCAGGTGCACCTCGGCGCCGTTCTTGGTCACCTTCTTGGCGGCCAGGTCCACGGTGAACGCGTCGGTCTCGACCACCGGTTGTTCGACTTCCGAAGCCGCGGCGTTGCGCCGCACCGCCGCGCGCAGTCTGGCCAGGAACTCGTCCATGCCAAAGGGTTTGGTGACGTAGTCGTCGGCGCCGGCATCGAGGGCTTGCACCTTGTCGGCCGAGTCGGTGCGCGCGGAGAGCACGATGACCGGTGCGTTGAGCCAGCCGCGCAGGCCGGCGAGCACGTCGATACCGGAGATGTCGGGCAGCCCGAGGTCCAGGATCACCACGTCGGGCGGATGTTCGGCGGCGGCGCGCAGCGCGCCGGCACCGGTCGACGCGGTGATCACCTCGTATCCGCGCACCGTCAGGTTGATGCGCAGCGCACGCAGGATGTGCGGTTCGTCGTCGATCACCAGCACGCGGGTCATGCGGCGGGCCCCGACGGCGCCGGCAGGTCCACCACGACCGTGAGTCCGCCGCCGGGCGTGTCACCGGCCGCGATCACCCCGCCCATCGCCTCCACGAAGCCGCGCGCGACCGACATGCCAAGGCCCACACCGGTGGTGTTGTCGTGATCGCCGAGACGCTGAAACGCTTCGAACATCTGCTCCTCGGCGCCCGCCGAGATACCCGGGCCCTCGTCGATGACGTTGACCAGCACCCGATCGCCGACGTGGCCCGCGTTGACCCGGACCACACAGTCCGGTGCATAGCGCAGCGCGTTGTCGATCAGGTTGGCCATCACCCGCTCGAGCAGCCCGGCATCGGCCAGCGCCACCGCGTCGCCGACGTCGACCTTGACGCGGTCGATGGCGGATCGGTAGAAACCGGTGGCGCCCTTGCCGATGCTGACCAGTGCGCGCTGCACCACTTCCTCGAGATAAACCCGCTGCACCTCGGGTCGCACCACCCCGGCGGCCAGTCGCGAGGAGTCCAGCAAGTTGCCCACCAGTGCGGTGAGCTGGTCGATGGATTCCTCGATGGTGGCCAGCAATTCGGCGGTGTCCTCGGGAGAGAACGCGATGTCGGCGGCACGCAAGCTGGACACCGAGACCTTGGCCGCCGCCAGTGGGGTGCGCAGGTCGTGGCTGACCGCCGAGAGCAGTGAGCGGCGCAGTTCGTCGGCCCGCACGATGGCTTCGGTGCGGCGGGCCTCTTCGGTGAGTTCACGCTGACGGACCAGGCCGGCCGCCTGCTTGGCCACCGCGCCCAGCACCCGCCGATCCCGCGCCGCCAGCTTGCGGCCGGCCATCAGCATCCAGAACTCGTCGTCGCCGATTTCGATCGCTGTATCCGCGGAATCCACTGTGGTGCAGGGGTCTTTGCCGACCGAGGCGACGACGTGGCTGCGCTCGGATTGTTCACGCAGCATGCTGACGGCGCGCTGGGAGTAGGTCTCGCGTATTCGTTCGAGCAGGGTTTCCAGATCCGCCCCGCGCAGCACCGAACCGGCGAACAGGGTCAGCAGTTCGGCCTCCTGGGACGCGAGGCGGGCCTCGCGGGCCCGTTTGGCCGCACCGTCGACCAGCACCGCGACCGCCACCGCGATCAGTAGCAACACCAGTTCGGTTACCGCGCTGTTGGGTTCGGCGATGGTGAAGCTGTGCCGCGGCGGGATCAGAAAGTAGTTCAGCAGCACCCCGGACAGCACCGCCGAAAGTACCGCCGGGGCAACGCCTCCCAACAGGCCCACCGACAGCACCCCGACGAAGAACAACGCGCTCTCCCCGCCGGTGTCCAGATAGGGATCCAGCACGGTGACGGTCACGGCGCAGATCGCCGACGGGATGAGTCCGGCCGCCAGCCAGGCGGCCGGCCGTCGCTGCTGCGGCGAGAACGAGTGTCGGGCAGCGCGTTTGGTTTCCTGGTGCGTGACGATGTGGACGTCGATCTTGCCGGAGCGCTGCACGATCGCCGCGCCGATGCCCTCGTCGAACAGGCGTGCCCACCGCGACCTGCGGGACGTGCCGATCACCAGTTGGGTGGCGTTGATCTCGCGGGCGAACTCGAGCAGCGCGTCGACAACGTCGTCGCCGACCACGGTGTGCAGCGAGGCGTCCAGACTGCTGGCCAGTACCCGGATCTTGCCCATCCGGGCCTCGGACAGGCCGGCCAGTCCGTCACCGCGCAACACGTGCACCACCATCAGCTCGGCGCTGGACTTGGAGGCGATCCGAGATGCGCGTCGCACCAACGTCTCTGATTCGGCGCCGCCGGTGACGGCGACGACCACGCGTTCGCGGGCCTCCCACGTGTCGGTGATCTTGTTCTCTGCACGATACTTGGCCAGCGCGGTGTCGACCTGGTCGGCCAGCCACAGCAGCGCCAATTCCCGTAGCGCAGTGAGGTTTCCGCGCCGGAAATAGTTCGACAGCGCGGCGTCGATCTTCTCCGAGGCGTAGACGTTTCCGTGAGACATCCTGCGCCGCAACGCTTCCGGGGTGATGTCGATCAGCTCCACCTGGGCGGCCTGCCGCACGATCGAGTCCGGTATCGTCTCCTGCTGTTCGATGCCGGTGATCTGGGCGACCACGTCGTTGAGGCTCTCCAGATGCTGGATGTTGACGGTGGAGATCACGGTGATCCCGGCGTCGAGCAGCTCCTCGACGTCTTGCCAGCGCTTGTCGTTCTTGCTGCCGGGGGTATTGGTGTGGGCGAGTTCGTCGACCAGCACCACCTGCGGGCGGCGCTCGAGGACCGCCGGCACGTCGAGCTCGGGGAAACTGCCGCCGCGGTAGTCGACGTAGCGCGGCGCGATAATCTCGATGTCGGCAAGCAGCTCAGCGGTTTTCGCGCGTCCGTGGGTTTCGACGACGGCGGCGACCACGTCGGTGCCGCGTTCCAGACGGCGGTGCGCCTCGCCCAACATCGCGAACGTCTTGCCCACGCCGGGCGCGGCACCGAGGTAGATGCGCAACTCACCGCGCTTGGCACGGTGCTCCGGCTCGCTCACCCCAACATCATCCACCTTCGCGGCTAGCTCGCGGCCGGATACCTTCGGTCCAGCGCAAGGTTGAGTCCGACGACGTTGACGGTGGGTTCACCGAAGATGCCCAGCGTGCGGTCGCTGCGATACTGCTGCACGACGGCGCGAATCTGGTCCGGCCCCACGTTCCTCGCCCTGGCCACCCGGGCCACCTGGAGCTCGGCGTACGCCGGGGAGATGTCCGGGTCCAGGCCGCTGCCGCTGGCCGTGACGGCGTCGGCGGGGATCGCCGGCGCGCTCGGTGCGACGCCGCGAATGGGCACGATCAGGCCAGTACGGTAGTCCTCGCCGGAGACGGCGCACTCGACCCGGGCACCCCGGTAGCTGTCCAGGAAGGGCTGTTTGGTGGTCGCGCAGGGTTCGTTGACACTGACCACGCGGGTCGGCCGGAGGATGTCACCGCGCTCGTCGCGGGGGCCCAGCACGGCCAGCACCGCACCAACTCCGGCGCCGGTGCAGAACGGGCGCGACCCGTCGACGCCTTCGAGTCGCCCTATGGCCGCACTGCGCGAGCACACGAGGGTGAGCAGACTGGGCTTGAATCCGGCATCTGCCACACTGGCACCGGCAGCCAGCTTGGCCGGGTCTGCGAGGGTGTCGACCACGCTCTCCGGTCCCAGGTTGCTGCCACCGCTCGACATCGGGTCGTATCCGGCGCCGGCGGCCGACGGGCGGGTCTGGAAATAGCGCGGCATGGGGTTGCCGTCGGCGTCGGTGAACCGTTGGCCGATCAGCATGCTGCCGACCGTCCTGCCGCCGGCGTGCAGGATCGAGCCTTCGGCGTTGGTGTGTAACCCCGGAAGGAACGCCACCAGCCAGACGAGTACCGGGTAGCCGATACCGAGTATCACGGTGAACACGAGCAGCGCCCGCAGCGCAGCCAGGTGTTGGCGAAAGGCGATGTTCATCTCAGGCGATCCCGGGCAGTAGTCGGACGAGCAGGTCGATGAGTTTGATCCCGACGAACGGCGCGATGATGCCGCCGAGTCCGTAGCGGTACAGGTTGCGGCTCAACAACTTCGAGGCCTGGCTCGGTGTGTACCGAACACCGCGCAGTGCCAGCGGGATCAGCGCGACGATGACGAGCGCGTTGAAGATGACGGCGGACAGGATCGCCGATTGCGGGCTGTGCAACCGCATCACGTTGAGCAGGTCCAGGCCGGGGAACAACGCGACGAACATCGCCGGGATGATCGCGAAATACTTGGCGATGTCGTTGGCGATCGAGAACGTGGTCAGTGCTCCGCGGGTGATCAGCAACTGTTTGCCGATCTCCACGATTTCGATGAGTTTGGTGGGGTCGGAGTCCAGATCCACCATGTTTCCGGCCTCTTTGGCCGCCGATGTGCCGGTGTTCATCGCGACCCCGACGTCGGCCTGGGCGAGCGCCGGGGCGTCGTTGGTGCCGTCCCCGGTCATGGCCACCAGTCGCCCGCCTTGCTGCTCGCGCTTGATCAGCATCAACTTGTCCTCGGGCGTGGCCTCGGCCAAAAAGTCGTCGACTCCGGCTTCCTCGGCGATCGCCTTGGCGGTCAACGGGTTGTCCCCGGTGATCATCACCGTGCGGATGCCCATCAGCCGCATCGCCTCGAATCGGTGCCGCATCCCTTGCTTGACAACGTCTTTGAGGTGGATGACGCCCAGCACCCGAGGCGCTGCCGGGGTGACGCAGCCCACCACCAGCGGGGTGCCGCCAGCGGCGGAGATGCCGTCGACGATCACGCCGAGCTCGTCGGGAACGTCACCGCCGTGCGCGCGGATCCACTGTGTCACCGAGCCGGCCGCGCCCTTACGCAACTGCCGTCCGTCCAGGTCGACGCCCGACATCCTTGTCGTGGCGGTGAATTCGACCCAGGATGCGTCGGCGAGTTCTCCGGGTGTCCGCGCGCGCAGCCCGTACGCCGTCTTGGCGTGGACGACGACCGAGCGGCCCTCGGGGGTCTCGTCGGCCAGGCTGGACAGCTGGGCCGCGTCGGCCAGTTCAGCCGGGGTGACGCCGATCGGAATGAATTCCGACGCTTCGCGATTGCCGAGGGTGATGGTGCCGGTCTTGTCCAGCAGCAGGGTGTTGACGTCGCCGGCCGCCTCGACCGCGCGCCCGGACATGGCGAGTACGTTGCGTTGCACGAGCCGGTCCATGCCGGCGATACCGATGGCCGACAGCAGCGCCCCGATGGTGGTGGGGATGAGGCACACCAGCAGTGCCACCAGCACGATGCCGCTGATGCCGTCGCCGTTGAGGGCGTGGGTGTCGGGCACTCCGGGGTTGTTGACCTTCGAGTAGATCGCCAGTGGCTGCAGCGTGGCCACGGCGAACACGAAGATGATGGTCAGGGCGGCGAGCAGGATGTTGAGCGCGATCTCGTTGGGCGTCTTCTGCCGGTTGGCGCCCTCGACGAGTGCGATCATCCGGTCCACGAAACTTTCGCCGGGTTTCTGGGTGATCTTGACGACGATGCGGTCCGAGAGCACGGTGGTGCCGCCGGTGACCGCGGACCGGTCGCCGCCCGATTCCCGGATCACCGGGGCGGATTCGCCGGTGATGGCCGATTCGTCCACCGAGGCAATGCCTTCCAGCACGTCACCGTCACCGGGTATCACCTGACCCGCGGTGATCACCACGATGTCACCTTGTCGCAGCAACGGCGCGGCGACCTCTTCGGGGGTTCCGGAACTGCCCGGCGACCAGTCGCTCAGTCGATGGGCGATGGTGTCGGCCTTGGACTTTCGCAGCGAATCGGCCTGGGCCTTGCCGCGACCCTCGGCCACCGCCTCGGCCAGGTTGGCGAACACCACGGTCAGCCACAGCCAGAAGACGGTGATCCAGCTGAACCAGGTGTTCTCACCGACCGCCAGTACCGTCGACCAGACGGCGCCGATCTCGACGATGAACATCACCGGGTTGCGCCACAGGGTACGCGGATCGAGCTTGCGTAGTGCGTCGGGCAACGACTTCACCAGCAGGGCGGGATCGAGCAGTCCGCCCTGCATTTTCTGGGCCGGGGGGCGATGTGTGACCGAATCCATTGTGAGCGTCACTTTTTCAGTGGATCCCTTCGGCGAGCGGCCCGAGCGCCAGCGCGGGCAGGAAGGTGAGGGCAACCAGGATGACGGTCACCCCGACCACCAGCCCGACGAACTGCGGCCGGTGGGTGGGCAGCGTGCCGCTGGACTCGGGCGTAACGCCTTGCCGGGCAAGGGAACCCGCCAGCGCGAGCACCAGAATGATCGGCAGGAACCGGCCCAGCAGCATCGCCAGGCCCAAAGCGGTGTTGTACCAGGCGGTGTTGGCCGATAGACCCGCGAAGGCCGAACCGTTGTTGTTGGCCGCGGAGGTGAACGCGTACAACACCTCTGACAAGCCGTGCGGGCCGGAGTTGGCCATGCCGGCGCGTTGACCGGGCAGCGCCATCGCGACGGCGGTGCCGATCAGCACTATCAGGGGAGTGACCAGGAAATAGCTTGCCGCCAGCTTCATTTCGCGTGGCGTGACCTTCTTGCCCAGGTATTCCGGGGTGCGACCCACCATCAGCCCGGCGACGAACACCGTGAGGACGGCCAGGATGAGGATGCCGTACAAACCCGAACCGGTGCCGCCGGGCGCCACCTCGCCCAGTTGCATGTTGAACATCGTCATCAGGCCACCCAGGCTGGTGTACGAGTCGTGGGTCGAGTCGACCGCGCCGGTGGACGTCAGGGTGGTGGCGTCGGCGAAGATCGCCGAGTCGGCAACCCCGAAGCGTTGTTCGACGCCTTCGCTGGCCGCACCGGCCGCCGTCGGGACTGTGCCGTGGTGCTGCAGCTGGAACAACATCATCGCCGTGACGCTCAGCGTTGCCATCGACGACACGACCGCGGCGATCGCGTAACCCTGTTTCTTGCTGCCCACCATCCGGCCGAAGGTGCGCGGCAGCGAAAACGCGATGACCACCAGCAGGAAGATCTCGACCCAGTTTGTCCAGGCCGTCGGATTCTCGAACGGGTGCGCGGAATTGGCGTTGTAGAAGCCGCCGCCGTTGGTGCCGAGCAACTTGATCACCTCCTGGCTGGCAACCGGCCCGCCGGGGATGGTCTGCGGGGTCCCGGCCAGTGTGGTGGCGACCTGGTCGTGCAGGTGGAAGTTCTGCACGACGCCGCCGGCGACCAGAACGATCGCGCCGATGACACTGAGCGGCAACAGGATTCGCAGCGTGCCGCGAGTCAGGTCGACCCAGAAGTTGCCGAGTTCGTCGGTGTGGCGGCGGGCGAATCCGCGCACCAGTGCCACGGCCACGGCCATGCCGACCGCCGCGGACACGAAGTTCTGGACCGCCAGACCAGCCATCTGCACCAGATGGCCCTGCGTCGATTCGCCGGAATAGGCCTGCCAGTTGGTATTCGTGACGAAACTGACCGCGGTGTTCCAGGCCAGGGCCGGTGTCATCGGGGTTGCCGGGTCGGACAGGTGCAGCGGCAGCTTGTTCTGCACCAGCTGCAGGGCGAACAAGAAGACGATGCTGACGGCGGAGAACGCCAGCACGCTGCGTGCGTAGGTCTTCCAGGTCTGTTCGGCCGACGGGTCAGCGCCGATCATGCGATAGACGAAACGCTCGAGGCGCGAATGCTTTTCCGAGCTGTAGACGCGAAACATGTAGTCGCCCAACGGCACATGCACCGCGGCGAGCGCGACGACGAGCGAGGCCAGGAACAGCACCCCGGCTGCGGTCTGGCTCATCAGAACTTCTCGGGATAGAGCAGCGCCGCGGCGAGTAACAGCGCGACGAAGACGGCCAGGACCAGACCTACGGTGTTTGCGATGTTCATGAATCCAGCCTCAGCAATGCGTTGAGCGCGGCGAAGATCGCCGCGGTCAGCGCGAGGTAGGCCACCACCGACATTTCCGTCTCCACTTCCGCGCCAGTCGATCCCCCGGTGTGAGGGCCAGCTGGAACGCTAGGCGTGGCGAAGGTCGGGCAGCTGCCGCCTTGACGGTTTCTTTACGCTTGCCCCCACGCTCTTTACGCGGGTCACCCTTCCTTGCGCGAGC
>NZ_JCALCF010000022.1:0-91405 GCF_059812185.1 Mycobacterium sp. NGS67
CGGGCGCCTCGTCCCGTTTGCTGCTGCAACTCTTCGATCAGGTCCGACGCGTTCGCCTTGGTGAGATCGTCGGGGACCTCACGCCCGGCCTCCCGGGCCAGCGTGTCCAGGTAGCTGCGTTGCGCACCCGTCATCGGTTCGTCTCCGGTGACCCACTCGGACGTGTCCTTCTCGGGGTTCTCTTGCGGCGCTTGTCGGTTGTCGTCGTTCGCGTTACTCATCCCCGTCGGATATCCGTCGCACACGTGTTCGAAACATCTCAGATGTCAACGCCCCGTCAGGCCGGCTACCACCAGCACGCAGCCGACCACCACGAGCAGAGCGGCGACTTCGAGTCGACGGCGTGCGGCGACCCAGCTGTTCAGCGCGGTCAGCGACCGCTGGGTGGCGTCCGGAGCCAGCAGGCAAGCGATCAACGAGACCTCGACCACGGCGAACGCGGTCACATTGAACAACAGCAACGCCGCGACCTGGGTCATCGCCGGCGCGCCCGAAGCCAGGATCACCGCCAGAGCGGCCAGGTAATCCACCGAGGGCAACGCGATTCCCAGACCGGCCACCGTCGCGATCCATAGCGAGTGACCGCCCAGCACTCGGCGCACCCGCGCCGGCAACTTGGCGAGGACCGCCTCGCGAACGAGGGTGTCGGCCGTCCGTCGGGTCGAGTCGGCGCGGCGGCGCAAGGCGACGGTGACACCCAGCACTATGCCGGCAGCCAGGGCCAATGCACCGATGAGTACCTGAACGTTGGGCAACGTGACGTGGCCGGACGCGACCAGCCGTCGTCGCAAGACGAAAATCACGACCAGGCCCACCGTGATCCCCATCGCGAAACCCCCGAGCAGGAATGCGAGCAACTGCAACGCCGGCCGAGGCCTGTTGAGCATCAGCAGCGACATGCCGATCCGGAACGGTTCGAGGCTGACGGCCAAGGCCATCACCAGGATTGTCAGCCACATAGCAGAGTTCGACGAGCTCAGCCGGGGGCTGGTCAGCCGACTTCGGCCTCGGGCGCGGTTTCGATGCTGACCAGTTCGGCCAGGCCGCTCATGGTGAGAGCGGACACCAGCAGGGGGTGGGAGACGAGCTGAATATGGTCGGCGTGCGCGAACAACGCGTTGATCGCCGCGCTGTCCAGATATTCCACGGCGCTGAGGTCTACGGTGAACCTTCCGCCCGCAGTCTCCGCTTCGGCGCTTGCGGTGTTCAGGGCTTGATTGAAGGCGTCGATGTTGCTCAGATCGATCTCCCCCGCCGCGAGCAGCACCAGTTTGCCGTCGTCGGAACGCGCCGTCTCAAGGGTGAGCAATGTGGGCATCAGGCGATCCTCGCGGATAGGCGGACAGTGGTTCCGGCGTTGTCGGTGTCGATGGTCACGTCGTGCATGAGTCGCCGCATCAAGGTGATACCGCGTCCGCGCTGAGATTTGGTAGACGGCTCAGGTGGCTTCCACGTCCCCGTGTCGGTGATCGTCAACTGCACCTCGTCGCCCAGCGCGACCGCGTCCACGCAGATCGAACCGTGCAAATTGTTGCGATGCCCGTGCTCGATGGCGTTGGACACGGCTTCCCCGGCGGCGATGAGCACGTTCATGGTCTGGTCCGGTCGCATTCGGGCTCGGGTCAACCAGGTACGCAAAGCCGTGCGGGTCGGTGCTAGATGACTGGCGTCGGGCGGGAACTTCAACTCCAGTGGGCCAGGATGGCGATGCAGCAGCAGTACAACGTCATCCTGGTAGCCCCCCTGGGGCGCGACACCGGACATGATCTCGTTCGCCAACTCGTCCAGGGGGTCGGCGCGAGCGTCCCCCGTCACCTCGGCGACTTTTGCGATGCCTTGCTCCAGGGGTGTGCGGCGCCGCTCCACCAGCCCGTCGGTGTAAAGCACCAGCGTGGAGCGCGCCGGCATGGTCACCCGGGCTTCGGGACGGTTCCAGTCGCGCCGTACCCCCAACGCGATGGTGTGACCGTCGGTCAGTACCTGCGCGGTGCCGTCGGACCGGACCAGGATGGGAGGCGGATGTCCGGCGCTGGAATACACCAGCTCGCCGGTTTCGGGGTTGAGCACCGCGCAGACGGCAGTCGTGCACTGGGCCCCGGCCAGTCGCGAGGCGAAACGGTCCATCCCGCTCAACGCCGCTGCGGGACTGGGATTTTCGAACAGCAGCGCCCGGCAGGCGCTTCGGACCTGGCCCATGACGGTGGCCGCGGCGAGGTCGTGGCCCACGCAGTCGCCGACCACCATCGCAATCCGGCCGTCCTCCAACTCGATGACGTCATACCAGTCCCCGCCGACCTGCAGAGGCCGGCTGGCTGCCTGATAGCGCACCGCGAACCCGCCCGGTAGATCAGCGGGCCCGAGAATCGCGTGTTGGAGCGCGAGAGCCGTTTCACGTTGCTGGTCGACTTGGTACACCCGTTGCAGGCCCTGTCCGAGACGGCCGGCCAGCACCGTCAGCAAGGTCTGATCCTCCAGGGTGAACGGCCGTTGCTCGGCCAGATCGATCCACACCACAAGCACGCCCTCGGGATGTTGCAGCGCGATACCGGCCGTGCCGGGCTCGGTGATGTTAGGTGTGAGAAGGTCGCCTTCGCGCAACGCGCTGACGAGTTGTCTTGTGCGAGACGGTAAATCGGCCCAGCGCACGGACTCACCGACCGACACGATCTGCGGTGTGTACCCGTTCTCCAAGGGAGAACTGCCCGTCGGGAAGGTGACGGCCAGGACGCGGCGCGCCCGCCATTGCCGACGAAGCTCCTCAGCGGCGGCCTGTAGCGCGTCATCGACGGTGTCTGCTTGGGCCAATTCCTGGTTGAGGGCGTGCTCGCGGCCTGCCGCCAGCGCCAGGGCGATAGCCGCGTGGCGGGCGAAGTCACTGACCAGTTCGAGGTAATCGTCGCTGAACTGTTGCTGCTGCGGGTGACGCGCAACAGCGATCACACCCAGTACGGCGTCTTGGGCGATGAGCGGCATCACGATCGCCGGGCGTTCACCGACGTCGGTGAAACCTTCGATCGGGTATGCGAAGGAATCGGTGATCAGCGGCAGGCCGCGGCGCGCGACCCCGCCGGTCGTAGAGCCTTCCATCGGAACCTGGCGACCGATGACCTCCGAGGCGTACCGGCCCGCGGTGGCCGCGACGATCAGGGTGTCCACCTCAGCGGCGGGCAGATCGGGCTCCCCGGGAACCAGCAGGATCGCTTGCTCGGCGTCGGCCAACTCCAGCGCTCGGTTCACGATGAGCTGCAGCGGTCCGGTCTGCGGGTCACCGGAGAGCAGCGCGGTGGTGATCTCGCGGCTGGCCTTCGTCCATTTCGCCGATTCGCGTTCGCGCTCGTAGAGTCGGGCATTGTCGATGGCGGCCGCGGCAGCCGTGGCCAGCGCCCACACGGTGCCTTCATGGGCATCGGTGAACACTCGCCCCGGCCGGTCGTCGGCTAGGTAAAGGCTGCCGAAGTCCTCTGCCCGGACCGTGATCGGTACCGCCAGCAGCGCGTGCAGCGGCGGGTCCTGGGGGCCCAGTTCGATCACCGGTGACTGCGCACTCAGGTCGTCGAGGCGGACACCATCACCGACCGGCAGGTCGCCGAGGCGTCGCGCGGTGGCATCGCCGATACCTGCGCGGACAAACGAAACCGGGTTGCCCTCCGCGGCGCGGATCACCAGCGCCCCGTACCGGGCGCCGGTCAACTCCATCGCCGCCTTGACGACGCGATTCAGCGTCACATTCAGGTCCAGATCCGAGCCGATCTCGACGATGACCCGTACCAGTTGCTCCATCTGGTCGCGCGCTGCCACCAGCTCGTCGAGCTGTTCGTGCATTTGGCTCACCAGGTCGCGCCGCCCTAGCCAGGTGAACGCGGATTCACCGCGGTCCTTGCTCATGGGATCAAACCTAATCCTCGGGGCCTGGCTTTTTGGCGCTTGGGTCATCGCAGTTCGGCGCCGTGTCCTTTTAACGATGCGATCGCTTCCCGCACGAAGCTCTGCGCCGGGTCGGTTCCTCGACCGCGCGGAACCGGCAATTCCGACGAACTCAGACGTGAGCCGGCATGCGGTCCCAGCCGCCCACTGCTGACGAGGACGAGATGACCGCGGCGTCCGGGTCGACGTCCCGGTAGGCGATGCCCAGCTTCACTGCAGCGGCTCTTCGCCCGCCAGGATGGTTCGGTGCATCAGTCGACCGCTGTCTTCGGCATAGGGCAGCACCCGGTGCATGGTTCCGGTGTTGTCCCAGATGAGCAGATCACCCGGCTGCCACTGATGTTGGTAGACGTACTGGGGCTGGGTGGCCCAATCCCGAAGGCGGGCAAGCAAAGCGCGACTTTCCTCGACCGGCAGCCCGACGACATAATCGGACGTCGCCCCCAACAGCAGCGACTTACGGCCGGATTGGTGGGTCCACACCAGCGGGCACGCCTTGGTGGGTGACTTCTGCCAGAACTCGACCTCGGCGTAACTCATCTCCGGGCTGACGTAGTACTGGGAGCGCTCCGCACTGTGCACGACCCGCAATTCCGCTATTCGCAGCTTTTCGTCTTCGGGGAGGTCCTCGTAGGCCCGGTAGGTGTTGCAGAATTCGGTCTGTCCACCGGTGTCGGACAGCCGTACCGCCCGCAGCAGGGTGGCCAGGTTCGGCAACGGCTGCAGGGAACCGTCGAAGTGCCAGAACATCGAGCCCTTCAGATATCTGGCGCGCTGGTTCACCTTTTCGTCGAGGGAAATCTTGTTGATGCCTCCCTCGCCTTCGTTCGCCACGACGGTGCCCAGCGTCTGGGCGATGGCAACTTGCTGCTCGTCGCCGATATCGAGCCCACGGAAGAACACCACCCCCCGGCGCTCGAGGATCTCGCGGATCGAACCGGCCGCCAGACCGCTGCGCAGCGTGTCGAGGTCGGTTCGTATTTCGCTGCCGATGTTCGGTGTGAGGTCGATGATTTCCAGCTGTGCGGAGCCCAGGCTCATGGCCTCAGCTCATTCTCGTGAGAATGGTGTTGGCCGAATGCTTTACCCGTGGCTGCTGCCACAGCTCGACTGCCAGCGAGACGGTGATCAACGAGTAGAGCAGATTGCGCAGATTCGCGACGTCGTCGGGCAGCGGTTCGGCGTAGTCGAATTTGTCGATATAGGCGACCGCTTCCTCGGCGTGCGGAAACACCTCGTTGTAGAACGCGCGGATCTGATCCATGGAACTGTTGACGCGCTTGACGTAGCGCTCGTGGCCGTCCTCGATCGCCCACTGGGGCACCAGGTGCTCGAGATGCGAGAATTCCTCCGGCAGAACGGCATTCATCGCTGACCTGCCTTCGCCTTCGCACCGGCCTCGACGTAGTCGCCGACCACCTTGTGCAGGTGCCGCAACAGGATCTCCTCGTCGTTCATCGTGAATTGTTTGAGGACACCGCTGTTGAGCATCGCCTGCAGCCCCTCGGAGGGACTGGCGTCTTCCAAGATGATGTCGTTGAGATAGGTCACGGTCAGTTCCTGGCCGAGCCGCTCCTTGTGCGTCTTGGGCGGCTGATAGAACATCTCGACTTCGAACAGGTGCGAGTGTGGGCCAGTCGGCCAGTGCGCATGGGTGCTGAAACCTGATGAACCGAAGATGATCACGAAGTTGGGGAAAAACTGGAAGGAGTCGAAACCGTACTTCTCCGACCTCGTGGGATTGATGCCCGGGGGCATCGGGCCCCGATCGAGTTTCTTGTTCCACGGTCCCGCCGCGCTTGCCTCCATGACGCACTCGATGGGCTTGGAGTACTCCGTCTTTCGCGACGGCTCGCCGGAGAACGAGAACATCCGGTGCGGGCCGCTGAGCTGATAGGCCAGGGCGTCGGTGAACGGATTCGGTTTGTCCAGTGCGTCTCTGGCCTCCGCGGTCACGCTGCCGAACGACGTCGCGTGCAGGTAGGGCCCGTGGTAACTCTCTGCGAAGCTGTCCACGAATATCTTCCAGTTGCACTGCAGTTCGGCGGAGAACTTGTAGACCTGGTGCGGGCCCTGGAACGGATAACCCTTGATGCCATGGGCGAGCTCACCGAGGTACGAACGCAGCGGCTCGGTGTTGTGCGGGTCGAGGTTGATGAAGATGAAACCCTCCCACACCTCGCACTGCACCGCCGGCACCCGGCAGCTGTCGGCGTCGAAATCCAGTAGCAGATCCTTGCGGGTCGGCGAATGCAGCGAGCCGTCCAGCTTGTAGCGCCAGCCGTGAAATCGGCAGTACAGCAACGGCGCCCGGCCCGACACTTCCTTGAACGGGTCGTCCTCCCACAACATCTTGTTGCCCCGGTGCGGGCAGATGTTGTGGAAAGCCCGGATCACCCCGTCCTTGCCGCGCACGACGATGATCGAGGTGTTCAACACCTTCAGTTCGCGGGTGAAATAACTACCCGAGCGCGGAACCCGTTCGACCCGGCCTACATAAAGCCACGTCTTCTTGAAGACGTGCTCGCGCTCTTTTTCGTAGAACTCTTCGGACACGCAGTCTTCGAGCGATACCGGGCCGCGGCCGAGTTCTGGGTAAGCGTCGGTCCAATGGCCGCTTGCGGGTTTGGTCACTGGGCTGTGGTGACTCATGGGCCCCTCCTCGCGCCGACGGTAACAGCTGCGGATTCCGTCGAAACAGCCGCAAAAACGCAACTGCCTGTTGCATGATTGGAACACTCCCCATGGAACAGCACCTCACATTCGACGTCGATGCCCTGCTGATATTCGGCAAGGTCGTCGAAAGCCGCAGCCTGTCGAAGGCCGCGCGGCTGCTCGGCATGCCCAAGTCCACGGTCAGCCGGAAGTTGACCAGGCTGGAGTCCGATCTGGGCATCAAGCTGCTGCGCAAGAACACGCACCAACTCACCGTCACCGACGTCGGTGAACAGATCTATACCCACGCGACGAGCATCTTGGCCGAAGCCAACGCGGTACGTGCACTGGTCGAAGCGAGCAGGCAGGAACCCCAGGGCGAGTTGCGGGTCGCGATACCGGTATTCGTCGGCATCGACTATGCATCGCGGGTCGGAGCCACGTTCCTGCAGCGCTATCCGCAGTCGCGGTTGGACATTCGATTGGTCGACAACATGGTCGACCCGGTCAAAGACGGTTTCGACGTGGTATTCGGTCCCGGTCCGCTGCAGGATTCGACGCTCATTGCACGGAAGGTGTTCGATCTGCAGCTGTTCCTGTGCGCCTCAAGGGATTTCGTCGCGCAGCTGAGCCATCCCCTCAGCGAACCGGCGCAACTCGACGACGTGCCGTTCATCGACTTCGGCTTCGGCGGACCCCGCAGACTCGCCCTCGCCCGGCACCATCGGCGATACGAGCTGTCACCGCCGGTACGCGCCCGCGCCAACAACTTTCAGGTGTGCAAGCAGTACATCTTGCAGGACCTCGGTGTGGGCGTCATGCCCACGCAGATCATCTGCACCGCGGAACTGCGCGCAGGCACCATCGTGCCGATCCTGCCCGAATGGACGCTCGAACCACTGGCGGTACACATGATCTATCCTTTCGAGCTCTCGTTTTCCACGTTGATCAGCGCCTTTTACGACACCGCCTGCCAGATCATCGTGGAGAACATCGCCAAAAGCCGAGATCTGTGAACACCACGTTGCAACGGGTCAGCGGCCTACCCTGCGTACGGGATCGAAGTCGCGAAGCGCTTGCGGTTGCTTGCCGGTGGTGATGTGTTCGGCCAACAGCCGTCCGGTCACCGGCCCGTGCGTGAGGCCCCACATGCCGTGGCCGCCGGCCACGAAGACCCCGGGTGACACCTCACCGATCAGGGGCCGACCGTCGGGGGTGACCGGGCGCGAGCCGACCCAGACATCGCTGCGGTCCTCCCAGCGCACTCCGTCCAGCAATGGGTCGGCAGAGGCCACGATGGCGTTCACCCGTGCGGGCATGACGGGTTCGTGCGGGCCACGGAATTCCATGGTTCCCGAAACACGCATCGCGCCTCGGTAGGGCGTGCACGCCACCCGTACGTCGGGCAGATAGATGGGACCTGGCATCGGACGTTCCACCGGCACCGTGAACGAATAGCCGCGACCGGCACGCACCGGGACACGCAACCCGTTGCCCGCCAATCGGGACAGCAGCGCGCCGGTGGCGACAACTACTGCCTCGGCTGCCAGCGGCTCGTCGCGCTCCGACTCGACCACGACGTGGCCGCCCCGGCGGCCGATCCCGGCAATGTCCCGTCGGCACAACGTTGCTCCGCGTTCGGTCACCGCGCGCCCCAGGGCCGTGACGAATCGGTGCGGATCGATGAAGCGCTGTCCGTTGATGTTCAGGCCGCTCGTGGCCGCGCGGCCGGCCAGCGGCACCGCATCGTGCAGCGCGGCCCCCGAGAGCGGGGTGATATCCATTGCCTGCCCGGCCTTTTCGAGCTCGCGTAGCTCTGTCAGCAAGCGCTGCGCCTGGGCGGAGGTCTCGAACACGGCGGTGATGGGCGCATCGGTCACCGGCGCGTCGACGCCGTTGCTGATCAGCACGTCGAAAGCCTCGATGCAGTCCTCGTTGAGGATGACGTTGGCATCCAGCGCGCGTCGGTAGGACGATGGCCGGCAGTTCGCCGCGAATCGGAGCAGGAAGAGCGCCAATCCGATGTCCCGGGTCAGCGGAATGTGCAGCGGTGCTTTGGTGTCGAGCAGGGAACGCAACCCATACCGCAGCACTGCAGGCGAATTCAACGGAAGGACCAGCCCCGGTGCCACCCAGCCGGCGTTGCCGCGCGACGCCCCGGCTCCGGGCTCGACACGATCCACCACGGTGACGTCGACTCCGCGCTCCTGGAGGAACCACGCCGTCGACAATCCGACAATGCCCGCGCCGACGACGATCGCCGAGCGCGGTCCTCCGTCAAACCGTTCGACGTAATCCATTACGTACCTCCCTAGTTGGTGTCACTGATCGCGATCGTGGAAGTGAATTCGAGCCGCCGCGCTTACCGTTATCGGACGAACAGCGGTGCTTGTTGCTGTGCTGCTACGCCAGTCGGGGACGCGCGACCGGGTGGCCGATACCGCGACCGCTGGTCTCCGGGATGCGCCTGAGCGCCGATCGGCTGGCGGCCACGAGCACAGCGGTGACAATGCTCAAACTCAACCAGGTGGACACGGCCGCTGCCACGGATTCGTCGAGTGCGGATCGGGACGGCTGACCGATGTGGTATCCCGCTGCATCCACCCGGATGTCAACGAGATCACCGACTTTCGCGCCTCGGGGTGCCGTTACCGCACCGGCGTGCTCGGTTCCGGCCGCAAACCAGCGGGCAGGCACGCTGACCGTCCTGGGGTCGGCCAGCGGCTGGTAGACGGCGTCGTCGCCGGCTACTACCGCCGTCACCTGCTGGCTGGTCTGGGCGTGCTGGGCGTAGAAGTTGCTGCGAGAGTCGTGGACTGCGATGCCGACGGCGACGGCGATCGGCAACCCCACCAGGATGATCAGCACAGCCCAAATCAGCATGGGTGTCGGTCGACGAAGGCGACGCGGGGTAGTCATCGACGATTCCTATCGGGGCGGGCAGCGTTGATACTTCGCTCATTGTGGCGCGCAAAGGGCGCAACGGGTTTGCCCGAACCGGACAACGGCGCGGTGGGCCGTTGTCGGCGTCACACAACGCTGTCCGGGCGTCGGGACCACTTGCTAGAGGTCGGTGCAGATGGACGCGAGGAACTGTTGGGTCCGGGACCGTGACTTCATCCGGACCACCGGGTCCTCGCCCAGCGGCACGATTCGTGCGGCCAGGTCCGTGACACCGGCATCCCGGTAGCTGCGAAGCCGCGCCAAGACGGCCGATTCGTCACCGGCCGCCATGGTGTCGCCGACGTCCTGTGCGTCTCCTCGTTCCAGCAGGCGGACATAGTTCGGCGAGAAGTCCGCATGGCCGAGGATTTCGCTCGCATCCGCGCGGGCCTGGTCGGCCTGGCTGTTCGAGCAGAGTGCCACTGGAACGCCTGCGACCACTCGTGGGTCCGACCGGCCGGCGGCGGCCGCGGTGAGCCGCGGGACGACGTAATCCCCTATCGCACGCTCGTCGGCCATCCACAAAATGGTGCCGCCGGCCCGCTCGCCGGCAAGCCGCAGCATGGTGGGCCCAAGCGCGGCAAGCAATACCGTCATCTCGGCCGCATCGGCGACATCGATCGAGCCGTTGACGTCATACGTCTCGTTCGTGACCCGCACGGGTCCGGGGCCGGAAAATGACGCCGCCAACACCTCGAGGTAGTCGCGCACCAGACGGGCCGGCCTGTCATAGGGAAGCCCCAGTTGGTCGCTGATGATCCAGTGATGCGAAGGGCCCAGGCCCAGGGTGAACCGGCCGCCGCAGGCAATGCTCGTCGTCAAAGCCTGCTGGGCCATGATCAGCGGGTGACGGGTCTGGATCGGTACCACCGCGGTCCCGAGTTCGATGCGCTCGGTCACCTGCCCGATCAAGGCGACAGCGGTCAGCGCATCCAGATAGCCAGGAACTTGCGGCATCCAAAATGAGCTGAAGCCCGCTGCTTCAGCGGCTTTCGCGTCCTCCAACAACCCGGGCAGGCGCTCGGCGCGCGAACGCTCTTTGTCGGATCCGACCATCAGTCCGATTCGCATGGGCTTTCTCCTATCGGGGTGCGGCCACGACGCCTCGGACGTTGATGTCGCGCCAGATCGCGATCTCGTCGACGAATTCTGGCGCCCGACCGAAGAGGTCGGCGAAGAACGCAATCATTTCAGTCCATGCCGGCATCGGCCCGACGATCACGTGGCGAATGTCGGCGAACCGCAGATTCGCGGTGACCTGCGCACGCACCTCTCCTCTGGCCCGGAACGAGGTCTTGTCCTCCTGGATCGTGCGCATGATCGTGAAAAGCCGCGTGGCCCACGGTCCGGTGATGGTCCGGCCGTCCGGTTGGGGCAGGTACGCGTATGCCTCCGGCATCCGCAGCCCGTAGTCGGCCTCCGCCGCCCAGACCATCGGGGCTGCCTGGTCACCGTTGACGAAATACGGTGCGACGAGGACTGTTTCGTCGCGACGAATGTTGTGGCTCGCCCACGTGCGGAAGAATAACGGGGTATGGAACGGCTGCCGCTGCAGCGGAGCGGGCACGATCACGACGAGTGCCGCGGCGACGGCCAGCAGCCACCGGAGCGCCGGTCGCGGTTGCGGGCGAGTCGCCCGGGTGATGACGATCGCGACGATCACGGCGACGGCCAGCCATACGAAAGCTGTAAAGCGCCCCGGCAGAACGTGTTTGAGGAGCGGTAGCTCGCCCAGCGGCAGCCACGGCAGCGGCACGGGCAGCCTTTCGTGGCCCACGTGCAGCCAGGGACCGAGTGACAGCACCATCAGCAGCGCCCCGGTGACGCTCGCGACGCGCACCCGAAGGTCGTTCCACTGGCGTGCTGCCACCCATGCCAGCAGGACCAGCAGCGGCAGGCCCAGGTAACCCGTCGCCTCGTGATAGAGACCGGTGAACTGGTGGGACATGTGCGTCGCCACGTCCGGGGCAAGCAGTTGGTAAGGCGTCGGAACGACGAGGTTGAGCAGATCGGTCGAGAACGTCTCGGGATGTTGGACCGGTCCGTGGATGCGCTGCGGTCCGAAAAACTGGGCGACGAGCGGCCCGGCCGTGAGCAGCAGGAAGGTGAGAGCTGCGAGCCCTAGCGCCGGAGCGAGCCGGGCGGCTCCGGCGCGACACCGCGACCAGACTCGGCCGTCGCGACGCGCCAACGCCATCACGCCCACCAACACTGCGGCCGCTACGGCGCTGGTGGCTAACACCTCTTCGGTGATGAGGAGTTGCACGGCGCTCAGGGCTCCCAGCGCCAGCCCCGACTGCCACGGTGGCCGCCGCCGGGTTACCAAGAGTTCGTCGATGACGAGCAGGAAGAGGGGCGGGACCCAGGAGGTGGCCAGGTTCAGGTGCAGAGCCGCGTGTGAGGCGACGTAGGGCGAAAAGGCGTAGACCGCACCACCGACCAGGGGACCAGCGCCATCGCCGGTCCAGCGGCGGATCGCGATCCACGCGGTGAAACCACTGAGGGCGATGCCCAGGACCATCAGGACGTTGAACCCGAAGATCGGACCGCCGAGTTTGGCCGGCAGCCAGCCCAGCAGCCCCAGGAGCGTCATCGGGGTGTTCCACATCAGGTTCACGCCATCGGGCGCATTGATCTGGGTCGTGAAGAACGGATCGAGCCCGTTAGCCAGCGCGTGGGGTGGCCAGCCCAGAAACCAGATCGTCTGGTGCTGATCGCAGCAGTTCCCGGCCCATCCCGATCTCGGTCCTGTCCAGGCACGGAAGGTGAGCGCGACGGCGCCGACGAGATAGACGACGAACGCGCTGAGTGCCCGTCCGCTGCGCCATCCGCGCTCAACCGGCCTTGCTGTCACGCGCCGATTATCGGGGACGCGACTTTCGGTTGGGCCGTTCGACGCAACCCCGACGCGGCCACAGCAACGTCGGGTTCGCGTTCACCGGCGGCCAGTTGCGGTGGTTGGCGTAGGCCCACACCTCCCACGGGTTGTCGTAGTAGGCCACGGTTTCGACCAGGCGGTACCAGTTCTGCTCGCGGTGGAACACCCAGTAGCCCGTGCCGACGACGACGCCGCCGACCATCCAGCCGACGTAAGTGATCGGGAACAGCGGGCCGAAGATCCTGCTCTGCCAGACATGCACCGATTCGTGGTCGGCCATCAGGCTCTCGGTGCCCGGCCCGGCGCCGAGGCTGGTCGTGACGTTGCCCAGCGTGGTGACGAAGCCCGGCAGCCCGACGCCGCCACGGTAGACGTGGGCACCCGCCCGCTGACTGAGGGTGGGGTCGTAACCGGAGTTCGGCATGAGCTCGTTGACGAGTTGCAGCCCGTAGCCCAGGACGGTGCCCATCGCCCCCCAGGTGTGGTCCAGCAGGAACGCGGCCCAGCCCTGCCAGGCGCGGAAGTCGTAGATGTTCAGCTGGCGGCGGATCACCCGGTTCATGCGGCGAGATTAGGCCAATATGATTCGGCCGAGTCAAAGTCTGGGCCCAGACGCCCGGTGCTGGCACGGTGGTGGTTCGTGCGGGTGTGGCTGAGCGGCTAGGCAGCGGCCTGCAAAGCCGTATACACGGGTTCGAATCCCGTCACTCGCCCCGCACGCTTTCCCCGCGAGCAGACGCAAAAGCCCCTCATTTCGGCACGAAATGGGGGCTTTCGCGTCTGCTCGCGGGGGGCTGGGCGGCGCGCTCAGGCGCGGTAGCGGGCTACCGACTCCGCGTACTTGTCGAGCAGCCGCAGCGAATCGTCCCGCGGCTTGGTGGGCAGCAGCAGCGCGAGTTGCTCGAACCCTAATTCCTCGGCGGCGCGCCAGTAGTCGAGATCGGAGGGCGCGCCGAACATCGCCAGCGGGACATCGTGGTTGGCGGCCTCGCGCAGTTGCTCGACGCGGCGGCCGATGTGGTCGATGGGAAACGGATTCGATATCCAGCCCGCCTCATGCCGGACGATCCGCTTGACGGTCGCGTCGGAGTCGCCACCGATGAAGATCGGCGGATGGGGTTTGCGTACCGGTTTCGGGCGGCTGTACGACGGCGGGAAGTCCACGTATTTGCCGTGGTATTCGGCGGGTTCGTCGGTCCACAGCGCTTTGATGGCCTCGATCCGTTCGTCCAGCAGGGCACCGCGCGTCTTCGGGTCGGTGCCGTGGTCGCGCATCTCCTCGAGATTCCAGCCCGCGCCCACGCCGAACACGAATCGGCCGTCAGAGATCAGATCGATGCTGGCGGCTTCCTTGGCGGTGGTGATCGGGTCGCGCTGGATGAGCAACGCGATACCGGTGAACAGCTCGATCTTCGACGTGACCGCCGCGGCTGCCGCGAGCGTCACGAACGGGTCCAAGGTGCGGTAGTAGATCGACGGCAGCTCACCGCCGAGCGGATACGGCGTTTCCCGGCTGGCCGGGATGTGCGTGTGCTCGGCGACCACCAGGGACTCGAATCCGCGTTCTTCGATACCGCGGGCCAGTGACACCGTGTCGATGCTGTCGTCGTTGACGAACGTGGCGATCCCGAACTTCATGGCTGTCCCTGTCTGTCGGCTTCCCAGACCTCGACAACCAATCACGGCCGAATATTCCCCTCACGTCGGATTTGTTGCGGCGCAGTTGGATTCAGCTAACGTGCTGGTCGATCAGCCCGTAGAGCATGTTCACCGTGCGGTCGAGTGGCTCGGTGGAACGTGCAGCGAGGCAGAGGATCACCGCGCCCTCGACGGCGGCCACCACGGTGGTGGCCAGTGCTTCGGCCTTGTCGTCGGCCGCTCCGTCGGCCCGCAGGCGTCCGGCGATCATGGTCTGCCACGCCGAAAACGCCTCGCCGGCGGCGTCTGCGGCCGATGGTGACTCCGAACGTCCGAGGGCGGCGGCGACGATCGGGCACCCGGCGCTGAAGTCGCTGGAACGCAGCGACTCCTTCCAGGACTCGACGAACGCGGCCAACGACTCGCGTCCGGTGCCCGCCAGCGTCGTGTCGAAGAGTTGACCCGCCGTGCGGGTGGCCTCGGTCATCAACTCGGACTTCCCGCCCGGAAAATTCACGTAGAGCGAGCGGCGCGCGGTGCCGCTGTGCTCGAGGAGTTCAGCCAGCCCGGCTCCAGCCACGCCCTTGCGGCGCAGCAGATCAATGGCGCTACCGATCAAGCGCTCACGGGCGGTCATGGTTGCAGTATACCGATTGGTCTACTATGGTTCGGTAGACCGATCGGTATACACAGGGAGATCGCCATGACCAACAGCGACAAGACGTTGCGAAAATTCCGCCGGGAACGCGCGATCGGACGCTATGTGCTCAATCCGGTCGTGCGAGGAATGGGCAAACTGGGATTGCGTACCGCGCTGGCCACCGAGTTGGAGACCGTTGGGCGCAAAACCGGTCTGGCGCGTCGCGTTCCGGTGTCCGTGCAGTTCGACGGCACCGGCGCGTGGGTCATCAGTCAGCACGGCACCCGCTCGGGCTGGGGGCGCAACATCGTCGACAATCCCAATGTCCGTGTGCGGCAGGGCAACCAGTGGCGCAATGGGGTCGCGACGATAAGACCTGACGACGACGTCGTCGCACGGGGCCGCAAATTCGGGCGATTGGGCGCGAAGGTGGTCAAGACGCTGGAGACGACACCGGTGTCGGTGCGAATTGATTTCGCCGATTAGGACGTGCCGCGCCGGGACACGGCGTCTGGGGCGAATCTCGTTGTGAATCCTTGGTTTTGGAGGCGAAGTGACGGCTTTCGGCGTGAGCCCGTGGTGGGAAAATCGACAGAATCCCGCCGAGGATTCCCCCGCAAAGCTGAAAGCCCGAATTCTCCCAACACGGTAGCGACGCCTCGTTCGGTTCGTCGAGTCGATTCGGAAACCGTTGGCGCGCAACGTATTCAGTCGTAGATGACGGCAAGTCCCCGCCGCTGCAAGTCGGCCAACCCGTCCCGCATGGCTTGGAGTTGTTCGGGGGAATGCCCCTCCCAGTCCGTGAGCTCGCCGACTATTCTCACCGGCTCCCGCGTGCGGAAGGAGTGGGTGGGGTTACCGGGCAGCTTCTTGTCCGCCACGTTCGGGTCGTCCTCCAGCACACCTTCCGGTTCGACGATGTAGACCCGGCCGCGGCCGTCGCCCTGCGCCAGCTCGGCTCCCCACACCGCTGCATCGAGGGTCCGGGTCAGGTAAACGTGATTCGACAGGCGGTCGGCGTCGTAATTCGACCGGCGCCCCGGCACCAACAGATCGCCCACGGCAAGCTCCGCCTTTGGTGCCGTGCAGCAGCGCACCCGACGGATGAACTTCGAAAGGTTTCGGCGCGGGAGTCACAACCATCCTCGAGGTGTCACGGGGGTTCTCGCGAACAGCAGTGTAGCCGCGTCTTGCCGGGACTCCTGATTCGTCACGACCTCGAAGTGGGTAAAGGGTAGGACGGCCGGCGCTTAGGAGGGAATGTGCGACAGAAGCTCGACGAGCCTGTTGCTGCAACGGTTGAATCGTCCCCTGATGCAGCACCGGCCGATCGGCCCCCCACCACACCGGCGACAGCTCGGTGGTCGAACTCGATCACGAATTCCGATCTGCGAATCGCGATGATATGCGCCCTGCTATGGCAAGCAGTAATGACCATCCTGGGCGCAACCCTTTTCTCCAATCAGTCGGGATTCTTGGATCACACGATGCTGTGGGATGCGAAGTGGTATCTGAACATCGTGAACGAGCGCTACCTCCGCAGCGCCGAGTCACCCGCCTTCTATCCGCTCTTTCCCCTGACTCTCGGCGCACTGGGCGTCACTACTTTTCATAGCATTCCCTACCCCCAGTTGGGCCTGCTGCTGAATACCGCCTGTCTTGGCTTGGCCATCGCCGCCCTGCTGACGATCACCCGGGAGTTGGGAATTCGTAGCACTCGGCACATCACCGTCGGACTGTTTCTCGCAGCGCCGGCCGCTGTCTTCATGCACCTGTTCTATACCGAAGCGATTTTCGTCGCACTCGGGTTCTGGGCGTACGCGTTCGCCCTGCGCCGGCAATGGTTGTTCATGGCGCTCACGCTGGCGTTCCTCACCGCGACACGCCTGCCTTCCGTACTCTTCTTCGGCCTGTGCGGACTGGAATACCTGCGGGCCTACAACTGGAACATCAAAACAGCGTGCAACCGCAACCTCGCTTATTTCGGCTTGGCCCCCGTCGGGTTCTTGCTGTACGGCGTATATCTCGCAATTTATCGCCACGATTTCTTCGCGATGTTCCACGCCTACACCAATGCCTGGAACTATCTTAATTTCGAGCCGAATTTCCTCTATTCGATTTGCAGAGCCATACACGAAACGACTCAAGCGATCCTCGGCATCCGCAGTTTCGACAACAACATCACCGTGAATTTCGCGATCCCGCTTATTTGCCTCGCGGCGATTTTCGGGTCGTCACTCTACCTACTGTTCCGGCATCGAGGCGCCGGCATTCCCCTCGGCATCTTCGGACTGTGTTCGATCGTCTTCTTCACCATCAACAGCAGTTTTGTGGCGGTGCACCGATACGCATTGCCGTGCCTGAGTGTCTACGTGGCGCTTGCACTGCTCTACGCCGAGTTCCGCAGAGCGAGAGTCTTGGTCATGGGTATCGGCCTCGCGATGCTCGCCGCGCAGACGGTGATAATCCACATGCTGTTCGTGACCAAGGATTTCGCCGGGTAAGCCCTATCTGGCGGTGCTGTTCCGACGACGTCGTGGGGCACTGGCCTTGAGCACGTCAGAGTTTGCCTGCTCCTGCGCCTGCGCGGCCAGCGTCGAGGCGCGGTTGGCATAGGCGATGGCCTCTTGCTCATTGCTTGCTTGTTTGTCGTGCGCGGCCGCCAGATGCCTTCGGGCCTCCTCGGATCGAGCGAGCGCGCCGGCGCCGATGCGGTCGCGGTACTTCGCCACGTAATCGGAGACCTGGCGCACTCTGGAGTCCGCGGTGGACAAAGCCTGCGCCAACGAGTAACCCCGCCCGTCGGTAGCGACCGGGCCCGCGTCGGCCGGCGCCCTGCGTCGTCGACGTCGCCGATAGAGGAGCAACAGCGCCAGGAGCACGATCGCGACGACGATGACGATGATCGCCGGCCGCAGCCACGTCCGTTGTGCGGGACTCGCCGATTTGCTCAATCCGTCGGCCGCGGCGAGCGCCGCACCGCTCCAGTCTCTGGCGGCCACCTTCGGGTCGATGTCGTTGCGTTGCAGACTGTTCAACTCGTCGGCGGTAAGGGCTTTCGGCGGCACGGTGAACGTGTACAGCTTGGTGTTGGTGGCTACAGCCAACAGCGCGTCGTGGTCACCCATCCCGCTGGCTTCGCGCGTTCGATCGGCCCAGTTCTCCGGTTTGAACCTGTTGAAGTTGTCGACGTAGACCACCCACAGTTGGATGTGCCGATCGCGGTAGAGCCGGTCGACGGCCGCGCTGACCGCCGCCCGGTCGGATCCCGTCAATGCCCCGGTGCCATCAGTGACGTGATCGGTGAGCTTGGACGGTGGTTGAGCGCCGGCCGGGCTCATCAGCAGCAAGGCTGCCGCAAGGATTGTCAGTACTACACCGAACAGGCGAACAATGCGCATGAGGGCAATCTAGTCCGCCGTCAGATCGTCGGATGTGCCACCGCGGCGACCCGTGTCTGGGTCAGGGGGACGGTGTTAGCGTCATCGCGTGACCATCAACGACATCGCACTGACAACCCTCGACGGCAAACCGGCCACGTTAGCTGAATTGTCCGGCGGCGCAACGCTTGTGGTGAACGTCGCCTCCAAGTGCGGACTCACTCCGCAGTATGCGGCGTTGGAGAAGTTGGCCAAGGACTATCGCGGGCGGGGGTTGACGGTCGTCGGCGTCCCATGCAACCAGTTCATGGGTCAGGAACCGGGCACCGCCGAAGAGATCCAGACGTTCTGCTCGTCGACCTACGGGGTGACGTTCCCGCTGCTGGAGAAGACCGACGTCAACGGCGACGACCGTCATCCGCTCTACGCCGAACTCACCAAGGCCGCCGACTCCGACGGGAAAGCCGGCGACATCCAGTGGAACTTCGAGAAGTTCCTCCTGGCGCCGGACGGTGCGGTGGTGAATCGGTTTCGGCCACGGACCGAGCCAGACGCGCCGGAGGTCATCAGCGCCATCGAGGCCGTGCTGCCCCGGTGACTTCCCTCTATCGGGTAAGCCGCCGGGTGGGCACCTGGGCGACCCCGACCGAGGACCCGGGCGCGCGAAGTGGACAGCACTCTGTCTGAGCGTCCTCAAAGAGGTTGAGAGGCAGCGCCTTTGACGTCAATCGGGCCAAGTGCGCGAGAGTCCTGCGTTCGCTACCGGGACGGGGCTAGGCTCCAAAGGCGGGGTTCGGTGCCGACTCGCAGGTCGGTGCGTCACGACCACGCCATGTGAGGAGGGCACGAGGATGTGCGGGATATTCGCCGCGATGACACGCCGTGGCCTTTCGAGCGATCGGCGGGATGCGGCGCTCAAGCTCTTGGAACATCGCGGTCCGGACGGATACGGCACCTGGACATCGCGGGACGAGCAGTGGACGCTCGGGCACACGCGGTTGTCGATCATCGGTCTGCGCAACGGGACTCAACCCATGACGAGCCCGGATGGTCTCGTGCATCTGGTGGTGAACGGCGAGTTCTACGGGTACCGCGAGATCCGCGAGCGTCTTCGCGCCAGCGGCTATCGCTTCTCCACCGAAAGCGACAGCGAGATCGCGCTGCACCTCTATGCCGAACAGGGCATCCAGGCCGCGACGTCCTTACGCGGCGAGTTCGCAGTCATCATCGCCGACGAACGGCAACGCGCGATGTATGCGATCCGCGATCGTTTCGGAGTCAAGCCGCTCTACTACGCGGTGGTGGGCGGCGATGTGTACTTCGCCTCGGAGATCAAGGCGTTGGTGGCGCTGGGCGTACCGGCCAGGTGGGATCTCGAGGGCGCCACCGGAGGGTTCGGAAGATCGCACGAGAAAACCGAATTCGCCGGAATCAGTACCGTGCCGCCGGGTTGTTACGCGATCGCCCGAGATGGCGATGTTCGCATCTACCCGTACTGGGATTGGGAGATCCCGACCGCTGATCAGATGCGCGCGGACACCCGCAGCGAAGCCGAAATCGTCGGCGACTTTCGTCAAGCCCTGCAGGATGCGGTGCGGCAACGGCTGGTCGCCGACGTGGAGGTCGCTTCGTATCTGAGTGGCGGCATCGACTCCTGTGCCGTGCTGGGACTCGCACAGCAGGAAACGAGTCGGCCGATTCGCGCGTTCACGCTCACCTTCGAGAACCCGCTCTATGACGAGGCCAGCGTTGCTGAAGCGCAGGCCAAGCGCGTCGGCGCGACGTATCACCCGATACCGATCACCGGACGCGAGATTGCCGAGTCGTTCGCCGATGCGGTCTGGCACGCCGAAACGCAGATGTTCAACGGCCACGGGGTTGCCAAATACCTCCTCAGTCGTGCCGTCCGGGCCGCAGGCATCAAGGTGGTGTTCACCGGCGAGGGCGCCGACGAGATGCTCGGCGGGTACCCGTACTACCGGGTCGACGCGCTGAACAACGACGCGACGTTGAGCGCGGACGAGCGACTGGCGTTGCTCGACGAGATGCTGGGCGCCAATGCTGCGACTCGGGCGCTGATGATGCCGGATCAAGTCAGCAGTCCGGAGATGCAGGCCGTGGAGCGAAGGCTCGGCTGGCTACCTGCGACACTCAATGTCGGTGCGGCGCAGACCAATAGCGTGGCGCCGCTGCTACGCGACGACCTCCCGACTTCGGTGCGGGAGTTTCAGCCGCTGATCTCGGCGCTGGATCGTCTGCCGATCGCGCAACGCGTCGCCGATCGTGACCACCTGAACCAGATGCTCTACATCAACGCCAAGACGGTACTGCCGAACTTCATTCTGAATTACCTCGCCGATCGGATGGAGATGGCTCACTCCATCGAAGGCCGCGTGCCGTTCCTGGACCATCGGGTGGCCGAGGCGGCGGCTCGTGTGCCAGTGAACCTGAAAGTCAGAGGCAACCGCGAAAAGCATGTCCTGCGTGAGGCGGCGAAGGACGTGTTGATACCCGAGGTGTATGACCGGCAGAAGCATCCGTTCACCACACCCCCGACGCGCGACCCGAACGACCCGATGCTGGTCTTCTACCGGGACACCTTTGCCTCGCAAGCGGCGAAGGATCAGCCGATCTATGACATGGACCGGGTCTCGACGGCGCTCGACGAACTGCTCGAGTCACCCGACGATCAGCGCATCGCGGTGGAAGGTGGGCTGCAGCGGGTTGCCAGCGTGATCGTGATGCAGGACCTGTTTTCGATGACGTGAGTTGATCTCCCGCAAACGGTCCAGCGCGCCTGGCCTTCCGCGCAGCTATATTGCTAGGTCGGTGATCCTGCTGATCAGGGAGTCGTAGATGGTGCATTCACGCGGTGCAGGCATCGGCAAGAGGACTTTGCTCGTCACGTCAGTCCTAGTGGGCGTAGCTGTCCTCGCCATCACCGGGCTGATGGGTTCGGGCTTGCGCGCTCCTGGGACAGCACTGTGGTCGGCCCAAGCCGACCCTGGGTTCCACCCACCCGACAACTGCGGGTCCCCGAACGACACCGGTCCCAGACTCGAACTGTGGAGAGCCGTCAAGGACCACGCTCCTCCCCCAGCAAATCCGTCGCCCAACATCTTCGTCAACGAATCATGGGCGCTCAAAGACGGTGGCCAGGGCAAGCACGACCTGCTGGCGATACCGAGGGCTCGCGTGACGGGAGTCGAATGCCCAGAAATCTGGGGGCCCAAGGCATTCAATCTGTGGAAGCCGGCCTGGGATGAGGCGACCAAACGGTTCCAGGGCGTCGACGTCATGTTGGGAATCAACTCGTTTCACGGTCGCAAGCAAGATCAACTGCACATTCACCTCACCGGTTTTCAGCAACACGCCAGAACGCAGCTGAACGGCCTCAAGGGGATCCCGACGGATCTGTCGAAGTGGAACACGAGCATGTTTTCCGTGACGGGCCACGTCTACCGGATCGTGCGGGTCAACGATCTCGACACGAATGTCTTCAAGCTGGTGAAGGAACACATCGCGCAGAACGACATGTTCCAGCAGTCGATAGCGGTCGTTTCCGCTGCGCCCAGCAAGGGCTTCTACATACTTGCCACGCAAGGCAAACCTGACCCCGGAGAGCCGGAGCACAACCCTGAACTGCGCCTGGGCAACGACTGGGGCACCCAAGCGATCGAAGACCTGATCTCGCGGAGTTGACTCGAGCGGCAGGTAAACCTTCGTGCGGCGAAATACGCTGTGCCGCAGTGGGTCTCAGGCCAGCATTGGGTCGATCGCGGACCGAGGCACCAGCACCTGCGTGGCGTCGGGCAGCAACGTGCCCTGGTCGAAGAAGAAGATCACCCCGTCGTTGACCACCGCGAAATTCTGGTAATTGGCAGGGTTGTACAGCGCAGTCTGCGCCACCGGTGACGCCGGTGGTGGCGTGCTCGTGACCGGCTGTCCCGGTTGCGGCGACGGCGTGGGCGTCCCGGCCGGAGTCGGCGCCTGTTGCTTTGCCAGCTCAGCCTGGACGACGGGCGCTACGACTCGCAGCGGATCATCGACCCGCCACAACGGCGTGTGCTTCTTGTCGTCCGATGCGGCGGTGTAGACGATTTCCTTGCGATAGGTCTGGTCCCAGTTGAACGACTTGAACGTCGTCTGCGGCTGCGCGCCGACGTTCCGGTACACCTTGAACACCACCGTCTGCGTTCCGCGCGGCGGAATTGCCGAGTTGTACTCCGTGGGCTTGATCCGCAGCTCAGAGGGTTTACTTTGGGTCCCACCCGACTTGGCCGCGTTGACAAACGCGTCGCGCGTCTGGGAGATGAAATCGGCGATCGGCTGCTGGTCGGGGTAATCCATCGGGATGCTGATGTCGACGCTGTATGCGGGGTCGGAGAGTTGGATCTCGCACGTGCCGCCGGTATTGCTGCCCTTGAGGTCGGCGCAGTAATCCTTCGGCGCCGCCACCGCCACAGCAGACGAACCGAGGATTGCCGCAGCCGTGATGACGGCAACGCTGAACAGACGCATGTGTGAATTCCTCCAAACAACGCGGCATGGCGCCGCGGACGAGAGATTGGCGTGCAGCATCGCTGCGAGGGGCAGACGGAGCTACCGCTTATTCAGGGTAGCCGTTCGGAGGGTCTGGGCGAAGTCGCGCCGTATCCATCGGTCATAGCGTGCGCGGACGTCGTCACCGTCACGGCCCGAGACCGGCGCCCGACTTCCTGGTCGAGGAAGTGAGTTGGTAGCACCTGTTGCACCACAGAAGGTTTCGGACGGGTACTTCCTCGGCAACGCCAGGATCCAAGACCTCATCAACGCCAAGCAGCTGGTCGAGGTATTGCCGAAATTCGGGGTCGAGGGCATCTAGCCTCCCGAAGCGAAGCGCCGGAACTGTTGACCGGCGCATCAATCGGCGCGAGGTAGCACCGTCACATGAGCACTTAGACCGACCCGACGAAAGCCCCCGGGCGCCGCACGCAGGCGTTGTAGCATCCAGGCACCGTTCGTGCGCTCGGAGGGAGGCTCGGTGGGAGCGGAGGCGGCGGACGAGGTCTTCGGACGCTACCGTCTGCTCGAGACGCTGCCCTGGGGCGGCTCGGGCACGGTCTATCGGGCCTATGACACGACGATGGATCGCGACGTGGCCATCCGGATACTTCTCCCGGAATCGACGAGTGAGCCCGGGCGGCGCGAGCAGCTCCGGGACGAGGTCGCCAGCGCGGCGCGGCTGAACAATCCGCACATCATCCCGGTCCTTGAGGTCGGCGACATCGACGGACGGCTCTACCAGTCGATGCCCATCCTCGACGGCATCAATGCCCAGAGCTTGCTCGGTCGCGACGGGCCGATGAGTCCGAGGTCGGCGGTGCGATTGGTCGAGCAAGCCGCCGCGGCTTTGGCGGCTCTGCATGATTCCGGGCTGGTTCACGGCGACGTGAAGCCGTCAAACCTGTTCGTAGTCGGCGACATTGTGTTTCTGCTCGATGCCGGGGTGGCCGGTCCTACCCAAGCCGCTGGCGACGGTGCGGTCGAAAGTTGGCCATACCGGGCGCCGGAACGTTTCGGTCCCGGTCCCGCCGAACCCAGCAGCGACACTTACGCACTGACCTGTGTGCTCTACGAGTGCCTGACCGGGCAGCACGCCGTGACAGGCGACAGCCTCGAGCAATTCGTCACCGCGCATTCGGAGGGTTCGGCACCCAAGCCCACCGACGTCGACCCCGCAATCCCGACTGGATTTGACGACGTTATTGCCCGTGGCATGGCCAAGAAGCCCGAAGATCGTTATCCCACCGTCCGCGAACTAGCATTCGCGGCCAGAGACGCGCTCGCCTCCCCCGTCGCCGCAGCGGCGGAACCCGCAACCGGAGTGGAGTTCGGCCGCTATCGGCTTTTCGACTTGCTCGGTCAGGGCAGCATGGGCTCGGTATATCGCGCCCACGACACCGTGCTGGACCGCGACGTGGCCGTCAAAGTGCTGCGGCCGGAACTGGCTACCGAGCCCGGCTATGAGGAGCGATTCCGTCGCGAAGCCTCGGCGGCGGGCCGACTGGCTAGCCCGAACATCATCCCGATCTACGACGCCGGCGAGATAGACGGGCGTCTGTACCTGGTGATGCCGATCATCGACGGCATCGATGTACACACATTGCTTCGTCGCGACGGTCAAATGAGCCCCCTCAAGGCGGTCCGGGTCATCGAGCAGACGGCTGCGGCACTGGATGCAGCGCACCAGGCGGGGCTCGTGCACCGTGATGTGAAGCCGTCGAACCTGCTGAGCGTCGGCGATGACTTCGTGTACTTGATTGACTTCGGACTGGTGCAGCCCGCAGTTGGGACACGCTTGACCCGCACGAATCTCAATCCAGGAACTCCGGCATATATGGCTCCCGAGCGCTTCAAGCTCGAGACCATCGCCGATGCCCGCGGCGATGTGTACTCCCTAGCCTGCGTGCTCTTCGAATGTCTGACCGGGCGGGCGCCGTTTTCTGGTGGGGGCGTGGAGGGATTGGCCGCCGCTCATCTGTTCAACGAGCCGCCCTCACTTCGCAGCCTCGACCCTGCGATACCCGCCGGCTTCGACGAGGTCATCGCTCGCGGGATGGCCAAGGAACTCGATGAGCGCTACCAGACCGCGAACGAACTGGCTGGGGCTGCCCGGGCGGCACTCACCAACGTCTCTGTCAAAACTGAAACCCAGCTGCCCTGGGCCGCGTGGCGCAACCGTCGCCGCGCCCTTGCCGTCGCTGCGGCCGTCTTTGTCGTCGCCGTCGCCGCATTCTTCGGGTTCAAGCAGTTTCCGCTGCATTCGAAGGCGCGGGGTCAGATCCAGCTGCCGTTTACCGGTCTCGCCGGACCCGCTGGCCTTGCGGTCGATGCGAAGGGCGACGTCTTCGTCGTCGACAGCGGCAACAACCGGGTGCTCGAGGTGACGGGGGGCTCGACCAGCCAGACCGAGGTACCGATCGCCGGCCTGGACCATCCCGACGACATAGCAGTCGACGAGGCGGGCGACCTGGTGGTCACCGAACCGACACGGCACCGAGTGCTGGAGCTGACGGCAGGGTCGACCAGCCCGGTCATCCTGCCGTTCACCAACCTCGGGGAGCCCACGGGTGTGGCGGTCAGTTCGCGCGATCCGCGCGCCGACCGCGCCGTCCTGGTCACCGACGCGACCAACAATCGGGTGCTGGCCCTGGGTGTGCATTCAAGAAAGCAGACTGAGTTGCCGTTTGCGGGCTTGTCGGGTCCCTCGGCCGTGGCGGTCAGTGGGGACCGCGCCGTCTTCGTCATCGATCGGGAGAACGAGCGGGTGCTGAAACTGCCCCGGACGGCGACGGTCGACACTGTCCTGCCTTACGTGATCGGCCGTCCGGACTGGGTGGCGGTCGGCACCGACGGCAACGTGTACGTGACCGACAGCCACGGCAATCGGGTCCTGAAGCTGATCAAGGAGTCGAATACGGCAATCACGTTGCCGTTCAACGGTCTTCGCAATCCACAAGGCGTCGCTGTCGATGCCGCCGGGAATGTCTACGTGGCGGATGCCGGCAACAATCGGGTGCTGAAGCTGCCGCCGAGCTGATCGCTTTTCACCTCGTGATGGCGTCTCCCACGTTGATCGAATGGGTGCAAACGCACAAAGACGAGCCGTTCGTCACCAGCGCGCTCAGCAGGGTCGAACCGATGCGAACTGCGACTCGTCATGGCATGCCGGGGATCACCGAGCGTGCCCACCATCTACGCGATGGCATCGACACGGCTGCTGGCGGGTTGCCGATCAATCGGCATCCCAACCGCAGCACCAACATCGGCGACGGACGATTAGCGCTGAAAGTTGGCGCCGCACAACGACATCGAATCTGCCGAGCACCGGGCCTCCGCCCTGGCCAACCCGCCCTTGGAAACGCCTGTACAACAACGGTTTCGGCTATCTCGACGTGCAGAGAGTCAACAACGACGGTCACGTCGCCTGCTCGAACAGGAAAGTGACCTGTTGATCCCTGTTCGGTGCCAGCGGCATCGATGAGACGCACCCGAGCGGGCAGGAATCGGCGGCATCACAAGGCCGTGCGTCAACGCTGCAGTAGTTCGATACCGAGCCCCTCGACGTCGATTGTGTTCCTAGTGACCAACGCGACGCCGAGGGTCAGCGCGGTGGCGGCGATCATGACGTCCATGGCGCGACCGCGCGGACTGCGGCCTTGGGCTCGTAGGCGTCCGCACAGCAGGCCGTAATGGTGAGCGGTCTTGTCGGTGAAGGCGATGCCACGGCCATAGACGGACTGGATCATGGTTAACCGGTGCTGACGATTCAACCTGGCATTGTCGTCCGGAGCGGCGTGAACGCCGAAGTGAAGCTCCGCATAGCTCACCGAGCTGATCTGGCAGACCAGCCCTGACAAGTCGGCATCAGTTGCTACCAGGATGCTGGTGTCGAGGATGACTCGTTTAAACCCAGGGGTCGTCAACGATGTCTTCTTCGCGGGTCTCACGCAGTTCGGTTTCCCAACCGGCGTCGACAGCCGTTCCGTAGATGCGACCGGCCTGTTCTCCTGTTACCCAGGCTGGCGTTTCGAGTGGCACGATCCGGGCGACGGCGCGGCCGTTGACCAGCACGGTCACCTCCGCGCCATTCTCAACCTCACGCAGAACGGGAGCGGGATTTTGGCGCAGTTCTCGCATCCCGACATTTGTCACAGTGGCAGTGTACCGGCCATGTAGATCATGATCTACATGGCCGGTCATTTAGTCCCCCTCCAACTCCCACGCCCCTGCCGGGTGGGGTAAGGGCGGGCACCGTTTCCTAGTCTTGCCGCCTGTTCGCGCGCCAGGTACGTTCGGGCACCAAGCGGTACCGGCGGTACTGCGTACTCGCACCTTTGGAATGGAGTCCGCGATGCCAGTCAAGAACCATCCCAACGGCTCCGCCGATGGATTGCCGTTAGTCGCCCGACTTGGTAGCCGTCGAATGGGCGTACTTATAGGTGAAATCGCCACCGGAGCACATCGAGCTGGCGTGTGTTCAACGGAGTATCCAGCGCCATGCAGGAATTCTCAGCGACCGACTACCGCGGCGCGATCCGAGCAATCGACGGCGGCAGTCTGCGTACACATGCCCAACGGCGAACCTCGGCGAGGCGTATTCGTACCGTTCCACCAGGAGGTTGTCGGCACCCGTCGATAGGGTCGCGGTGAGCACAACGTTGGACGCTGCGATTGGAGGGTGGGCGATGGTGAGCACACGTGGTGATGGCGGGGTGTCAATCCTCGCCGAAGAGGTAGTCGGTGGCGACGTCGTATTGGTGCCTCACGAAGGCGGCGGGCGGCGTCCGCTCCATGTCGTGTCAGTGCGGCAAGAGCAGATTGTGGGAGGGCGACCCATGGTGCTCCTCACACTCGAAGTACAACCGCCGGCCGCCCGGCCGGTGGTCGTTCAGGCAGCCGTGGGCAGCAGGGTCATCCGCCTTCCTCGCGCATGACCGAAACGCAACCGAGCGCATCGGCACCGAAGCAGCAGATCCAGCTCCACTCCGAGTACGTGGGATCAGTGCAGCTGCGCATGCTGTTCAGCCCGTCCGGGCCGGATGCCAAAGCTGACGACAACGACTTCCGGTTGCTCGCGCATGGGAGTGCTTTCGTGTACGAGTGCGACGGCCAGACCTATCTCGTCACGGCAAGGCACAACCTCACCGGACGGCATTGGCAGACAAACGTCTACCTCGGTGAGTACGAAGTCAGTCCGACCCATCTACAAATCACGCTGTTGACCAAGCCACCAGCCCAAGGGTGGCAGCTTCAGCCAACCGGCGATGACGCTCGCACGGCGTCAACAGCGTTCCGTGCACGGCAGTTTCTCGTCTCGCTCATCGGCGAGGATTGGTCACCCCTCTGGAAGCAGCATCCCCTACACGGAGGTGACGTCGATGTCGCGGTGCAGGCCATCAACTTCGACGAGGATGACCTGATATACCCATGGAAGTATCCGGTCGAGGAAGTCGATCCTCGGGCGACGAAGTGGTCGAATCTTGCTCCAGCGCAGGATGTTTTCGTCGTCGGCTATCCGTATGCGCTATCGACCGGCCCCTTGTTCCCGTTGTGGATACGAGGCACGGTCGCCTCGGACACGCACTTCGGGGTCGTGGTTGACGGCAAGCAGCTGCCCCTCATCCTCGTTGACGCACGGACTCGAACAGGGCAATCTGGCTCAGTTGTCATCAGACACATCCCCGAAGGGGCCGTGGTCCCCACCAGGGACAACAGCATCGGTATTACGCAGCGACCACAGTCGCAGATTGTCGGTGTCTACTCGGGTCGAACCAGCGACGAGTCCGATCTTGGATACGTATGGCCGATCGCCGAGGTCGAGGACATCTGCCGCAACGGGACTGCCGGAACCATCTAGCTCGTCAACCGGCCTTCGCATCACTGACCGCGTTGGTAATTCCAGATGGCGTGATCCAGTTCGCTTGCTGTCATTGACAGTTCGCCCGCAACGGCGGTCAGCAGTTCGACGCAGAATGCTGTGCTGATCGTCTTGAGCTTCCGATCGAGTGCCTTCGCGACGAATCGGATAATCATGCGGTCCGGCTTGATGCCGGGAATTCCGGCCAGCATCTGCACGTAGTGCCACGTGACACCCGGTCCCTGACCGGGCACCTTCAGCCAGGTCTTCTTGACCCGCGCGAGTGCGTCGGCGTCTTCTGCAGCCGTGCGCAGATCCGCCGCAGTCAGGACTCCGACATCGATCATGCTGTTCGCTTCGGCTTCGATGGCGTAGGCCTTGAGCGGCGCTCCCTTGTGAGTCGACGTCCGGTTGCCATTGCCGATCCGCTTGGCCCATGCCTCATGACCATTCAGCTGTCCGAATGTCGCCGCGAGATCCGCGGCGCTATCGGTGTTCGGGTCGCCCCCTTGCTCGCGGCGGTATGCGCGGTAGCTGTTGACGACCTTCTCTACGGTTGGGTAGCGGACCATTGTCGACTGCACCGAGTCCACGATGCAGAGCGCCAGGCTGTTCGGATAGCCGTCTGGAGCCTTCGAGCCCCGGAACTGATCGCAACGCTCCGTCACGACTCGGACGTCTTCAGGAGAGAGGCTCATGCCGGGAACCGTGCCACATCGGACCGACATTGCAGTGTCGATTACACAGAGTTGGGAAGCTTGCTCAGATTCCGCGGCCACGAGCGATGAAGACACCCTCGGCGCCGCATCGAGGGCAGGGGTAGTCGTCGAAGTCGAGCAAGCAGGGAGCAACATTCCAGAAGATTTCGTCGCAGAGCAGCAGCGTGCATCCGCAGGTCAGTACGCAGCGCACGAGGCCAGGTGGGCAGCGACGGAACATGAGGCGTAGACGCCCCCGCATTCGACGACCGGAGTGAAGTCGAGCGCGAGCAGCACAGGGTCGTGCCACCAATGGGGATCAGGGTGGGTGTCGGTCATCGCAGAACGTCGATCTTCCATCGTGTGTCCACGCAGAATGCATGGACACGGGTCAGATCGACCGATCCTACGGCTCCACGAAACGCCACGCCAGGGTAGTGGTCAGCCGGCGAATCACGAAGGTCGGCTACGAATTATAGTGCGCTACTGGGCTTTTCGCATCATCTACTGCCCATGCGGGCTGCGCCCAACGATCGAGGGCAGCACCCCCGAATGTCACCCCCTGGGCGGATTCTTGTCACGGCTGCGCGGGTAGGTGTTCCGCTCGCCGATCGTGCCGTCCATCTTCTTGATGACGTGTTCGACGCCGCGGTCGCGCGCCATACCGCGTCCCACTGCTTGCGCCTCTGCCTTTGTGTCCGCCGTGTTGGACGCCCGCTGGCTGCCCTGGACGCGGTTCTTCCAAACCCCATCCTCGTTGTAGGTCTCGATATCGCCCTTTGCCATTTGCCTTCTCCTTCCGAGGTCCCGCCGAAGACGCTAGACCTACCCTCCGACACATTCCGGGACCTGCGTGACGCTGCCGCGCCTTTAGCATGAGCGGTGCGACGATGGTCGACATGCACCAGCGGATCGCAGCGCAGGCCTACCAGGCGCTCCGCGATGCGCTGCCGACGATCATGTGGCACAAGCGAGCCTTCGAGTCGTTTCTGCGGGACGCGCTCCGTGCGCATCCGGAACTGCTATCTGGGCTCGACTTCAACGGCGCGACGAAACGCGAGACCGCCGATGCATTGATTAATCGGCTCGCTGCCAACGAGCACACTTACCAGCAGACGACGATCGATCTCATGCTCGACGTTGCCGCCATGACGCAGTTCCGCGACGTCGAGACGATCAAGGAACCCGACAACCGAGCGCTGCGCCTTCAGGAGGCTCACGAGGCTGTCGGCCGGCTACGGACAGTGACGGCGCGGTACCGCGAAGAAGCCGAAGCACGCGAGCGGTCGACCGCGGCGAGGGAAGCTGAGGCTGCACGACAGGCGGGCATCAAACAGTTCTCGGACGAACTCAATGCACTCCGCGATCGGTACTTGGCCATGCACAGCGCCGATGACCCGCACAAGCGCGGCAAAGAGTTCGAGGGGCTCTTGACCGATCTATTCCTGATGTTCGACATGGAACCTCGTCTGAGCTACAGCCTGGCTCATGAACAGATTGACGGATCGCTGAGCTTCGACACCGACGACTACATCGTCGAAGCGCGATGGCGACAAGAGACGACCGGACGAGAACATCTCGACGTCTTCAAGACTAAGGTTGAACGCAAGGGGCGCAATGCACTTGGCATTTTCGTGAGCGTGAACCCGTTCAGTTCCAACGCATTGGCGCAGTACGGGTCGGCCAGCCCGTTTGTCGTATTTACCGGCGACGACCTCTTCATGGTGCTCGACGGCCGCATCGGTCTCGACGATCTACTGCGCGCCAAGAAACGCCACGTCAATGAGACGGGCGACTGCAACCTCCCTGCGCGTAGCGCGCTTACCTGAAGCGAGAACGCGATGCTGGCAGTCCCTATCCTACATATTATTTTGCTCTCGACAGTTACGTCATCGCGACGGATCGATAATCGGCGACTCCAGCCCGGATTACAATCCGATTGTTCGTGGTGTCGTAGTAAAAACTGACCGATATTGGGAAAGGTATTTCCAAATGCGGCCGTCCATCCAGCATCTGTAGTAATGGCTCCCGAGTGAACCTTGATTTCGTCAGGGTTATTCATCGATGCAGGATGATTGTCTTGTTTCGTTATATTATATGAAGCGGATGAAAGATTGATTTTGATCAATGCACCATTGTACAATTAATGGTACAAGGGGGCGCCATTCTTATGACACCAGAACAAACCGTAAAACTGATTAATTTACTAACAGACACGCGCGAGAAGTTGAACCTCAGTGTCAACGAAGTCGCACGACGGGCAGAGGTCGATCCGGGCACCGTGTGGCGCATAGAGCAGGGCATGATTTCCAAGCCGCGGATGGAGAGCCTTGTGGCGATCGCCCGCGTCCTCGACATCAACTCCACCGACCTCTTCACCACGGTGGGCTGGCTGAACGCAGACGAACTGCCATCGCTCAGCACGTACCTTCGCGCCAAATTTGGCGAACTGTCGGACGCGGCGATCACCGACATCAAGCACTACGTGCACCGAACGCAGTACGTCTACAGCCTCGCTGACAGTCACTCGCACACAGCGTCAGCCGCCGCAAGGCTCTCGGACCGCACCCACCGACCACCTAACTCGCCGCCGTCCCGACCATCGAAGGAGAAATAGTATGAGCCTAAACAACGATTTCGAGGACGCCGCTAAAGCCGTTCTCTACCTTCGAGTGTCGAGCAATAAGCAGATGGACACTGCGGTAGACATCGATCCAGACGGCAATTCCATTGCTACTCAACGTGAAATGAGTACTCGGAAGGCGCACAGCCTCGGTGCCGATGTCGTCCGCGAGTTCGTAGAACCGGGAGTATCGGCATCAACGATCGAGAAGCGTCAAGCATTTCAGGAGATGCTGGCATTTCTCCGCGAGAACCCTGAAGTGCGCTACGTAATCGTCTACGCCCGCTCCCGCGCCTTCCGCAACTACATCGACGCCGCCATCACTAAGCGACTCCTCGACAAACTGAACGTCAAACTCGTCTCTGCCCGTGAGGATTTTGGTGACGGCGTCTACGCCGACATGATGGAAGCCGTCACCGACATCTTCAACGATGTACAGAACAAGCTCAGCGGTGAAGACATCCGAATTAAGATGCAGCACAAGGCCGTCAATGGAGGGACGCTCGGACCAGCCCGCATCGGCTACCTCAACACCCGCGTTCAAGTTGAGGGGCGAATGGTCAATTCCATCAGTCTCGATCCAGAACGTGCACCCTTGGTACGAAAGGCATTCGAGCTATACGCGACGGGCGAATACTCCATTGATCGACTCACCGCAACGATGGCTGATCGGGGGCTGACGTCTCGGCCATCTGCCCGATGGCCGCAGATTCGCCCAGTATCGGACAGTACCCTGCACCGGATGCTGCGCGACCCCTACTATTCCGGCTTCGTTGTCTACAAGGGCGCGGTCTATCCCGGCCGTCATGAGGCAATCGTCAGCAACGACGTGTTCGATCGTGTCCAAGACATCCTCAATCTGCGGGGCGACACCGGCCAGCGTGATCGCGCGCTGACCCACTACCTCAAGGGAGCCCTCTTCTGCCAACGTTGCCGCGAGCAGGGGCGCACTGCCCGCCTGATCTATACAGAGGCGATAGACAAGAACAAGAAGCGCTACGGCTACTTCTTATGCCGCGCCCGACAGGAAGGGCTTTGCGACCTGCCGCACCTGCGTGCCGAGCTCGTCGAGGAGGCCGTGGTGGAGCACTACAACACCTTGCGACTGACCGGTGACTTTCGACACGAGGTGCGTGCGCAACTCGAAGATGCAGTCGCCGATGACCAGACCAGCGCGCGTGAATTTCACGCGTCGCTGACACGCAGACTCAAGGAACTCGACGAACGCGAGTCCAGGTTGATCGATCTTGCAGCCGACGACGCACTTCCACAGGCGAATATCCGCGCGAAGCTTCGCGAAGTCCAGAAGGAGAGGGCCCGCGCACAGGCCGGTCTAACGAATGCCAGCGAGGAGCTGTCAGTCGGGGCATCAGTGCTCCGGGATGCGCTGCACCTGGTCGAAGACCCGCAGAGGCTCTACCGGAATGTTGCTGATGACGTTCGTAGGCATCTCAACCAGACTTTCTACGAACGCTTGTATATTGATGATCTTGAAGTCGCGGGTGACCAGAAAACACCGCTGTTCGCCGAGCTCAGCGGGGCTGAAGCCGAGTATCACCGGCCAACCTATGCCAACCATCAAAAGAGCCCCCGCGAAGCGGAGGCTCTTGTCTCGACCTCGACAGACTCACTCACATTGTCCGATCTTTTCTCGGTCAAGGTTTCGAGTAAGCCTGTCATGGTGGGGCGGGTGGGGCTCGAACCCACGACCAACGGATTATGAGTCCGCGGCTCTAACCGACTGAGCTACCGCCCCCGGGCGCTAACGACCACGACACTAGCGCGGCCTCACCCACGAGACGCAGGCCGTCAGCCTTCGACGGGTGTCAGCCTGAACACCCGGATCTCGCGCGGCGCGGCCTTGGCACGATACGCGTCGTACCCGGCGTAGAAGTCGACCGCCGTCTCCCACGCCTGAGCGCGTTCGTCTCCAGTGAGCAGTTCGGCGCGGTACTTACGCGGCGGACCCTTGTACTCGACGGTGCACTCGGGATTGGCTTTCAGGTTGGCACTCCACCCAGGATGCTTCGGCCCGCCATAGTTCGACCCGATCGCCAGCAAGGTACCCGAATCCTCTATCAGGACAAGAGGAGTCGCGCGCGGCTGCCCGGTCTTCGCGCCGGTCGAGGTGACCAGACCGGCCCTGTCCACTCCCGCCGAACTGAAGCGGCCGTTGGTTCGAGGGATCAGCACCTTGTCGATGTGGGGAGCCACGTGCACCGCGAGCTGATAGCCGACCGGGCTCATCGCGATCCGCTCCCCCACGGCCTCGCCGAACCGCAACCGTCGACCGCGAACTTCGCTATACCGCCGAAACGCCACGGTAAGACCGTACCCGCCGGGCCGATTAGTACACGTACACGACGGCGCCGTTGCCGCCGTTGCAGACCACGAGGGCGCCGGTCGCAGCACAGGTCATCGTGTAGCGCTGGCCGGTCACCGGACTGAGAGCCTCGACCTGGCGTGGCGTCACGCTGGCCGGGCCGCCGGCGCCGTAGGCCTGGCGTACCTGTTCAGCGAACGGGCAGGTGGTGTCGGAGGATCCGACCGCCGAGTGCGCGAGACCACCCGACGGGCCGGACGTCGGTGCGCAGGCCTGCGCATTGGGCGGCAAAGAGACGGGCGTCGTGGCGGACGTGGTCGTCGTCCCGTCGTCCAGAGTCCACGTGCCACAACCCTGGGTCCGGAACCCGGCGTCGGTCGGCGCGATCCTCACGGTCTGCGGGAGAATCCCGGCCCCGTTGACGATGATGTCGGCGGTATCACCTCCGAAGCCCCGCAGGCGCTCCCAGTAGCACGACTCACCGCCCGGCGAGCGGTACGTGCCGGGCTGCAGGTCGACACCCAGCCGAAAGGTGCCGTCGCCCGGCAGGGTGCGACCGGCGGGCCGGGTGGTCGTCGTGGTCGACGAGGACGTCGTCGTCCCCGATGACGGAGGCGGGATCGAGACCGTCGTGCCGGGGTAGATGGGCTCCAAGTGGGACGTCGCGGTGTCGTGCGGCGCCACCGCCGGTCGAGCTGACTTCCCACCGCCCCCGGAACAACCGCTCACCAGGCAAGACACCATCAGAACTGCGACCGCGCTGCATGCGACTTTCATCAGTCGCCGTCAGCCGAACACCGTCTGGCCGTCGGCGTCGATCAGATACCGTTCGGTCCCGGATTCCACCCGCGCCGCATCGGCGCCCAGCGACACCGCGATCTTGTTGCTGGCATTGCGCATGATGTCGAAGGTGAGTTCGACGGCTTCTGCCTCGGAAAATCGTGAGCGCACCTCGGCGGCATCGTCGACGGCGAGGTGCGCAGGGGTCCAAATTAACGCATCCGTATAGCGCAGCGCTGCTTTAGCGCGGTCATCCAGCGACCTGGACGCCTCGAAGTGCGAAATCTCGTCGTACAGCGCTTCCGAACCGCCCGCGTCCAGGGCGTTGCCTTCCCGCAGCGACTTGCACAGCCGGCAGTTGTGCGCGGACGCGACGCGCAGCCGGACCAACTCGGAGGTGACCGGGTCCAGGGCGCGCATCCGGGCGACGGCGGGGGCGAAGACAGCGAACATCTCACCGGCCGGATCGGTCGAATCGTCCCAGGCGATCGGGCCGTTCACCCAGCCCAGGTACTCCGATCCGACATCCAACGCCTCCAACCCGGCCCGCACCCGCGGCACGAAGTCGGCGATGAATATTCCCACCACAATCCGAAAGGTGCTGTCCCGCAAGTATTTGAACAGCAGAGAACGTTGCTCGACGCTGATCATCGAAACGTCGGTGCTGAACTGCTCGGCGAACTCGGCGACGGCGCCCCCCGTCGAGCATTCCGGTTCGGTGATCTCTTCCTCGACGGGCAGCTTCGGCAGGGACAGCGTCTGCGCACACACGTGACGCACCAGGCTGGTAAGCGGCCCATCCGACAACGCCACCAACCGCGTCAGCCGATCGTCGACAGCGGGAGCAGACACCCTTTCCACGCTAGAGCGCGCGGGTAACCAGGGCAATTCCCGCTATTGCGCCTGGCTGACCGAGGACATGTGGAAATCGGGGATTCGCAACGACGGCATAGCGGCGCGCGTCGCCCAGTCACCCCATTCGCGTGGCAGCGTCTTCTCGCTGATCCCGGCCTCGGTCGCGCGCCGCAGCAGATCCAGCGGGCTCTCGTTGAACCGGAAATTGTTGACCGCCCCGGTGACCTCGCCGTCCTCGATCAGGTACACCCCGTCCCGCGTCAGACCCGTCAGCAGCAACGTCGTCGGGTCGACTTCGCGGATGTACCACAGCGTGCTCAGCAACAACCCGCGCTCGGTGGACGCGATCATGTCCGCCAGGTCCGCCGACCCTCCGGTCATGACGAGGTTGTCGCAGGCAACCGCGACCGGGGCATCGAACCGGGCGGCCGTGGCCCGCGGGTAGGCCAGTGCGTTGATCACGCCGTCGCGGATCCAGTCGACCTGCCCGATCTCCATGCCGTTGTCGAACACCGACATCGTCTCGCTGGAACTGCTGGCGGCGACGAACGGCGTGCACGCCAGACCCGGCGCCAGCGGGTCGGAGAACAGGGTCAGCGGCAAGTTTGTGAGCCGCTCCCCCACGCGGGTGCCGCCGCCGGGCGCCGACAACGCGGTGCGGCCTTCCTGGGCGCCGCGGCCGGCCATTGTCCAGGCGAGATAGATCATCATGTCGGCCACCGTTGAGGGCGGCATGATGGTCTCGTAGCGCCCGGCGGGCAACCCGACGAACCGCGACGACCAATCCAGCCGGGTCGACAAGTCGTCGAGCAGCGAATCCATCGGCACGTCAATGAAATCGGGTGTTCCGACGCCCGCCCACGCGCTGGCGTCGCCGCGTTTGGCGTTGACCTCGATCGCCCCGGTGGGCAGCGTGTAGCGCCGCCGCAGTCCCGTCGACGACGCCAGGAATGTCGTCGAAAGACTGTGGTGCGCATAGCCGTACAACGTGTCGCGGCCACGGAACACCTTGCTCAACGGGCCGGCGATCCCGGTGAACACCCCGACCCCGGTCCCGGGCACCGGCGCGTCCCAGTCGGCGGGCTCCCCGGTGTCGGCCAGCAGCGGTGCGGCGTCCCCGGCCTCCGGCGCCGAACGCGCGGCGTCCTGAGACGACACCACCAGGCCAGGCAGCACCGACGGGTCGGACTCGCCTGAGACCACCGCGCCGACGTGGGCGCTGTCCCCTTGTCGCACAATCGAAATCACGGTCACACTGCGGGTAACCGTGACGCCGTTGGTGGTCATCGAGTTGTTCGCCCAACGCAGCGTCGCCTCGACCTTGTCGGTCACCAGCACCATGGTCTCGTCGGCGCGGCCGCTCTTGGCCGCCTCGTCCAGGACGATGTTGACGACGTGCTGAGGCGTGATCATCGGCCGCCCTCGGTCCGGGTGTTGAGCACGTTGATGCCACGGAACAGTGCCGACGGGCAACCGTGGCTAACCGCGGCGATCTGACCAGGCTGGGCCTTGCCGCAATTGAGTGCACCGCCCAACCGCCAGGTCGACGGACCACCCACCGCTTCCATTGCATTCCAGAAGTCGGTGGTGGTGGCCTGATACGCGACGTCGCGCAACTGCCCGTACACCTCGCCGTCCCGAATCCGGAAGAAGCGTTGGCCGGTGAACTGAAAGTTGTAGCGCTGCATGTCAATAGACCAAGACTTGTCGCCGACGATATAGATGCCGTCGTCGACCCGCGAGATCAAGTCCTGGGTGCTGACGTCCTCGGACCCCGGTTGCAGCGACACATTCGCCATCCGCTGGATCGGGACGTGGTGCGCCGAGTCGGCGTAGGAGCATCCGTTGGAACGTGACTCACCTAGCCGGGGCGCGAAAACCCGGTCCAGCTGATACCCGACGAATAGCCCGTCGCGCACCAGATCCCAGGACTGGGCGGCCACCCCTTCGTCGTCGTAACCCACTGTGGCCAAACCGTATTCGACGGTGCGGTCGGCGGTCACGTTCATCACCGCGGATCCGTAGCGCATGCTGCCGAGTTTGTCCGGGGTCGCGAACGAGGTGCCGGCGTAGGCGGCTTCGTAGCCGATCGCCCGGTCGTATTCGGTTGCGTGCCCAATGGATTCGTGGATGGTCAGCCACAGGTTGCTGGGGTCGATCACCAGGTCCGTGGCACCGGGCACCACCGAGGGCGCACGCACTTTCTCGTACAGCAGGTCGGGAAGCTCGGCGAGTTCGGCGGACCAGTTCCACACGTCGTCGCCGGCGACGGCTTCCCAACCGCGAGCCGTCGGCGGCGCCAGCGTGCGCATGGAGTCGAAGCTGCCGGCCTTGGCGTCAATGCTTACCGCCTCCAACGACGGCTGCAGCCGCACCCGCTGCTGGGTGATCGAGGATCCGAACGTGTCGGCGTAGAAGGTCTGCTCCTTGACGGCGGTCAAGCCGGCCGACACGTGGTCGACCCCGTCGGCGTCCAGCAGTCGCCCGGAATAGTCCTGCAGCACCCCGATCTTTTCCGTCGCCGGGACCCCGAACGGGTCGATCTGATAGTCCGATGCCCAGCTGGCGTCGGCATACACCGGCTCGGGCGCCAACCGGACCTGCTCGGTGTTCAGCGCCGCCAGCACGGTCGCCACCTGCACCGCGTGGCGCGCTGTCCGGGCCGCGACGTCGGGTGCCAATTCGGAATGCGACGCGAATCCCCAGGTGCCGGCCACGATCACCCGCACCGCCAGACCGACCTCGCGGCTGAGCACCGAGGTCTCCAGTTCGCCGTCGCGCAGCTGGATGATCTCGGTGCTGAGCCGGTGGATCCGCAGATCTGCATAGCTGGCCCCGGCCGCTCTGGCCGCCGACAGGGCGGCGTCCGCCAACTCGTGGCGCGGCAGGTCCAGGAAGTCGGCATCGATCCCCCGGTTCGGTGTCACGGGTCCACCGTAACGACCGGCTTTAATACATTCATGCCCGACGCGCCACGCCGCTCCACCGCGCTGGCGTATGCCCTGCTTGCGCCAAGTCTGTTCGGCGTGGTGGCCTTCCTGTTGCTGCCGATCCTGGTCGTGGTCTGGTTGAGTTTGTACCGGTGGGATCTGCTGGGGCCGTTGCACTACGTGGGGTTCGCCAACTGGCGCTCGGTCCTGCGCGACGGCGACTTCGGCGATTCGCTGGTGGTAACCGCCATCTTCGTGGCGATCGTGGTCCCGGCGCAGACGGTGCTGGGTCTGTTGGCGGCGATGATGCTGGCCCCACGGCTTCCCGGCACCGGGTTGTTTCGAACTCTCTATGTGCTGCCGTGGATTTGCGCGCCGCTGGCGATCGCGGTGATGTGGCGCTGGATCCTGGCCCCCACCGACGGCGCGGTCAGCACCCTGTTGGGCCGGCGCATCGAATGGTTGACCAACCCTGACCTGGCGCTGCCGATGGTGTCGTCGGTCGTCATCTGGACCAATGTCGGTTACGTCTCGCTGTCTTTCCTGGCCGGACTGCTGGCGATCCCCGAGGACGTTCACAACGCCGCACGGACCGACGGCGCCAACGCCTGGCAGCGGTTCTGGCGCATCACGCTGCCGATGCTGCGGCCCACCACGTTCTTCGTTTTGGTCACCGGAATCGTCAGCACCGCACAGGTTTTCGACACTGTCTACGCCTTGACCGGTGGCGGGCCGGAGGGCAGCACCGATTTGGTCGCTCACCAGATCTACGCCGAGGCGTTCGGCGCGGCGGCGATCGGGCGCGCCGCGGTGATGGCGGTGGTGTTGTTCGTGATCTTGGTCGGTGTCACGTTCGTCCAGCACCTGTACTTCCGTAGGCGGATCACCTATGACCTCGCGTAACGCGCTGATCTATGTGGGCCTGGTGACCGGTGCACTGATCACGTTGGCGCCGTTCATCCTTGGCCTGCTCACGTCGTTCACCTCAGCACACCAGTTTGCGACGGGCTCGCCACTGCAGTGGCCGCACCCGCCGACGCTGGCCAACTACACCGATCTGGTCGGCACTGGTTTCGGTCGGGCGGCCGCGGTGACCGCGTTGATGACTGCGGTGATCCTGCTGGGGCAGTTGACTTTCTCGGTCCTGGCCGCGTACGCGTTCGGCCGGTTGCACTTTCCCGGACGCGACGGGTTGTTCTGGGTCTACATCGCGACGTTGATGGTGCCGGGCACCGTGACTGTGGTGCCGCTGTATCTGATGATGGCTCAGTTGGGTCTGCGGAATACGTTCTGGGCGTTGGTGATTCCCTTCATGTTCGGATCGCCGTATGCGATCTTCCTGCTGCGCGAGCATTTTCGCCTCATTCCCGACGACCTGGTCAACGCCGCACACCTCGACGGGGCCAATACATTGGATGTGCTCGTGCACGTGATCCTGCCGTCCAGCAAGCCGGTACTGGCCGCGCTGACGATGATCACCGTCGTCTCGCAGTGGAACAACTTCATGTGGCCGCTGGTGATCACCAGTGGGCGCAAGTGGCGGGTGCTGACGGTGGCCACCGCGGACCTGCAGTCCCGGTACAACTCGCAATGGACATTGGTGATGGCGGCGACGACGGTGGCGATCGTGCCGCTGATCGTGCTGTTCGTGGCCTTTCAGCGGCACATCGTCTCGTCGATCCTGGTCTCGGGGCTCAAATGAATCGTCCCCGCTTCTCGACATTGTTCGCGGGTGCTTCCGCTTTGGTTGCCGTGTTGTTGTTGACGACAGCGGTCCTGATGGGCCGGTCCAGCGAGAACGGCAAGATCGTGGTGACCGTGCGACTGTGGGCCGAACCCATCGCGCGGGCCTACCGGGAGTCGTTCGAGGCCTTCAACCGTACGCATCCCGACATCGAAGTGCGCACCAACATGGTGGCGTTCTCGAATTATTTCGACACTTTGCGCACCGATGTGGCGGGGGGCAGCGCCGACGACATCTTCTGGCTGTCCAACGCCTACCTCGACGCGTACGCCGACAGCGGTCGGCTGATGAGGATCGACAACCCCGATGCCGACTGGGAACACACCGTGGTGGCCCAGTTCACGCACAACGGATCGCTGTGGGCGGTACCGCAATTGACCGATGCCGGGATCGCGGTGTTCTACAACGCCGACCTGCTGGCCGCTGCCGGCGTCGACCCCGCCGAACTGGACACGTTGCGGTGGAGCCCGGGCTCCGACGACACCCTGCGGCCCCTGCTGGCCAGGCTCACCATCGACGCCGACGGACATCGCGCCGACGCCATGGGTTTCGAGTTTCGCCGGGTCCGTCAGTGGGGGTACAACGCCGCCAACGACCCGCAGGCCATCTACCTCAACTACATCGGGTCAGCGGGTGGGGTGTTCCAGCGCGGCAACGAGTTCGCGTTCGACAATCCCGAGGCGCTGCAAGCGTTTCGCTACCTCGTCGGCCTGATCAACGACGACCACGTCGCACCGCCGGCCTCTGACACCAACGACAACGGCGACTTCTCCCTCAACCAGTTCCTGGCCGGCAAGATGGCGCTCTTCCAGTCCGGCACCTACAGTCTGGCGGCGGTGGCCCGCGATGCCACCTTCCGGTGGGGCATCGCGATGATGCCCGCCGGACCCCGAGGACGCGTCAGTGTGACCAACGGCATTGCCGCAGCGGGCAATTCGGCTACGAAACATCCTAAAGCGGTGCGTGAGGTGTTGGCCTGGATGGGAAGTCGCGAAGGTAACTCCTATCTGGGGCGCGAAGGTGCGGCCATCCCTGCCGTCGTGTCGGCCCAACCCAGCTATTTCGCCCACTGGAAAGCCAGGAATGTCGATGTCACGCCGTTCTTCTCGGTTCTCGACGGCCCCCATATCCCGGCCCCCGGCGGCGCCGGATTCGCCGCCGGAAACGAGGCGCTGCAACCCTACTTCGACGAGATGTTCCTGGGCAGAGGCGATATCGCGGTGACGTTGCGGCAAGCTCAGGATGCGGCGAACGCCGCCGCGCGCCGCTGACCTGCTGCCAGGCTAACGTGACGCTCGACGCCTGAAGCGGGTCCGACCGGACGCACAACCGTGTGCTACGACGACGCACCCCGCGCCTCCGCCGCATTGAGCGCACTGTGATGCCGTCCCCACGCGAAGTAGTAGATCAACGCCGCGGCGATCCAGCCGCCGAACGCCAACCACGTGTACCAGTGCAGACTGAGCAGGATGTACCCGCACGCCAACATCGAAAGCACCGGCGTGACAGGGTAACCGGGCATCCGGAACCCGCGCGGCAGATCAGGTTCACGCACCCGCAGGATGATCACCCCCGCCGAAACCACGATGAAGGCGGTCAACGTCCCGATCGACACCATGTCGGCCAGCTTGTCCAGCGGTACGAACGCGGCCAACGCCGACGCTACGACCGCGACCATCACCGTGTTGTTCACCGGAGTCATAGTGCGCGGGTTCACCCTCGCGAACCACGCGGGCAGCAGACCGTCACGACCCATGGCGAACAGGATGCGGGTCATCCCGTACAGCGTGACCAGCGTGACCGTAAAAATCGAAATGACCGCGCCCGCAGCCAGAATCGTGCCCGCCCACGTACCGCGCGTGACGCTGTCGAGGATGGTGGCCAGTCCGGCGTTCTCCTGCTTTGCGAAGTTCTGCCACGGCTGGGTGCCGAGCGCGGCCACGGCGACGAGTACGTACACGCCGGTGACGACGAACAACGCCGACAGCAACGCGCGCGGCATCGTCTTCTGTGGGTCCTTGACCTCGTCGCCGGCGGTGGAGACCGCATCCAAACCGATGTAGGAGAAGAAGATGGTGCCCGCCGCCGAGCCGATGCCCGCGACCCCGAAAGGCGCGAAATCCTTGAGATTGCCGTCGTCGAAAGCGGTGAACGCGATGACGACGAACATGCCCAGCACGCCCAGCTTGACCAACACCATGACGGTGTTGACTTTCGCCGATTCGCTGGCGCCGCGGATCAGCAGCAGCGCGCACATGACGATGAGGATGACCGCCGGCAGGTTCACCCAACCGTGCGAGACGCCGTCGGGCAGCTTGTCCCACGGCGCCGCCGAGAGCGCATGCGGCAACGAGAACCCGAACAGATTGTGCAGCAGCTTGTTCAGGTAGCCGCTCCACCCCACCGCCACCGCGGCCGTCGCGACCCCGTATTCCAGCAGCAGACACGCCGCCACGACCATAGCCACCACCTCGCCCAGCGTGGTGTACGCGTAGGAATACGACGACCCGGAAACCGGTACGGCCGAAGCCAATTCGGCATAGCAGATGGCGGCCAGGCCGGCGGCGAGTCCGGCGATGAGGAATGAGACGATCACGCCGGGACCGGCCTCGGGCACAGCCTGGGACAGCACGAAGAAGATCCCCGTGCCGATCGTCGACCCGACACCGAACAGGGTGAGCTGAAAAGTCCCGAAGCTGCGCTTGAGGCCGGATGAAGCACCCTCCGCGACCGGGGCACCACCCACCGGACGCCGGCGCAGCATCTGCTCTTTGATGCTGATCGAAATATCCGGCAACTGCCCTCCCGTCGGTAGCTCCGCTGATTATGAGCCACCCGCAGCACGGCGACAGTTGCGCCCCGGGCCTCAGGCGACGGTGAGGATTGTCTCGATCACCACTCCCGCGGCTCCAACCACGGCGGTGATCGTCAATGTCATCCAGTCGGCGAGTTTCGGCCTGCGCGGGTTGGCGGAGAGCTGCCCGGTGCCGCCGCGGGCGGTGATCGCGTCGCCCATCTCGTCGGCGCGTCGCAGCGTCACCGTGATGGCGGCCGCCAGCAGGTCGATCACTTCCATCCTGCGTTGCTGGCGTTTTTCCTTGCGGCTCTTCGGGGTCGGTTTCGGGCGCAACCGTCGTGCGGCGTAGAGGACCTGGAATTCGTCGATCAGCATCGGGAAGGCGCGCAGCGCGAGCGCCAAAGCCACCGCCCACTCGTCGACCGGCATCCGCAGCAACCGCAGCGGTCGTCCCAAAGTCGCTACGGCAGGACCGATTTCGGCGACGTTGGTGGTATAGGACACCAACCCGCCCAATGCCAGCAAGATCAACGTCAAGGTGGTGATGCGCAGGAAGTTCAAGAACCCGCCGAGTCCAATCTCGACGCCGGCAAACGAGACCACCGGATCGCCACCGGCCAGTGCGGCGGTAATACCGCCGAGCGCCAACACAATCCACAACCAGCGAGGTATCGACGGCAGCGCACCGCGCGGAATGCGCGCAATCCGAATCGCGGCGAGCACCAGCGCCGCCATGAGCCCGATCATCGTCCAGCCCGGGTAGAACGCGAGCAGTACCGAGATGGTGAAGACGGCGACCAGCTTGGTGCCCGCCCAGAGGTCGTGGATGGGTGAGCCGCCGGGTATCGGCACCAGCAGTACGACGGGACGGCCGGGCTTGCGCTTGTCTTGCCGCGACGCGGCGGACGTCACCGTCACGACACACCTCCCGGTCCCTGCAACGCCGGGGAGGTCGACGCTGGCGCGGAGTCCAGGACACCGTCCCGCAGATGCAGGACACGCGGGCACAGGGTCTCCATGCCCGCGACGTCATGGGATATCACCACCACCGTCAGGCCGCGCTCGCGGCGCAGATCCTCCAGCAAACGCACCAGGCCCTGCTGACTGGCAGTGTCCAGCCCGGCCAGCGGCTCGTCGAGGATCAGCGCCTTGGGCGAACACGCGAGCAGTCCGGCCAGCACCACCCGCCGCATCTGGCCGCCGCTGAGCTGGTCGATGCTGCGTTTGGCCAGCGCCGGGTCCAGCCCCACGACGCCGAGCGCCGCCACCACCCGGTCCTCGTCCTTGTGCGAAAACCCGGCCGCCGAAGCCACTTCCAGGTCGACGCGGTTACGCATCAGCTGCAACCGGGCCGCCTGGAAGGACAGCGCCACCGCCCCGACCTGCTCGTGGGTGGGCCGCCCGTCCAGCAGGCAGGCGCCGCTGGTGGGTTGGGTGAGTCCGGCCATGATCCACGCCAGTGTCGACTTGCCCGAACCGTTGCCGCCGTGGATCAGCACGCCATCGCCCTGCTCCACCACGAAAGTGACGTCGCGCAGTGCGGTCTTGGCCCATGGGGTCCCGATGCCGTATTCGTGACCGACGCCCACCAGTTCGAGCGCCGGCGCGTGCCGGGCTTCGCTCAGGTTCGCCTCCGCGGGCGGCGCTGCGGCCGCCTGACCCATGCCGGTGTTGTCCGGCGAATCGCTGAGTTTGACTGTGCGGTCGGCAGATTCGGCCTCGTTGCTGTAATGCGTGATGTGCACCAGGGCGGTCCGGTGTCGTTTCGTCAGACCGGACAGCACGCTCAGCAGCCCCTCTTTGCCCTGTTGATCGACCATCGTGGTGACCTCGTCGGCGATCAGCATCGCGGGCTCGCGGGCCAGCGCGGCCGCCAGCGCGAGTCGTTGCAGTTCGCCCCCGGACAGGCTGCCGGTGTCGCGTTCGGCCAGTTCGGCCAGGCCCACCTCGCCCAGCAACTTCTCGACATCAGTCTTGGTGCCTGGCGGCAACCCCCAGACCACGTCGTCGGCGACGCGGGTGCCCAACACCTGGCTCTCCGGATGCTGCAGGACGATCGCGGTGCCGCCGAGTTTGCCCAGGCCCACCGCACCCGGGCGATGCACGGTGCCCGACGTCGGCTCCCGCCCGGCCAGGATCAGCATCAGCGTGGTCTTGCCGGAGCCGTTCGCCCCGGTGATGGCGACGTGTTCACCTTCCCGGAGCTCCATGCTGATCTCGCGCAGCGCGTCCTGGGCGGCGCCGGGGTAGCGGAAACGCACGTCCTCCAACCGCACCGGAACCGGCCCGACGGGCGCATCGTCGGCGTCACCGGCGGGGGCGTCGAGTTTGTGCACGTCGGGGATGCCCCGCATGCGCTCCAGCAGCCGAGACAATGCCCACCAACCGACCAGGGACACGACCATGATCCCGGCGGTGACGATGCCGAGTAGGACCAACTGCCAGTAGCGCAACGAGAACTCGAACGCGAACTTCAGCCAGAACCCCACACTCTCCAAATGGATGCGGCTCAGAAACGACGCGAGCCCCTCCACGTTGGCGGTGATGGCATCGCGCATCAAGTGCCGCAGCCGGGTCAAGGCCATCAGCAGCCCGACGTTGCCGGCACCGAATATCAGGCCGGCGATCAGCGACGAGACCACCACGGTGAGCGTGCCGCGGTTCTTGCGTTTGATGATGCCGGTCAGCCCGCCGATGTAGGCGCTCTGGATGACCGCACCCAGCCCGCCGCTGCCGGCGATCAGGAACGCGATGACGGATGCGGCGACCGTCGCGGTCAGCAGCACCCGCAGCCGGTAGCGGTAGGCGAGCAGCCCGGTGGGCACGGTGCCCAGCAGGGACAGTCCCGCGGCAAACGGCACGGCGACCGAAATGATCGCGGTCACCGCGCATAGCGCCGCCATGACCGATGCCTGCGCCAATTCGCTGGGGCGCAGGGGGCCACCCCGTTGTTGCGAAGGCGGCGGGTCGGGCGGTGTCACTTGTCCGATTCTGCCAGGCACGGCAGCTAAGCCGGTGCAGCACATAGGGGTAACCCAGGGTGGTGCTCGCATAGCAAAGCTATGCAACGATGAGCGCATGTCTTCGTCCGTCACGGCAGATGACGCAGAGGTCCCGCACGGTCTGGGTGCGGACCTGCTGGCCGTGGTTGCGCGGTTGAATCGGTTGGCCACCCAGCGCATCCAGATGCCGCTGCCCGCGGCGCAGGCTCGGCTACTGGCCACCATCGATGCTCAGGGTGAGGCCCGTATCGGCGACCTGGCCGCCGTCGACCACTGTTCTCAGCCGACGATGACTACGCAGGTGCGGCGACTCGAGGAGGCCGGGCTGGTGTCGCGCACCGTCGACCCCGGCGATGCCCGCGCGGTCCGCATCCGCATCACCCCCGCGGGGCTGCACATGCTCAACGCGGTGCGCCGAGACCGGGCCGCCGCCATCGAACCGCAACTGTCCCGGCTGGAACCGGCCGAGCGTCAGGTGCTGGCCGACGCCGTCGACGTGTTGCGACGTCTGTTGCAGAACGCCGCGACCGCACCGGGCCGCAACACACTCTGATCCGGCCCATACGCCGACACTGCAGGTGGATAGACCGCGTCCGTGGGTAGACACTTGACGCAGGGCACTACACGGTGCCCTGGTCCGCGCTTCTGGGACCGATCGGCAATCGAGAATGAAAGGTGCCGGCCATACCCGATGCCTCCCCGTTGACCGTCTGGGTCGGATCGTCACGGTACTTCTTCACCCCGGGCCGCGACGTGATCGTGGGCCACGGCGGGCACTGCGACATCCGACTGGACCGTCCCGGCCTCGCCGTCCCTGACGATGCGGCGCAACCGGTCCCCGATCTGGTGCTGCGGTTCGCCGGCACCCATTGGCTCGCCGTCGACCAGAGTCAGCACGGCCTTTTCCTCGACGGAACCCGGATGTCGACGGTGGACATCCGTGACGGCCAGACGATCGCGATCGGCGACCCTGAGCACGGGCCGCGACTGACCTTCCAGGTCTCCGCCGCCGACGACGCGCCCCCGTCCGACACCGATCCGCTCGGAGTGCCGCGCCCCGAACGACTGCCCGACCCCGAACCCGCCACCGGTCTGATCCCGGTGCAACCGCACCTCTCGGGAGAGCCGGAGACCGCGCGCATCCCGGCGCTGCCCGACGAGCCGCCCGCTCCTCCCGTCCCGACCGCCGAGCCGCCCGCGGTGCCCGACGAGCCAGCCGCGCCTCCCGTCCCGACCGCCGAGCCTCACGCTAGCGTGACGCTCGACGCCGACGGCCACGCTGGCGTGACGCTCGGTGACGTCGCCCAGAAGACGGGGGACGAAGACCCGGAGACCAGCCGCATCCCCGTCGAGCCGGCCACCGCCGGCATCCCGACCGCCGAGCCTCACGCTGGCGTGACGCTCGGTGACGTCGCCCAGCAGCCAGGGGACGAAGACCCGGAGACCAGCCGCATCCCCGTCGAGCCGGCCACCGCTGGCATCCCGACCGACGAGCCTCACGCTGGCGTGACGCTCGACGCCGACGGCCACGCTGGCGTGACGCTCGGTGACGTCACCCAGCAGCCGGGGGACGAAGACCTGGAGACCAGCCGCATCCCCGTCGAGCCGGCCACCGCCGCCATCCCGGCGGCGCCCCTCGACTTCTTCCCCGGACAACACTCCCCGACCGAGCGACCCACCAAACCCTTTCGCTACATCGCAACGGAGTCTCCGGCCGTAGCGGCACCGCTCCCCACTCCGGCGGAGGAAGCCGCCCGGGCCAAAGGACGCGGCCTGATCGAGCGGATGACCGAGGCGACCCGGAAGCTCCTCCCGCAGGACGATGGCGAACCCACCCCGCAGACAAGTCGGCTGCCGCTGCTGCAGGCCGGTGCGCGCACGCTCGGGGTGGCGGCCTACCAGCTGGGAGTCGAGGATCTGTTGGCGGACGTGTCGTTCACGACGCGCCCCGGTGCACTGATCGCGGTCGTCGGCCCGTCGGCAGCCCGCAATTTCGCGTTGACCGGTGCGCTCGCCGGTATCCGGACCCTGAGCTCCGGCATCCTCACGGTGGACGGCCATGACGTGCACGCCGAACCCGAGGCCATGCGGTCCCGGATCGGCGTGGTGCCACGGGACAACCGGGTGCACGCAAATCTCACCGTGGAGCGCGCGCTGGGCTACGCGGCAGAGTTGCGGCTGCCGGCGACGACCGCCGATGAGGATCACTCCCGGGTCGTCGACCAGATACTCGACGAGCTCGAGTTGACCCCGCATCGCACGACCAAGGTGTCCAAGTTGCCGCCCGAACTGCGTCGCTGCGCGTCGCTGGCGATCGAACTGGTCACCCGGCCGTCCATGCTGGTGGTCGACGAGCCGGGCGCGGGCTTGGACCCGTCGCAGGAGAAACACGTGATGGGGTTGCTGCGCCGTCAGGCCGACCTCGGGTGTGTCGTGGTGATGGCGGTGACGTCGGCCAACTCGTTGACCTACCTGAATCTGTGCGACCAGGTGCTGGTGCTCACCCCCGAGGGCCGGTTGGCGTTCGCCGGACCGCCGTCGCACATCGACTCAGCCCTGGGCACCACCGACTGGTTCGAGATCTTCGCTCGGGTGTCGAACGACCCGCACGGCACCCACCAGGCATTCCTGCGCCGACAACATGCGACGGCCGCCCCGGCACCGCCCTCGGTCGCCCTCCCCGAACGGACCCCGCCCGCACCCGGCCTCGGCCGACAGTTCTGGCTGGCGGTGCGACGCCAGGCCCGCAGCGTGCTGGCCAGTCCCGTCCAGTTGCTGTTCCTGATGCTGCTGCCGGTCGCGTTGGGCGGGTTGACGCTGCTGATTCCCGGCGATTCCGGGCTGGGCCGACCGGCGCCGTCGTCGGGCAACACCCACGAAGCCATCGCGATACTTGCCGCGCTGAACTTCGCGGCGGTACTGATGGGCACCTCGGCAACCATCCGCGCGCTGGTCACCGAGCGCCGCATCTTCCGGCGTGAGCAGCAACTCGGGTTGTCGGCCTCGGCCTATCTGCTTGTCAAGATCGTCTTTTTCGGCCTCGTCGCGGCCGCACAGGCAGCGATCCTGACCACCATCGTGATCGTCGGCAAAGGCGGGCCCGGGCGCGGTGCGGTCCTGTTGGGCAGCGCGGAATTCGAGCTGTATGTCAGTGTGGCCGCGACGGCCGTCGTCTCGGCGATCGTCGGACTGGCGCTGTCCTCGTTCGGCAGATCCTCGGGTGAGGTGCTGCCGCTGGTCATCCCGGTGCTGCTGGCTTCCTTGCTGTTCGCCGGCGGCTTGGTGTCGTTGGTGGGCACCTGGGGCTACGACCAGGTGTCCTGGTTCGTCCCGGCCCAGTGGGGATTTGCGGCCGCGGCCTCCACCGTCGATCTGCGCCGGGTGGACAAGCTTGCCGAGCAGAACGCGGTGTGGGCGCACTACTCGGGGTGGTGGGTCTTCGACATGCTCATGCTTGCGGTCCTGGGAGTGTTGTGGGCCGGGCTGGTCAGATACCGATTGCGCATTCCCGCGACATCGCGAACAGCACGAACCGGGTGACCGGGCTGGCGGCGAAATTGCCGGTCCAGGTAGCGTCACCAATCCCGTTGTCCGACAACGATAGACCGAAGGCGTAGAACCGCGCTGGTGCCCTATAACGGTGGGTCGGATTGGCCCGGGTCAGGACGACGTGGACGTCGAACGGGCTGCGGAGGTCTCAGACGTAGCGCCGGACGCGACTGCAGTAGTCGTCAAATTCCCGGCCGTAGTGCCCGCGCAGAAACTCCTCTTCCCGCAACACCTGTCGATGGAACAACCAGGTGCCGGCGGCCAGGTAGAACAGCGGCACCCAGTTGGGGAACACCAACAGCTGACCGACCAGGAACAAGAAGAATCCGACGTAGATCGGGTTGCGGCTGACCGCGAAGATGCCGGTGGTGACCAGGCGCCCGGGCTCGTCGACGTCGATGCCCACCCGGAAGCTTCGGCCGAAGGAGACCAGGCTCCCGACCAGAATCGCGATGGCGCACGCGCACAACCCCACCCCGATCCAGGCCACGACGGTGGACTTGAAGAACCGCTGCGTGCTGATCAGCGGCCAGCCGAAGGCCGCGGCGAACACCGTGTAGAAGTAGAACAGCGCCACCGGCGGGATCGCGAAGTCGCTGTTGTCGAGGTTTCCGAAATGCAGTGCCTGGATGCCGTTTTTCTTCAGGACCCAGAGGCGGCCCGCCACCGTGCCGAGCAGCAGCACCACCATCAGTGCGGCCAGGTATTGCGGCATCGCTGTTCTCTCCATCGCCGGGCTGAAACCATGATTCCACGACACTGACGTGTCGGAGTGGAACGACTTGTTACGGCCGCACCGGCGACGGGCTACGGTCGGGGCATGGCGTCAGAGAAAAAGACCACGGCCGAATATCTGCGAGACGCGCTGGACGGGCGCTGGCGTGACGTGAGAAACCAGACTCGAGCCCAGCTCAGCGGCGAGGCGTTCCGTCCGCACTACACACCCAACACGGTCATCGCCCGCGCGAAAGTGGCCGAACAGATGCAGATCCTGGCGACCGCGGGCATCTCGGATGAAGGGTTCCGCAAAGAGCACGGTGGCACCGGGGACGTCGGGGCGGCCATCACCATGATCGAGATGCTGGCCATGTCGGATTTGTCCCTGATGGTCAAGGCTGGGGTGCAGTGGGGCCTGTTCGGTGGTGCCGTGGAGAACCTGGGCACCGAGCGCCACGGCGCGTACATCGAGGACATCATTAGCCTGGACCTGCTGGGGTGTTTTGCGATGACCGAGACCGGACACGGCAGCGATGTCCAGTCGCTGGAGACGACGGCGACCTATGACGCGGAGACCGAGGAGTTCGTCGTCCACTCCGAGACCCCGACGGCGCGGAAGGACTATATCGGCGGCGCGGCCGAGACCGCCCGAATGGCAGCGGTTTTCGCGCAGTTGATCACCCACGAGAACGGTGAACCGGTCAACCACGGAGTGCACTGCGTGCTGGTGCCGATTCGCGACGAGGACGGGAACGACCTGCCGGGCGTGACCACGTCGGACTGCCACTACAAGGGCGGGCTGCCGGGAGTCGACAACGGTCGCATCATGTTCGATCAGGTCCGGGTTCCGCGGGTCAATCTGCTGAACAAGTACGGTGACGTCGCCCCTGACGGCACCTACAGTTCGCCGATCGACAATCCCAACCGCCGGTTCTTCACCATGATCGGCACCCTGATCCGCGGGCGGGTGACGGTGGGAGGCAGCGCGGGTGCGGCAGCGCGGGTGGCCTTGGACATCGCCACGCGATATGCGTTGCAGCGCAAGCAGTTCACCTCCCCGGACGACGACCAGGAAGTGCTGATCATGGACTACCTGGTGCATCAGCGCCGGCTGCTTCCACTGATCGCGCGGTCCTACGCACTGCAGTTCGCGCAGAACGAACTGGTATCGAAATGCCACGACCTGCAGACCTCCGATGTGGTGGACGCCGAGGAGCAGCGGGAGCTGGAAGCGCGGGCGGCGGGGCTCAAAGCCGCCAACACCTGGCATGCGTCGCACGCCATCCAGGAGGCCAGGGAGGCTTGCGGCGGTGCGGGATACATGGCGGAGAACAGGCTGATCGCGCTGCGTGCCGACACCGACGTGTTCACCACATTCGAAGGCGACAACCACGTGCTGACACAGCTGGTGGCCAAGGAGCTGCTGACCGCCTACGCCGACGACGTCAAGAGCATGAGTCCGGTGGAGTGGGTTTTCTTCGCCGCCAACACCGTTGGTGACCGGGTGATGAAACGCACTGCGGCCGAAGCGATCATGCAGCGCATCGTCGATGCCCGCCAGGACAGCGAGGAGGAAGGCAGCCTGTTCAACCGGGGCACCCAGGTGTCGATGTTCGAAGACCGCGAGGAATACATGCTGTCGTCGGTCGCGCGTCGGTTGCAGGGCAAATCCAGAGAGATGTCGGCGTTCGACGCGTTCAATGCGGTGCAGGATCACGTGCTGCACGCCGCGCAGGCGCACATCGACCGGATCGTGCTGGAAGCCTTCGTCGCCGGCATCGACGCGTGTCCGGACGAAGAGGCGCGGGAGTTGCTCGACGTGATCTGCGACCTTTATGCGCTGTCGGTGATCGAGGACGACAAAGCCTGGTTTATCGAGCACCGATACCTCTCGACCGAGCGGGCCAAGGCCGTGACGCGCGGCATCAACGACCGCTGCCGCGTGCTGCGCCCGCACGCCAGGGCACTGGTCGACGGATTCGGCATCCCGGAACCGTTGCGCTACGCCGAGATGCTGCATCCGGAGAATCTGTCCGACTGAGCCATCCACCGGCAGTCAACTGCCGCAGGGTGATTGCTACTGGTGCGGAATCGAGCCCAGTGCCTGCAATCGGCCGTCCGAGCCGACCTGGAACTTCACCGTGCCGCTTCCGCTGGGACAACATTCCTCGTCCTTGCCGACGCGCCAACGGTATTGGACGGTCACGGTGTCATCGGCAGGTGGCTGCACGGTGATGTAAGGCTTCGGATTCGGTGTCGGCGTGCCGAGCGGTCTGTTGCGGTCAAAGAACAGCAGCTGCTGCGGAGTGGACTCGCTCGCGATGGTGGGAATGATCTGCGCCCAGTGCAGCCGGCATTTACGGGTATGACCACGACCGATTTCCACCCAGGTGGAGCCGGTTACTTCGACCGGAACCGCGGCGATGGCCCGGCGCACCGTATCGGCGGTCGGGCCGTCCGACTCCTTGCAGTTGTCCGGCTTCGCGGCCGGGCGCGGCGGAGCCTTTTCCGCGCACCCCGCAGCCGCCAAGCCCACAATCAGAAGAATCGTGCCGAACCGATGACGCACGTCGCGAGCTTAGCGAAGGGGCTCGGTGACGTCGGCCACCCTCGACTATCCGTTGCTGGACAACGCCTGTGAATGTCCGTCAGGTTTGGTCAAAACCGCAGCTGTCAGGCCTAAATGGGGCCCGGGCGTAGGTAGCTTTGACACGGGTCAAGGGTCTTTTGTGAGGGCATGGGTTATCACCCGGTTTCCGGCAACGCACTGGTGAAGGCGAGGTGCTGCGAGCAGACCGTAAAACGGATGAAACCTCGAGCCCTCTGCCCCGAAACATCCTTGACGCACGATTCAGCAGACCACTGCGACACAGTCAGGAAGGACGTCGGGCGTGGCGAGGAGGCCCGAGGCGGCTGCAAACAACCAGGACGTGCAAACCCTGTGCGCCTATTGCGGTGTCGGCTGCGGAGTGGTGTTGCAGATCACAACCGATCCCGAAAGCGGCCGACGTCACATCACCAATTCGACTGGGCGCAAGGATCATCCGGCGAACTTCGGCCGGCTGTGCACCAAAGGCGCCACCACCCTGGACTTGCTGGCCGCGTCGGGTCGCGCCGAGACGGCCTACTCGAGGACCGACCGAGGCCAGCCGCTGGATTCGGTGGACACCGACACCGCCATCGCCGCGGCCGCCGAACGGCTACGGGCCATCGTCGACGAACACGGCCCGGATGCCGTCGCCCTGTATGTGTCGGGTCAGATGTCGCTGGAGGCCCAGTATCTGGCGAACAAGCTGGCCAAGGGCTTCATCGGTACCAACCAGATCGAATCGAACTCGCGACTGTGCATGGCCGGTGCCAGTTCGGGCTACAAACTTTCCCTGGGCGCCGACGGACCTCCCGGCTCTTACCAGGACTTCGAGCACGCCGACGTGTTCTTCGTCATCGGCGCCAATATGGCCGACTGCCATCCGATCCTGTTCTTGCGCATGATGGAACGGGTCAAAGCGGGCGCCAAACTGATCGTCGTCGACCCGCGCCGCACCGCCACCGCGGCCAAGGCCGATCTCTTCCTGCAGATCTCACCGGGTACGGATCTGGCGCTGCTCAACGGACTGCTGCAGCTGATCGTCGAAAATGGGCACACCGACGCCGAATTCATCTCCGAGTTCACCACCGGCTGGGCAGCCATGCCGGACTTCCTGCAGCAATTCGATGCGGAGACGGTCAGTGAGATCACCGGCATCCCCGTCGACGACCTTCGCACCGCGGCCCGCTGGATCGGCGAAGCCGGCAACTGGATGAGCTGCTGGACGATGGGCCTCAACCAGAGCACCCACGGCACCTGGAACACCAACGCGATCTGCAATCTGCACCTGGCAACCGGCGCGATCTGCAGGCCGGGCAGCGGCCCCTTTTCCCTGACCGGACAACCCAACGCCATGGGCGGCCGCGAAATGGGCTATATGGGGCCGGGATTGCCGGGCCAACGCTCGATCACCTGCGCCGAGGACCGCGCCTTCACCGAGGAACAATGGGGCATCCCGCGCGGGTCGCTGTGCTCCGACGTCAGCGACGGAGTGATCGACATGTTCGCCCGGATGGCCGACGGCCGGATCAAGGCGTGCTGGATCATCTGCACCAACCCCGTTGCCACCGTGGCGAATCGCAAGACGGTGCTGGCCGGCCTGGAGCGAGCCGAACTGGTGATCACCCAGGACGCGTTCCTGGAGACCGAGACCAACGAATACGCCGATGTGTTGCTGCCGGCGACGTTGTGGACCGAGTCCGACGGTGTGATGGTCAACTCCGAGCGCAACCTGAGCCTGTTCCAGGCGGCGGTCGACGCGCCGGGGCAGGCGCTACCGGACTGGCAGATCATCGCCCGGATCGCCTGCGCGATGGGCTTTTCCGAGCACTTCTCCTACACCTGCGCCGAGGAAGTGTTCGAGGAGATCAAACGGTTCTGGAACCCCAAGACAGGCTACGACATTCGCGGCGTCAGCTACGAACGGCTGCGCCGGTCCCCGGTGCAGTGGCCGTGCCCACCGGACAGCACCACCGACCGCAACCCCATCCGGTACCTCAACGACGGTGCCAGCCAACGACAATTCATCCGCGAGGACGGTCAACGGCCCCGACTGGCCTTCCCGACCCCGGACGGCCGGGCAGTGTTCTATGCCCGTCCGCATCTACTGCCCGACGAGATGCCGGATGCCGACTATCCGTTGTTGCTCAACACCGGACGACTGGCGCACCAATGGCACACCATGACCAAGACGGGCAAGGTCGCCAAACTCAACAAGCTCAACCCCGGGCCATTCGTCGAAGTCCACCCCGAAGACGCTGCCCGCCTGCAGATCTGCGACGGCGACCGGGTCGAGGTCGCGTCTCGCCGCGGCCGCGCGGTGTTGCCGGCCACGGTCACCGATCGGGTGCTACCCGGCAATTGCTTCGCGCCGTTTCACTGGAACGACGTCTTCGGCGAGTACCTGGCGATCAACGCGGTCACCAACGACGCCGTCGACCCGGTATCGCGCCAACCCGAATACAAAGTCTGCGCCGTCACCTTGTCCAAGGTCGCCCCGGCACGCGAACCCGCGGGCGGCCAGCCCGGTCGGTCGGTGCAGGCGAGCCTCGCCCAGATCGACGCGATCGCTGAATTCCTCGGGGTGGCAAGCGAACCCATTCCCGAGTTCGACGAGTGCGGGCGCGCCTATCTGGCCGGGCTGTTTGCCGGCATGCGGGTGCACGCTGGCCACTCGACGACTTCGGTACCGACGCTGCCGGCCACTGCCCCGTTCGACGTTCGCACCAGGATGTGGCTGGACGGTGTGCTGGCCGGGATGTCGACTGGTGACCCCGCCGCCTCGCCGAGTCCCGAGGCGGTACCGGACCGTGCGCCCGTCGTGGTGTTGTGGGCATCCCAGACCGGTAACGCCGAGGAGCTCGCCGCCGTCGTCGCCGACGGCTTGCGCGCAGCCGGAATACCGGCGGCGCTGCGGGCCATGGACGAATTTCCGGTCGCCGACCTGCCCGGGGCAGGTGAGCTGCTGCTGATCACCAGCACCACTGGCGACGGCGACCCGCCGGACAACGGCGCCGGGCTGTGGTGGGCGCTGAACACCCGAGACGCACCGCGTCTGGCGGGCATCCGGTACGCCGTGCTGGCGCTCGGAGACTCCAACTACGACGACTTCTGCGGTTATGGGCGCAAGCTCGAAAATCGGCTCGCCGAGCTCGGCGCGACCCGTATCACCGACCGTGTCGACTGCGAACCGGACTACGACGACACCGCCGCGCGGTGGCTGGACGACATCGTGAAAGCACTCGATAGCCACCCGGCCAAACCGGTTAACCCCCTACCTGTTGTCCCCACCCGCGAGCCCGAGAAGTACTCGAAGCAGCGGCCGCTGGTGACCGACCTCATCCGCAACACCACCCTGAGCCGGCCAAAGTCGGCAAAAGACGTGCGGCAGTTGGTCTTTCACGTTCCACAGGGAAGCGTCAGCTACGAGGCTGGTGACGCGCTGGGGGTGTGGCCGCACAACAACGACGGGTTCGTCGACGAATGGCTGACCGCCACCGGTCTGGACGGCCACACCGAGGTGCAGGTCGACGGCCACGGCTCGATGTCGTTGCGCGCCGCCCTCACCGACCGCTTCGAGATCGCCCACCTCAGTCGGGCGATGCTGCAATTCGTCGGCGAGCGCACCATCGACGCGGACGTCGCCGGTCGACTCGCTGAGTTGCTGAAGCCGGAAAGCCGGGCCGCGCTTGCGGATTGGTCATGGGGGCGTCAGTCGGTGGATCTGCTCGCGCAGGCGCCCGTCAGCGCGTCCGCCGATGAGTGGCTCAGTGTGCTCAAACCGCTGCAGCCACGGCTGTACTCGATCTCGTCGAGCCCCAAGGAGCACCCGGGCGAGGTGCACCTGACGGTCTCGCCGGTGCGCTACAACTTCCGGGGGGTGCCGCGGCGCGGAGTGTGCTCGACGTACCTCGCCGACCGCTCCCCCAACGACCAGATCGCGGTGTTCGTGCGGACGGCGAAGAACTTCAGGCCACCGACCGACCCGCAGACCCCGATGATCATGGTCGGCCCCGGGACCGGTATCGCGCCGTTTCGCGGCTTTCTGCAGGAACGACGCGCGCTCGGCCACACCGGTCCCAACTGGCTGTTCTTCGGCGAGCAGCACGCCGCCACCGATTTCTATTACCGCGACGAGATCCGGGCGATGCACGCCGACGGCCTGCTCACCGAGTTGGACCTGGCGTTCTCCCGCGACCAGCAGGAAAAGGTCTACGTACAGCACCTGATGCGCCAACGGGGCGCGCAGCTGTGGCGATGGTTACAGGACGGAGCACAACTGTACGTGTGCGGCAATGCCGATCCGATGGCCAAGGACGTCGACCAGGCGATCTGCGACATCGCGGCGCAGCACGGGAACCTCGGCAGCGACGAGGCCCGCGCCTACGTGCGCTCCCTGAGCGCCGACAAGCGGTACCACCGCGACGTGTATTAATGCCGACAATTGGGTAGATCCGTAATTTGACGGAAACGTCACGCACCAGTTGACGAAACATCGGAGTCGCACCATTCACCCTAGAGATTTGCGCACTCAAGGGAGGGTCGTTCGCGTGGCTCGCAAGCCTGATGGTCCCGATGATGGTGCCGAAACCACCGCCTGTCCCCTGCACTGCAGGTCGCGTAACGGTGGCCGAAACGGCAGTGCACCCGCTGACCAGGTGGATTGGGCCGGATTTCCGGTGAACCTGGATCTGGCGTTCTCGCAGAACCAGCGGGACAAGGTCTTCAAGCAACACCAGATGCTCAGGCGCGGGACGCTGCTGCGGCGTTCCTCTCCCGAGGTCACCCGACTGTGCGTTTGCGACGTCACCGAGCCGAATCCGGACGCGGACCGGTCGGTGTCCAACCACTAGCGAATCAGGCGGCGGGCGGGTCCTGCGATGGGTCATTCCCCGCGGTCGACCGGTAAGCCCGCATCCTCCCAGTCGCCGAAACCGCCGACGAGGTCCGCGACGTCATCGAAGCCCGACGCCTGGAAAAGACTGGCGGCGATCATGGAGCGGGTACCGCTCGCGCAATAGGTGACCACCGGAGCCGCTCTGTCCAACCGGTCCAGCGAGTCGGGCAGCGCCGGCAGCGGAATGTGGTGCGAACCCGGAATCTTGCCGTCGTCCAACTCGGCTTTGCCGCGCACATCGACGATCTGCAGGTTGGGTCTCGAGTTACGCAGCCGCTCGAGATCAGCTGCGCTGTAGCGCTTGGTGGTTTCGATCAGCTCGGGCCGGTCGTCGGAGACCGACGCGAGGTCGTCCAATTGCCCGACCACCCGATCCAGACCCACCCGCGCGAGCCGAAGCCGGGATTCACCGGCCTTGTCCGGATCTCCCACCAAGACGATGTCCCGGTCGATTTCCAGTGCCCCACCGGCCCATTCGGCGAAGCGCCCCTGGAGGCTGACGTTGATCGCGCCGCGCAGGTGACCGGCGGCGAAATCGGCTGGGTCGCGGCCGTCCAGCGGCGTCACGCCGGCGGCGATGTGCTTCTCCACGATGTCGATACCCAACAGGCTGGGCGGCCCGTCGTTCAACAGTGGACGCTGTTCGCGATTGCGGTGTGAGTCGTACTCGAAGTAGCGCGGTTGGGTGGCCTGGTCGGAGGTCAGGGACGCAACGAATTCGTCGACGTTGTCGATCTTGGCTGCGTAGTTCGTCTCCCGCTGCTCGCCGATGGTGGAGTGGGTTTCGCTGGACAACTGCTTGCCGCAGGTCGAGCCGGCGCCGTGAGCGGGAAACACGCGGGTGGCGTCCGGCAATTTCAGCAGCTTGCCGTGCAGCGTCTCGTAGAGCGTGCGGGCCAGGTCCTCGGCTGAAATGCCTTCGTCGGCAAGCAGATCCGGGCGCCCGACGTCGCCGACGAACAGCGCGTCCCCGGTGCATACCCCGTAGGGCACCTCGTCGTCGGGATGCTCGTAGACGACTACCGAGATCGACTCTGGGGTGTGACCCGGCGTCGCCAATATCTCAAAGGTGACTTCTCCCAGCGAGATTCGCTGACCGTGGTGCAGTGGTTCGACCGGAAACTCGACCTCGGCGTCCTTGCCGTAAGAAATCACCGCGCCGGTGGCCGCCGCCAGTTCCAAGTGTCCGCTGAGGAAGTCGGCATGGATGTGAGTTTCGATGACGCGTTCAATCGTCATGCCGTGTTGGGCTGCTTCTTCGAGATACTCGGCGATATCCCGGCGGGGGTCGACGACGACGGCGCGGCCCGAACTCTCGTCTCCGATGAAGTACGAAGCCTGCGACAGACATTCTAGATAGTGCTGGGTGAAGATCATCGACTCTTCCTCTCGGCCCGAGGCAGATTTAGCGTAGGGTTCCCCCGATCTGCGCTGGGGTAACCCTGGGCGAGAACGAGCACGCCTGGTTCAGGCTGCACGGCGTGCTTGTGCAGGTGACAACGTCTTTCGAAGGCCCACCGCCGGTGGCCGACTCGAATCATGCTGAATTTAACCGTCTAATCAGCGCCGCTGCTCTGGCTGCCCGTAGAGGGCAACCACCACGCTGCGGTCCAGGCTGTTGTTCGACCACACCCCCATCGCGGTGTTGGCGCAGTCCCGCATGATCCTCAGGTAGTCCGGGTTGTCGAACCACTGCTGAAACACTTCGAGGCTGCTGATGGCCAGCGCAGGGTTGATCGCCACGGTCTCGGCGACCCTGCCCCGGAAGCCCGCGGCGTCGGCTCGGGATTGCGGAGTCGACCCGTCGGATCCGGTGTCGTCGTTGATGTTTCGGTGCGCGATCATGTCGTCGGCATGCCACTGGGCGGCCAGGTACAGCGAGTTGTTCGGTACGACATCATTGACGCAACCCGCTTGATGCTGCACGGTGTAGACCCCGGAGATGACGCTGTCGTTGAGCCTCTTGTTGTCGGCTCGAGCAGGAGCTACTCCCCCGAGTGATACGACGATCACGATCGCGGCGGGTGCGCCGACGCGGAACCAGCGGTTCATCGAAGTCCTCACACCGGATCGAAGTGGGACACCAGCCATCGTCCGCTGACCTTGTCCAAGACCACCCGAATCACGGGCTGGGTGTCCGTCGGGGTTCCGCCGTCTCCGATGGTCACTGTCTGGTTGACGAACAACAGGACCACGGCATGGTCGGCGGTGGCCGACACCGAGGCCGCCGAGTTGACTTTCGCGACCGCCGAAATGCGCTTGTCTTTCGCGCCGGGGATGACGACCTGGCGGGTCAACGCCGTGTAGGCGTCCTTGAACTCGCCGGTCAGGCGTTCCCGGGCCGCGCCGAGATCCTTGTCGGCCGAGTCGGGGGTGTAGGACAAAAGCGCGACCGCATCCTCACCGGCGACCCGAACCGACTCCGTTCGGGCCCGCGCCGCCTCGTCACCGGAGAATGCCACCCACTTGAAGTAGCCGGCGGTCAACGCCAGCACCAACGCCAGTCCGGGCAACACACCGAAGGCGAGCACCCGCGTCCAGGCAATCGGGGTCTGATGCCGCTCTTTCGGATCGGGATCCGCGGACTCGTCGTCCGGCGCGTCACCGGCCTCGTCGCCGGTGGGTTCCGATGTCGCCTCGTCACTCGTGGGTTCCGATGTCGCCTCGTCGTCTGTGGTCGCCTCGTCGTCGGTGATCGCCTCGTTGTCGGTGATCGCCTCGGAATCCGCTGGTGTCACGGCGGATTCGGTCATCTCGTCCGCGTCGACGGGCGTTGCGCTCAGTGTCGTCATGGCACGAACACCACGTTGGACATCTTGGCGTCGTCGCCGACCGCGCGGACCTCGATCCGCATGCGCCACTCCCGCGGTGCCTCTTCCCCGGCCGCGGTCCGTGACTTCACGGCGACCGCGACCAGCACCTGAGCCGAGTCGCCGCGCTCAGCTTCCACGCCGGCGTCGGTCACCGTGCCTTCAGATTTCGATTGGGCCACCTTGACCAGTTCGATGAAGGGCTTGGCGCGGCGTTCGAAATCGTCGCGGAACGTGCCGGTGGCCAGGTCCAGGATTCGCTGCACGTCGGCATCGATCTCGGTGTAGTCGAGCGTGGTGAGGTTCACCGCGCCCTGGCGGGCGGTCCGGACGAACAGCTCGCGCTGAGCCTGCGATTGGTGCTGCTGATAGGCGCGGTAGCCGAGCCAGCCGGTCAATCCGGCCAGCGCCGCCACGACGACACCGGCGGCTACCAGTGCCCGTCCGAGCCGGGAAAGCCGCGCAAAGGGATTGCGACGGCGCGGGATTGGCCGCTTTGCGACTGGATCCTCGTGCTCGTCGACACCGTCGGGTTCTTCGACGTCGGTGATTTCAAGTTGTTCGGTCATATTGCTCCTTGCTCACGGCAGGTCCGGGTGTGCCTAGAATGTCGGCACCAGCAGCGCCTGCCAGTTCTTGGCACGTGGGTGCGCCAAATCGGCTTCGGTGTAGCGGTGTCCGTCGGGACCCACGTAGTCGCCGGAGGCCGGGTCGTAGGTCGCCACCGCGATCGGCGCGGGTGCCGACGGCGGTGGCGCGGTGCCCCGCGGCGGTGGAAGCCGCGGGTCTTGCCCCAGCGGGTATTGCGGTACTCCCTGCCCACTGGTGGTTGCGTTCGGGTCGCCCTTCCAGTTGTAGCCGTCGTTGAGCGGCACGTACTCTTCGTCGCTTTCGCACAGCTCGACGGTCGGCGCACGTTTCCATGGCTTGGTCTCACACGGAATGTTTCGCGCGCCACGAACATTGAGCTCGGAGTCCTGCGGCAGTCGGCAATACAGTTCCGCGGCCGGGCGGTCCGGGGCGTCCACGCTGGCCGGCGAGCGCCGCTGCGTGGGCGGCAGGAAGCCGGTGGTGCAGGGCGGCGGCAGGTTCATGTTGAGGTTGAAGTCCAGATAGAAGCCCTTGTAGTCCTGTTTGGTGCCGACGTTCGGCACCAGGGACCCCGCCATGACCGCGATGCCCTGGGGCAACAGGACCAGGATCTGTTCGATGTCGTGGCGGTAGACGTAGGCGATGTCACCCAGGCTCACCAGGTTGGCGAACAGCACCGGCACGGCGGGCGCGACCCGCTCGAACATCGCGCGACCCTCTTCCAAACCGGAACTGCCCTGCGTCAACAGGTCTCGCAGCGCCGCATCCTGCGCCTGGAACTGCGCGGTGATCGCTGCGGTCCGATGAGCCCAGGTGGCGATCGCGTCCGATGTCTGCACCTGGGAGTTCAGCACCGGCGGAGCCTGGTCGATCAGCGCCGACAACGGCTCCACGGTTCGGCCGCCGGCGATAGCCAAAGCCGTTGACCCGTCCACGATTCGGGACAGCTCCGGCCCGAGCCCGCCGACACCCCGGTTGGCCTCCTCCATCACGGTGCGCAGGTTCTCCCGGGGGATCGCTTGCAGCGCACGGTTCGTCATGTCCAGCAGCCGCCCGATGTCGACGGGCACGTCGACCTTGCCGGCGGGGATGACGTCGCCGGCACGCAGCAGCCGGGATTGTCGTCCGTCTCCGCCCGACCGCGGGGTCAACTCGATGTACTGCTCACCGATCGCCGAGCGGCTGTGCACCGAAGCCTGAACCTCGGCCGGCACTTTGACGCCGGACCTCATGGCCAGCACCGCCCGCACCCCGGTGGCGGTGACGTTGACCGACCTGACCTGGCCCACGTCGGTGCCGCGATAGGTGACCACGGAGTTCTCGTAGAGTCCGCCGGACTGCGGCAGGTCGACGCTGACGCTGTACTCACCGATCCCGAACAGCGTCGCGGGAAGCTTCATGTAGTCGAATGCCATTGCGCCACAGGAGATCAACGTCACCACCGACAGCACGGCCAGCTGGATCCAGGTCTTTCGGTTCAGGCGCAGCATCAGTATCCCTCGAAGTGGTAAGGGAAGGTCAGCGGGTTCCCGCCGGTGACCGGGCTGGGTTGCATGCCAATGGTGCGCCCCCACTGCAGCTCGAGCTGGGTGAGATTGCCTTCCCAACGGGAACCGGTGAAGATGCCGGTGTCGATGCGGCTCAAGGTGAGGTCGACGATCATCGTCAAGTTGGCATAGTCGCCCCGGAACCAGTTGGTCACCGTCGACGTCGGCCACGGGTAGGTCGCCAACCCGTCCAATCCCTTGGTGAGCGCCGGTCCGGCGTCGGCAAGTCGCCGCAAGACCGGTGCGATCTGACGCAGATTGTTCACCAAGGACTCTTTGCTCTGGCGAACCGTGTCGGCGGCGATGGCACTGAACTTGCCGAGCTGGTCGATCGCGTCGGCGATCTGAGTGCGCTCCCTGGCCAACACCGCGAGCGCTTGGGGCACCGTCGTCAGGGCCCGATCCACCACCGCGTCCTTGGCGGCGAACTGACCCGCCAGGGAATTGAGATTTTCGGCGGCAGCGATGATGTCGTCGGTCTGCTCGTTGGTGCCGGCGATGAACTCGTCGAGCTGGCGCAGCAGGCTGCGCATGTCGTTCTCCCGGCCGGCGAAGGCCTTCGCGACCGCCTGGGTGATCTCCTGAAGCTGGTTCAGGCCGCCGCCGTTCAACAGGATCGACACCGAGGCCAAGGTTTGCTCGGTGGTCGGGTACAGGCTCGCGTGCGCCAGCGGGATGACCGACCCGTTCCCGAGCTGGCCGACCGGCGGCTCGTCCTTGGGCGGTGCCAGTTCGATGTGCATCGAGCCGAGCAGGCTGGTCTGTCCGATCTTGGCTGTGGAATTGGCCGGCAGGTGGACATCGCCGTTGATCCGCATCGTCACCAGCGCGTGCCAGTCCTGGACCTCGATCTTGGTGACGTTGCCGATGTTGACGTCGTCCACCCGAACTCGGGTGTTCTCTTGGATATTCACCACGTCGGGCAGTTGGGCCTGAATGGTGTAAGAGCCCGGTCCGTCGCCGGAAGTGCCGGGCAGCGTCAGTGAATTCAGCCCGTGCCAGTCGCCGCATCCGGGCAGTACGGACAGGCAGGCGACGCTGAGCGCCGCGATGACGGCGCGCCTCATGACGCCGGTCCTTGCGGAACCATCAGGCCCTGCAGCCCCAGCCTCGGATCGACGACCGTCGGTGCCGGTTGCTCGGCGGGCAACGGTTGCGGCGGCGGGGCCGCCTCGGGTGCGGGTGGGCCGCCGGGGCGCAGCCTGTCTTCGCTGTAGGTGATCTCACCCGGGCGGGCCTGCGGCCCGACGAACGGGTTGATCCCGGCCGGAATGTAGTTGTAGATGCGATTCTTGATGATCGGCTCGACGTACTGCAGGCACAGCTTGGAAACCCGGTCCAGTCCGCGCCGTGACGCCGCTTCGATTGAGCTGCAGATCCATTGGGGGATGTCGGCGAAGTTGTTCAACGCGATGATGCCCGTCATCGCGCCCTGCGCGGGCTGGTAGATGTTCATGAAGTTCTGGAACACCGTCGGGACCACATGCAGAATCTGTTTGATGTCGGCGCGGCTGTCGTTCAGCGCCGTCGTCACCGAGCTCAGCCGGTCGAAGGTCACTCCGATCGACTCCCGGTTCTCCGCCAGGAAGCCGCGCAGATCCGCCAGCGCCCCGTCGAGACCCTGCACCGCGTTGGCGACCTCGTTGGGCGAGTTGGACAGGATCGTGGTGACACTGGCCAGGTTCTGGTTGAACGCGGCCAGCAGATCGCTGCTGGAGTACAGCGCAGAGACGAGTAGTTGCAGGTTGCGCACCGTGCTGAAGATGTCGTCGGCGTGATCGCCGAGCGCCGAAAGCGCCGCGGACAGCTTGATGATGGTGTCGCGGGCAGTGTCGCCTTCGCCGCGCAGGTTGTCCGCGGTCGAGTTGACGAACTCCCCCAACGAGTTCACTCCGCCAGGGCCCGGTTGCAGGGATTCGGTGAGCTTCTCCAGCTGTTTGCGGAAATCATCCCACTCGACCGGAACCGCGGTGCGGCTCAGCGGGATCGAGGCTCCGGCAGTTAGTTTCGGTCCTCCGGCGTAGACGGGGACGAGCTGGATCGCCCGTGAGGTGACCAGTGAGGGTGACAGGATCGCCGCGCGCGCGTCGGCCGGGATCGCGTACTGCTTGTCCACGGAGAACGTCACTTTCGAGCTCGCCGGTTGCGGCTCGATGTTGTCGATGGTGCCGACGGCGACGCCGAGGATCCGTACTTCGTCGCCGACGAAAAGACCGTTCGCATTAGCGAAATACGCGGAGTAGGTGCTCTTGTCGACTTGTTTCCACAGTTGTTTGCCGACCAGAAAGGACGCGAGCGCCAGGATCACGACCAGGCTGACACCGGTGACTTTGCGCACTGTGCTGCGCGCGTTCGGGGGAATGGTCACGATGCCCCCGTTGCGGCAGGCGCGGGCTCGGGCGGCGGGCCCGGGGCGGGTCCGGGAGATGGGGGTTGCGACCACAGCGGCACGGGCGCGAGTTCCGGTGGTACGGGCGGAGATCCGGTCGGCGGATCGACCGCCTCCGAAGGAAGATGCTGGTTTGGGTCCAGATACCGGTCATACATCCGGGAGTCGAGGATCGGCCCGCTGAGCTGACCCGGAATCAGGTTGGCCACATAGGCTTTGAAGAAGGGACCCGACCCCAGCACCTCGCCGAAGGACATCGCGTAACGCTTGAACTTGGGCAGGGTTCGCTGAATGTCTTCCTTGCGGTTGTCGAGTATTTCGAGCACGCCGTTGAGCTTGTCCAGCGCCGGCTTGAGTTGTGCACGGTTGTCGTCGACCAATCCCGAGATCTGGTGTGAGACCGCGGTGATGCTGTTCATCAACGCGTCGATCGAGCTGCGTTCCTGAAGCAGCGCCGCCAGTAGCGTGTTGGAATTCGATACCAGGCCGGCGATCTGCTGGCTGCGTCGGCCCAACACGCCGGCAACGTTGTTGGCATTGGTCAGCAGGCTGCGCAGCTGGGCGTCCCGATTGTTCAAGGTGTCGGAGAATCGCGCGACGCCCTCCAGCGCGGGCTTGAGGTTGGGCGGTGTGTCGCGCAACGTGTCAGCCAGCGTCGTCAGGGCCGAGGACAGTTGGGTGGTGTCGAGCCCGCTGATCTGAGTTGTCAGATCGCCCAACGCATCCGGCAGGTCATAGGGTGACGTGGTGCGTTCCAGCGGGATGGTGTTCTTGAGCCGTCCGCCGCCGCGCGGGGTCAGCTCGAGCATTTTGGAGCCCAGGATGGTCTCGGTCTTGATGGCCGCTTCCGTGCGATCACCCAGCTCGACGCTTTTGCGGACGGTGAACCCGACCCGGACTTTGGTGCCCTCCAGACGGATGTCGGAGACCCGGCCGACACCGACACCCGAAACCCGCACCTGGTTGCCGGCTTTGATGCCGCCGGCCTCGGAGAAGTAGGCCGCGTGGTTGTCGTAGCCATTGACGAACGGCAGCTTGTTGTACTGAAAGGCGACGAACACCACCAGGATCAGGATGACCGTGCCCATCACCCCCAAGACGAACGGGCTGCGGTTCTTGCCCGGCTTGCCCCTGAAACGGCTCATTGCGGTGTGCACCGCCCGCTGGGCTGACTCAGCAGCTTGACGTAGATGGGGTTGCCGCCCTTGCCGTTGAGTTTGAGCAGCACCTCGCAGAAGTAGAAACCGAAATAGTCGCCGTTCAAGCCCTGCCGAGACAGCACTTGGTACACGTCGGGCAGGCTGTGGATCAGGTGGTCGACATAGTCGTGATCGGCCATGACTTGCCCAGCCATGCGGTCGGTCTCGCCCACCACGTCCTTAATCGGTTGGCGTGCCTGGACAAGGAGATCGGCGATCGACCCGGCTGCCGCGTTGACGTAGGCCAGCCCGGTGGAGATGTCGGTCTTACGCTGCGAAAGCCCGTCGACGAACTCGGCGAGTTTGTCCAAGCCGTCGGAGAATTCGTGGTCGCGCGCGGCGAAGGTGTGCAGCACGGTGTTCAGGTTGGCGATCAGGTCACCGATCAGTTCGCTACGCCCGGCCAACGTCGAGGTCAGCGACGCGGTCTGGGCCAACACCGAGGACAGAGTGCCGCCCTGTCCCTGAAAGATCCGCAGCAGCTGGCCCGACAGCGCGTTGACCTGTTCGGGGTCCAGCGCGCGGAACAGCGGGCGGAAGCCGCCGATCAGCACGTCGATGTCCAGGGCCGGCGATGTCCGTGCCAGCGGGATCGTCCCACCCGGCGCCAGTCGGTGCGGCGATCCGGCGCCCTCCTCCAACGCCAGGAAACGGTCACCGATCAGGTTCTCGTAGCGCACCACCGCGCGGGTGCCCTCGGTGAGCCGCAGACCCTTGTCGACGGCGAAATCGATGCTGACCGTCCCGTCGCGATGCAGGGTGATGTCGCCGACCTTGCCGACCTCCGCACCGGCAATGCGGACGAAGTTGCCGGATTTCAGGCCGGAAATGTTGGTGAACACCGCGTGATAGTCGGTGCGGTCCTCGAAACGGAACTGTCCGAATACCGTGATCAGAGCGAATGTGAACACCAGGCACACCACGGTGAACATTGCGACGCGTGCCCAGAGTTTGAATGTGCCGGGTCTTTTCTCTTGACTCATGGCGGCGGTTGCCCCCCGCGGTAGAAGTAGCGCGGCGGTTCCGGCGGGTTCTTGGTGGTCGGGAAGTAGTTGGACCACCAGGGATTACCTACCGCGAGGTTGGTGCGAATCTCGTTGGGCTCGGTACCCCATCCGGTGTCGGTGACCAGCGCACGCACCGGGTAGTTGGCGCTCGGGTCAGGCAGCGACCCGCAACTGGGTTTGCCACCCGGACCGCCGGTGGCATTGACCTTCGGCAGATGCTTGGGGTACCGGTACGGGTCGTCGCCGAACAACAAGCCCGCATCCATGATGAACGAATATCCGTTGCCGCCCAACGTGTCCCGACCGCCGTGCTCCACATACCACTGCGAACCCTGGAACAGGCACGTGTACGTCGGGGAGTACATGTCCAACAGCCTGGTGGTCGGGTCGAGCAGGTTGATGCCTCGGACGATGTTGGTTTCGTTGCGGCCGATGACGCTGATACCGGTCTGGCTGAACCCGATGGCCGACATCAGCATCGCGTCCAGCGACTGCTGGTTTTGGGTGAGGGTGGCACTGGTCGTGGTCGCGGAGTCGAGAATCGACAGGATGTCTTGCGCCGCAGTGGAATAGACAGCGGTGGTCCTGCCGAACAGCTTCCAGTCTTCGTGGATTGTCGGCAACCGGGGATTGACCGCCAGCAACAGATTGTTGGAGTCGGTGATCGCCTGCCCGATCCGATCACCCTTGCCGCGCACCGATCGTGCGAACGCCGACAGGATCGCGTTCAGCTTTGCCGGATCGATGGCCTGAACCAGCGACTGCAGATTCTCGAATACGGTGTTGACTTCGACGGTCACGTTCCGGGAGTGCAGGACCGCACCGGGCTTCAACCCGGCCGGGCTGGGGTGCTCGGGTGCGATCAAGTCGACGTACTTGGAGCCGAACGCGGTCGTCGACTTGATCTCTGCTTCGACGTTGCCGGGTAGGTACTTGAAAGCGTCCGGTTGCATCTTCAGTTTCAGCTTGGCCTTTTTGGCGTCGGTGCCGATCGCCTCGACCTGGCCGACTTGCACGCCGCGAAACTTGACCTTGGCGCCCTGTTCCATCACCAGTCCCGCGCGGTCCGACACCAGGGTCAGCGGGACCGAGGGCTGGAGCTTGCCCGAGAACATGCCCATGGTCATCGCGATCAGGCCTGCGAGCACCAGGAACAGAATCGGTGCGTACCAGATCGGATCGACCCTGCTGGCGCGGACCCTGTTCGCCCTCGAGGCTCCTCGGTATTTGTCGTCGCTCATACCGGCTAGCCCGAGAGGTTGAAGTTGCCGTGCTGGCCGTAGACGGACAGCGAAATCATCAGGCAGACAAAGGCTGTGACGATCATCGAGGACCGCACCGACCGGCCGACCGCTTCCCCGACACCGGCCGGCCCGCCGGCCGCGGTGAAGCCGTAGTAGGTGTGCACCACCATCACGCCGGTGGCCATCGTCAGCGCCGACAAGAATGACCACAGCAGATCGACGGGATGCAGGAACGTCGAGAAGTAGTGCTCATAGACGCCGCGGGACTGGCCGTAGACCGAGATGGTCAGGAACTTGGCCGCGATGAACGACGCCAGCACCGCCACCGCGTAGAGCGGAATGACAACCAGGACACCGGCGATGATCCGCGTCGACGCCAGGTAGGTGATCGCGCGGATGCCCATCACCTCCAGCGCGTCGATCTCCTCGTTGATCCGCATGGCGCCCAGTTGCGCGGTGGCGCCCGCGCCGATGGTTGCCGCCAATGCCAAGCCGGCCGTGCACGGCGCGATCATCCGGACGTTCAGGAACGCCGACAGGAAGCCGGTCATCGCCTCGACGCCGATGTTGGACAGCGAGTCGTAGCCCTGCACCGCGACCAGGGCACCGGTGGTCAGGGTGAGGAATCCGATGATGCCGACGGTTCCGCCGATAACCGCCAACGCGCCTGTGCCCATACCCATTTCGGCGATCAGCCGCAGCAATTCACCTGGGTAACGCCGTACCGCGTCGACGATGTTGACCAACGACCGTCCGTAGAACGCGGTCTGCTCACCCAACTTCCGGGTCGAGGCGCTCAGCCTGGGGCCTACGGTGGCCAACCAGGTCGATTCGTCGAACGTCGTGTCCGTCACTTGGCGGTCACTTTCACGCCGAGCGCGGTGGTCAAGATGTTGATGAAGAACAGCGCCATGAACGAGAACACCACGGTCTCGTTCACCGCACTACCCGCACCGGCGGGACCGCCGCCCGACGAAAGCCCTTTGTAGCACGCGATCAATCCCGCGGAGATGCCGAACAGCGTTGCCTTGATGAGGGAGATCACCACCTGCGGCAACCCGACGAGCAGCGTCATTCCGGCCACGAACGCTCCCGGTGTGACGTGCTGGATGTACACCACGAAGATGTAGCTGCCCACCAAACCGGTGACCGAGACGACTGAGAAGAGCAGCACCGCAACGAAAGTGGCGGCAATCAGGCGCGGAACCACCAGCGCCTGAACGGGATTGACGCCGATGACTTGCATCGCGTCGATTTCCTCGCGGATCTTGCGCGCGCCCAGGTCGGCGCACATGGCGGTGGAGCCGGCGCCGGAGACGACCATCGCGGTAACCACCGGACCCACCTGAGTCACGGAGGCAAGTCCCGCGCCGGCCCCGGACAGGTCCCCGGCTCCGATCTCGACCAGCAGGATGTTCAGCACGAACACGATCAGCACCGTGTACGGGATCGACAGCATGATGGTGGGGAAGATCGAGACCCGGGCCACGAACCAGATCTGCTCGAGGATCTCCCGCCAGTTCCACGGCCGTCGCACCAGGACCAGGAAAGTTTCGGCGCAGAAACTGAAGAACTCACCCAGCGCGTTCATCGGCTTTGCGAAAGTTGTTGCGTTCATGGTTCTGCTCACCCCCCGGATTGATCGATGTGTGCGTGCGGCCCATCACGATTACGCCCACGCCACACGAAGAGTCGCGATGGTGCGTAATTCGTTGTCCGACAATGCATTAACGGCATCTGCAGCTGACGGCGGACCACCCCGCCGGAATGCAGATAGAGTCATGTCGCCAGCTTACGAGCCGCCCAATTGCGTTCCGAGGTTTGCAATCAGCCGGAAAGAAAGGGTGGAGCGGGCGCGGGATTCAGCCTACGTTCGCGCCGCCTTCGGCGATGCGACGGACCGCCCGCAGGAAGACGTCGATCTCCTCGTGGGTGTTGTAGAACGCGAACGAGGGACGGACGGTCGCCTCCAAACCATAGCGGCGCAGGATGGGTTGCGCACAGTGATGTCCGGCACGCACCGCGATGCCCTCGGCGTTCAGCGCCTTGCCCACCTCGAGTGGTTCGTGCCCGGCCAGCACGAACGACAGCACACTGGCCTTCTCCTGAGCGGTGCCGACCACGCGCACTCCCGGGATGTCCGCCAATCGGGGTGTCGCGTACTCCAGCAGTGCGTGCTCGTAGGCCGCGATCCGCTCGATGCCGACCCGCTCGATATAACGGATCGCCTCCCCCAGGCCGACCGCATCGGCGATATTGCCGGTGCCGGCCTCGAACTTGTTGGGCAGTCCCTGATACAGCGATCGCTCCAGCGTGACGTCGGCGATCATGTTGCCGCCGCCCTGCCACGGTGGCGTCTCGGCTAGCGCCTCCTCGGACCCGTACAGCACCCCGATTCCGGTGGGGCCGTAGATCTTGTGGCCGGAGAAGGCGAAGAAGTCCACGCCGAGTTCGGCGACGTCGATGGGCAGATGCGGGATCGACTGGGCGCCGTCGATCAGCACCCGCGCCCCGTAGCGATGACCCAACTCGACGATCTTCTCCACCGGCGTCACCGTGCCGAGTGCGTTCGAAACCTGGGTCGCCGCAACCAATTTTGTCTTCGGGCCGAGCAGGTCCTCGAACTCCGACAGCAGCAGATTGCCCGCCTCGTCGACCGGCGCGACCTTCAGCACCGCTCCGGTGGCTTGCGAAAGAAGTTGCCAGGGAACGATATTGGCGTGGTGCTCCAAGTGCGTGATGACGATCTCGTCACCGGGCCCCAGGTGCTTCCCGCCCCAGGCGTAGGCCACCAGGTTGATGGCCTCGGTGGTCCCCCGCACGAAGATGTTCTGCTCGACCTTCGGCGCGCCGATGAATCGCCGTACCGTCTCGCGGGCCTCCTCGTAGGCATCGGTGGCCCGCGCCGCCAGCTCGTGTGCGGCACGGTGGATGTTGGAGTTCTCGTGGGCGTAGAAGTACGCCAGCCGGTCGATCACCACTTGAGGTTTCTGGGTGGTGGCGGCGTTGTCGAACCAGATCAACGGCTTACCGTTGACCGTCTCCTGCAGGATCGGGAAGTCCGCCCGCACTGCGTTGACGTCGAAAACCTCGTGCTCGTCCGGCAACTGCGGTACCGGCTCGGCGTCTCGGGGGCGGGTCAGGAAGTAGTAGTTCGCTTCGTCACCGGCCGGTGCCTGCACCGGTGTGTCGGACCAGCGCAGGTCAGCGACCGACGGCGCCTCGGCTGGCCAACTCGGCGACGAGCCGCGGGGGGCCACCGGCACGGTTGGTGACGCACCGGCCAGCACGCCCGGCACCGTCGGGACGATGCCCGGGGCCGGGACGGCGAAAGTGCTGAAGTCACCGACGCCGGGCGGCAGGTACGGATCCCCTGCTGCCGCGGGGGCCTGGGCCGCCGTCGGTGCCGCCGTCGAATCCGGCAGGTTGCCGCGCGGAGCCACTGGCACCGCCTGCGGCGGTATGGCCTCCGGTCCCGGCGAGCTCGGCGCCGGGACATAGATGTCGGAGAGCGCCAACGCCGGCACGCCGGAAGTCAGCGGGTCAGACGTGCCGATCACCGTTCGTGCCGCAGACGATGCAGCCGTCGTATCCGGCACATTCCCGCGAGGGGCGACGGGCGAGGTCTGCGGTGGGCTGTCGGGTCCCGGGCGGATGCTGGCCGCGTACAGCTGGCTGGCCAGCACGGCGAGTTCCGTAGCGCTGACCGGCAATTCGCTTTCGGCGTCTACCGAGCGGTACTCACTTGTACTCATGGAACTGGTCCACGGCGACGTCGTCGAGCACGGCAAGCGCGTCGTCGGTCAGGACAGCCAAAGACGTGTACAACGTGACCAGGTAGGTGGCGATCGCGGATTTGTTGATGCCGGTGAACCGCACCGACAGGCCGGGCGCCTGCTCCCCGACCAGACCGGGCTGGAACAGGCCCACCACCCCTTGGCGTTCCTCGCCGGTGCGCACCAGGATGAACTTGGTCTTGCCGTCCTCGACCGGCACCTTGTCCGACGGTATCAGCGGAATGCCCCGCCAGGTGATGAATTGCGCGCCGAACAGGCTCACCACCACCGGCGGCACACCGCGGTAGGTGGCCTCGCGACCGAACGCGGCGATGCCCAGCGGGTGGGTCAGGAAGAAGCTGGGCGTCTTCCACACCTTGGTGATCAGCGCGTCGAGGTCGTCGGGGGTCGGGGCGCCGACCAGAGTCTGGATGGTCTGCTCCGGAGTCACCTGAGCCAGCAAACCGTATTCCGGGTTGTTGATCAGTTCGGACTCTTGACGCTCTTTGATCGTTTCGATGGTCAGCCGCAACTGCTGCGCGATCTGGTCGTGCGGGCTGGAGTACAGGTCGGAGACGCGGGTGTGGACGTCGAGCAGCGTCGAGATACTGCGCAGCGTGTACTCGCGCGGACTGGTCTCGTAGTCGACGTAGGTCTCGGGCAGCGGCTCGTCAATACTGGCTCCGGCCTCGGCTTTGACCGCGACCTGCTCGGGGTTGACCACCCGGTTGACTCGGTAGATGCCGGCCTCTACCGGCACCCAGCCCAGCAGGTGCAGCAGCCACCGCGGCGTGATCGTGGAAAGCTGGGGAACAGTCTTCGTCGCATTGGCAAGCTGCCGGGCAGCAAGATCGCCCAGGGACTGAGACTCGTTTTGAGCCGTAGTCATCGTCGTCCTTCCTCGCAAAGTCCGATCACGCTGAATATCTGTATGAGTTCAATCGAGCCAGGCTCATCCTGCCGTACCGGGAAGCCTGGCGCCCGCCGAGAGTAAGTGACCCGGCAATCGCACACAAACCTTTAACCACGCGTGAACCGAATGGTCGGAAAAGGGCGATGCCCTATAGTGGGACGCATGCAACAGGCCTACCAGCCGCGCCTCGTTCCCTCGCGCTGCTTTGGCATGCCGTCTTGTTGTTGTTGATCTTCTGAGCCCGCAGTAATCCTCGCGCTCCCCCGCCCGCGGTTGTGACAGACCGCCCTGTGGCCCGGTGATGCGCGGCTCGAATTCCTCGGAAAGATCACCTGCCCATGACTTTGCTGTCTGCCCCCAGCCGTGCGCTACCCGAGTTGGCTGTCCGTCGTCGCGTCCGGGTGCGCCCCACCGCCGAGCCCAGCCGCATGATGCGGTACCGAGGCGGCACCTACTCCCACACCGTCGACCGGATCGTGTTCACCGACGGGACCACCGCGCGTACCGACCTGATCCGGCTCAACCCGAACCTGCGGGCGTACTCGCTGGACTTCACCGGCATCGCCCCGCACCAGCCGTCGCGGTACCGGCTGGACACCTGGTCGGCGCTGCCGCACCTGCACGCCCGGGACTGTGAAGCCGAAGTGGACTGGATCTTGCGTCACTCCTACCCACTGCGCTCGGTCGCCGAACTCAGCGAGCAACTACGGGCGGCCGGCTATCCGATGGGGCCGGCCAACATCAGCGAACACGAAGCCATCGCCGGCACGCAGGCCGCGATCTGGTACTTCACCAACGGTCTGTCCTTGGACACCCGGCCACTCAACGCGCCGATCGCCGTGCATCGCTCGGACGCGGCGCTGACCTTCGAATTCGACGGCCACCCTCAACTCGGCGGCTTCTCGTTGTCGGCGACAACAGACCATCCCGCCGCCGTCGAGCTGCAGAAGTCGGTAGACGGCCGGACATGGCAGCCGGTGTCCGGCTCCCGGCTGACCATCGACCCGGGCAAAGGCCGATATCGGCGCACGCTCGGCGTGGGCAGCACGGTCTCGACCAGCAGCCACGGCAGAGGCCGACGAGGCTACCGCTACTACCGGCTGATCAGCGCAGCGCACAATGCGCCCACCATCGATCAGGTGGATTTCTGGCTGAGCGGGTCCCGGCACCACCGCAATGCCGACCGCATCGTGCACCTGTATAACTACCTGCTCGCGGGAGCGTATGCCGCGCCCCGCGACGCCGACCTAGCACCGCTCGTCGATGCGGACGCCCTCGTCGAACCCGAGCTGATCGGGCCGTTCCAGGTGGCCGTCCCGATGAGACTGGACGCCGAGGACCCGCACGGCATCGTCGACGCCGACGGCTTCACCTTCGACGGTGCGGTTCAGCCCGGAACGGATTTCTACCTTCGTCGCATCCCCGGCGCATCCGCAATAACATTGACCGCGTCCACCCCACACATCGGGGGCGGACGGGTACTGACGGGTGTGGCCATGGAAGAACCAGCTCAGCGGTTCACCCCGGTCGCCCTGACCGTGCCCACCGAACTGACCATCGAATTCGACATCAGCTGGGACGAGACGTGGCCCTTTCCGAAGGCCGACATTTGAGAGAAGGCAGATGAGCATCGCGGAGAACATCACACAACTGGTCGGCAACACACCGCTGGTCCGACTGCGCAGGGTGACCGACGGTGCGGTGGCCGACGTCGTCGCCAAGCTCGAATCGTTCAACCCGGCGGGCAGTGTGAAAGACCGCATCGGCGTGGCGATGCTGGATGCGGCCGAGCAGGCGGGCTTGATCAACGAGGACACCATCATCCTCGAGCCGACCAGCGGAAACACCGGTATCGCCCTGGCGATGGTGGCCGCGGCGCGCGGCTACAAGCTGGTGCTGACCATGCCGGACACGATGAGCATCGAGCGGCGAATCCTGTTGCGCGCCTACGGCGCCGAACTCATCCTCACTCCCGGATCCGAAGGCATGCCCGGTGCCATCGCCAAGGCCGAGGAACTCGCCAAGACCGATCAGCGGTACTTCATTCCGCAGCAATTCGAAAACCCGGCGAACCCTGCCGTGCACGCGGTCACCACTGCCGAGGAGGTCTGGAAGGACACCGACGGCAAGATCGACATCTTCGTCTCCGGGATCGGAACCGGCGGCACCATCACCGGTGTCGCGCAGACCATCAAAGAGCGCAAGCCATCGGTTCAGTTCGTCGCCGTCGAGCCGGCTGCGTCGCCGGTGTTGTCCGGCGGTCAAAAGGGACCGCACCCGATCCAGGGCATCGGCGCGGGGTTCGTCCCGGCGGTGCTGGACATGGGCCTCGTCGACGAGGTCATCACGGTCGACAACGACGACGCCCTCGACCTGGCCCGGCGCCTGGCCAAGGAGGAAGGACTGCTGGTCGGTATCTCCTCCGGCGCTGCGGTCGCGGCCGCCCTCGAACTGGCCCGCCGACCCGAGAACGCCGGGAAGTTGATCGTCGTCGTGCTGCCGTCGTTCGGTGAGCGGTACCTGAGCACCGTGCTGTTCAAAGATCTGAGCGACTAGCCATGCTGGCGGCGATCCGGCGCGACATCAAGGCGGCCAGGGACCGCGACCCGGCCAACCCGACCGTGCTGGAAGTCGTCTTTGCCTACCCGGGCGTGCACGCCGTGTGGGGGCACCGGGTCACCCACTGGTTGTGGCTGCGCGGCGCGCGGCTGCTGGCCCGGACGCTGGCCGAAGTGAACCGCATCCTGACCGGCGTCGAGATTCATCCGGGTGCCGTGCTCGGACCGGGCCTGTTCATCGACCACGCGACCGGCGTGGTGATCGGGGAGACCGCCGAGGTCGGCGAGGACGTGACGATTTTCCACGGGGTCACCCTCGGCGGCACCGGCAGTGAAACCGGGAAACGTCACCCGACGGTCGGCGATCGGGTGACCATCGGCGCCGGAGCCAAGGTGCTGGGCGCGATCAAGATCGGCGACGACAGCCGGATCGGCGCGAACTCCGTCGTCGTCAAGGAAGTCCCGGCAAGCGCGGTGGTGGTCGGGGTACCCGGGCAGATCGTCAGCCGTCCCGGTCCCGCCAGCGAGGACGAATCCAAACTGCCCGACCTGGTCGGCGCCAGCCTCAAATCGCTGCTGACCCGGGTGGCCAGATTGGAGTCGCAAAGCACCGGCAAGCACAACGGCCAAGCGGCCGAACGCGTCATCCGTCCCCCCGAGGCCGGGGTCTGGTACGGCGAGGATTTCTCCATCTAGGGAATATCGCGCTGCGGAAAGTGTTGGTGTGCTGGTGAGTTCTGCTGTGATCGCGGGGATCGCGGGCGTCGCGGCGTTGGGCGGTGCCGGCGTGATCGGCGCGCTGGTCAATCGCCGGTCGGGCGTGTTGCGCAGTTCGCCGGTTGGCGGGCAAGACAATTCAGATCTGGGCTTGTCCGAGACCGGGCCGACGGTGGTGCATTTCAGCGCGGACTGGTGTGGCCCGTGCGCGGCGGTGCGTCGAGTGGTCGACCAGGTATGCGCCGAGTTGCCCGATGTGGCGCATGTCGAGTTGGACATCGACGCCAATCCCGGTCCGGCCAAACGACTTTCAGTGCTGTCACTGCCCACCACCTTCATCTTCGACTCCGACGGTCGGCAGCGGTTCCGCACCGCCGGGGTGCCGAAGGCGGCCGACCTACAGACGGCCTTGCAGCCCTTGAGAGGAGCACATTGATGTCGTCGCCGACAAACCAGGTCGACGTGCGCGGTCCCCGCTTTGCGGCGTGGATCACCACGACGGTTCTGGTCTCGACGTTGGTCCTGTCGGTCTTCAGCCAGCCTGCCGCGGCGGCGCTGCTGGGCGCCCAGGCCGTCGTTTTCGCGCTGAGCGCGTTGCGCGGTCCACGCAGCAGCCCTTACGGATTGCTGTTCGCCAAACTGGTCGCGCCGCGACTCAGCCCGGTCAGTGAACGTGAACCGGTGCCGCCGTTGAAGTTCGCGCAGTTGGTCGGGTTGATCTTCGCCGTCATCGGCGTGATCGGCTTCGTGGCCGGGCTGACTCTGGTGGGACTCGTCGCAACCGCGTTCGCCCTCTTCGCGGCGTTTCTGAATGCGGCCTTCGGCATTTGCCTGGGTTGCCAGATCTACCCGCTGGTCGCCCGATTCCGTCGAGCACCCGCGGCGTAACGACCGCCCGCTTATTCGGTCCTGGCCTTTAAATCCACTGTGAGGCAAACACTTTGAATCAAGTCGACTCTTTGCCGATGCCCTATAGTGGAGACATGCCTCAGTCCGTGCGGCCGTGCCGCTGTCGCCTCCGTTGATCATCTGCTTCCCATTCGCTTCGTCTCGCCGTGCGCGACATGGCAATTCCAGAAGGGTTCAACGATTGATGACCGAAAGTCTGCGCACAGCAGTATCGATCAGTGACGGCCGGCACGAAACGACCCGCGCGCTCGACACGGCGGTCGGGATTCTCGTGGGATGGCGCCGGTGCGATAGCTATGCCGCATTCCGGGAATTGGTGGCCGCCGGCCAGAGACATCAGGTCCCCGTCTTCGCGCTGGCAGGCGCTTTGGTGAAGCTGGCCAGCGGCGAAGCGGACAGCCAGTCCGCCGGTTCGGCCGCGCAGCTGGCCGCCGAGCGGGAGTGGGGCGCGCACCTGCTGGTCTGAAGCAGGCAGCCGTTTGGAAATTCGGATGCGGGCAATCCGTCCGGCGACCAGCATCGAATAACGGTCGACTGCACCGACGACGAACGGCACCGTATTGGCCGACCCCAAGCACGAAGCCGCCAAAGCCAACTCGGCTTTCGAGCGCGATCCGAGCGACCGGCGTTATGGATTTCCCGCTCCGCTGTGGCGCGCGCTGGAACGTCATCCCCCGCCCGGGACGCGCCTGCTGCACCGATGGCGAAGCCCGTTGCGGGGGCCGTGGCTGACGTCGGTGTTCGGCCTGGCGCTGCTCGTCGGGCTGCCGCTGGTGATCCTGACCGGTCTGCTGTCCTACATCGCGTACGCCCCCCAATTCGGCCAGGCCATCCCCAACGACGTGGGATGGCTCAAGTTGCCCACCTTCGAGTGGCCCACCCGACCCCCGTGGCTGTACCGCTTGACCCAAGGCGTGCACGTCGGTCTGGGCCTGGTCCTGATCCCGGTGGTGCTGGCCAAACTCTGGTCGGTCATTCCGCGGCTCTTCGCCTGGCCACCGCTGCGTTCGTTCGCGCAACTGCTGGAGCGGCTGTCATTGTCGATGCTGGTGGGCGGGATCCTGTTCGAGCTGGCTACCGGAGTGTTGAACATCCAGTACGACTACATTTTCGGCTTCAGCTTCTACACCGCCCACTACTTCGGTGCGTGGGTCTTCATCGCCGGCTTCGTGATCCACGTGCTGATCAAATGGCCGAAGATGCTGTCCGGCTTGCGGTCTCGTTCGTTCCGTACGGTGCTGCGCACCTCGCGGGCCGACACCCGCCCCGAGCCGCACGACGCCGACGGGCTGGTCGCCGCCGATCCCGCCCCGGCCACGCTGAGTCGACGCGGCGCGCTGGCACTGGTCACCGGCGGCGCACTGTTCGTCGCGGTCCTCACCGCCGGCCAGACCGTGGGCGGCTTCACCCGCGGCGCGGCGCTGCTGTTGCCCCGGGGACGCAGCCGCGGCGACGGACCCAATGATTTTCAGGTCAACCGGACCGCCGCGGCCGCCGCGATCACCCCCGCCGACACCGGCCCCGATTGGCGACTCACCGTGCGCGGCCCGTCGGGTCAAGTGCTGCTGGACCGGGCTGACCTGGAAGCAATGCCGCAGCACACCGCCGAATTGCCGATCGCCTGCGTGGAGGGCTGGTCGACAACTCAGAGGTGGAGCGGAGTTCGGCTCCGCGATCTGGCCGCCCTGGCCGGGATGAGCGGTCCCGCGCGGGCCACGGTGCGGTCACTCGAGCGAGTCGGGGCATTCAACCAGGCGGTCCTACAGGCCAACCAGGTGAGAGATCGCGACTCGCTGCTGGCCCTTCGGGTCAACGGTGTCGACCTGTCGCCCGACCACGGCTATCCCGCCCGCATCATCGTGCCCGCGCTGCCCGGGGTGCACAACACCAAGTGGGTGCGGTCCATCGAGTTCGGCACCGCCTGAAATGCGCGCCCACATCGCCCGGTTCACCGCGTTCTACGGCGCTCATCCCCTGCATCTGCTGGGCACGGTCGCCGCGTGCGCTCTCGCCGGATATGTCGTGACCGTGCTCGGGCCGCACGCCCTGTGGAATCCGGCGGTGTGGTGGCAGTCGATCGGCGTCTGGTTCATCGCCGCGATCATCGCGCACGACCTGATCCTGTTTCCGCTGTACGCGCTGGCCGACCGCTCTCTGGTCAAAGCCGTTGCCGCCGTTCGGATTCGACGAGGTATTCGGCCGGAAATCTCGCCGCTCAACTACTTTCGCGTGCCGACCTTGGCTGCGGGCCTCGCACTGCTGCTGTTCTTCCCGGGAATCATCCGGCAGGGCGAATCCAGCTACGTGGCGGCCACCGGTCAGGACCAGCAACCCTTCCTGGGGCGCTGGCTGCTGCTCGTCGCCGTCCTGTACGGCCTGAGCGCGCTCGCCTACGCCGCACGACTCGCGGTGGACGGGCCCCGCGCTGGGGTCAACGAAACCCACAAATCCTAGGCAGCCTGCTGTGCAGATCGGACGTCGCGAAACCGTTGCGGTGTCGATGGGCGTCGCGCTGGTGACGGCGGCTTTCGTGGTGCCCGATCTGCACCTCGGAATCGTCACCCCGTTGATCAACAGCACCCCGCAGGCGATCCACGACTTGACGGACACGGCACCGATCTTCGGCTGGTGGATGGTTCACGCCGGTTGGGGCACCGTCGCCGCCGTCGCAATCGGTGCCGCAGTCGTGCTGTGGGGTCCGCGCCTTGCGCAACGACTGTCCTGGTGGCTGCTCACCCTCGCCACCTGGGCGACCGCCTGCGCGTGGGCGTTCGCGTTGGCGATGATCGACGGCTGGCAGCTGGGATTCGCCGGACGGCTCGTCGCCCGCCACGAGTATCTGCGGCAGGTGCCGACGATCGATGACATCCCGCTGATGCTGCGGACCTTCGCCGGCCGGATCCTCGACTTCCAGCCCGACTCGTGGATCACCCACGTCTCCGGCCATCCGCCCGGCGCGCTGGTGACCTTCGTCTGGCTGGACCGGATCGGGTTGAGCGGCGGCGCGTGGGCGGCCGCGTTCTGCCTGCTCGTCGGCTCGAGTGCGGCCACCGCTGTGATCGTTGCGGTGCGCGCGGTGTCAGACGAGACCACCGCCCGGCTGGCCGCGCCGTTCGTCGCGGTCGCGCCGACCGCGATCTGGGTGGCTGTCTCCGCCGATGGCTACTTCGCCGGCGTCGCCGCTTGGGGCATCGCGCTGCTGACATTGGCAGCCGCCGGCCGGGTGCGTTTTCCGGTTGCCGTGGCTGCCGTCGCCGGACTGCTACTGGGGTGGGGGATCTTTCTGAACTACGGGCTGGTGCTGATGGGGCTGCCCGCGCTCGCGGCGCTCGTCGCGGTGCGCAGGCGTCGGGCTGCGCTGGCCGCGTTGGCCGCGGCACTGCTTGCGGCGGTGGCGGTGGCAGCGGCGTTCGCGATGGCGGGGTTCTGCTGGTTCGACGGTTACACCCTTGTCCAGCAACGCTATTGGCAGGGCATCGCGATGAACCGGCCGTTCCAGTACTGGAGCTGGGCCAATCTCGCGTCGGTCGTCTGCGCGATCGGCCTGGGTAGCGTCGCAGGTTTGAGCCGCGCCTTCACCCGTCGGCCGTCCGGTCTGCAGCTGTTGGTGCTGGGCGCGGTCGCCGCGATGCTGTGCGCCGACCTGAGCATGCTCAGCAAAGCCGAAACAGAGCGGATCTGGCTGCCGTTCCTGGTGTGGTTGACGGCGTCGCCGGCATTGTTGCCCCGCGCATCGCACCGCTGGTGGCTGGCCGTCAACGTCCTCGGCACGCTGGCGCTGAACCATTTGATCCTGACCAACTGGTGACCCAGCTTCGACCTACCAACGTGCCGGTGCCGGCACGTCGCCGACAACGGCCGAGCATAGGTAGGTCCCACGCTCCCACGTTGTATCTGCAGAAATCGCGGGCGGTCGTCGACCACGTCAGCCGACAACCTCGACGACGCAATGCAATTCGCCCAAAGGCGCCGTCACCGCATTCATGTTAGGGAGGCCCGATGTCGCCTCGTATGTGAGCAGGTTGCCGGTGCGGTCGGCACTTCGACCAGGCGATGGTCGCGCACAACCTGAAGGTCGAGCGGAGCAATCTCAACTTCCGCCGGGTCTACGCGTTCGTGCTGCTGCTGGCGATGGTGGTCCAGGTCGGTATCGCCGACTGGTTCTTCTATCTCTACTTGCGCGCCTACGAGTTTCGCGCGCCCGAGCAGTCGATGTCGGTGTGGATCGGTGCCGCCGTGGTCCAGTTGATCGGTCTCGTCGTGATCATCACGAAGTACTTGTTCCCCAACAAAGACTGATTGACCGGCTGGCCCCCGAAACGAAAATCCTTTGACCAGCGGGTTGCCCAAATGCGATCCGGGTAGCCTACTATCTAGTGTGGTACTATTCGAACATATGTTCGAACTTCGGGATGGGGAGTGCTAGCTGATGGCAGATCGATCAGGAATCGAGTGGACCGAAGCAACGTGGAACCCTGTGACAGGCTGCGACCGAATGTCACCTGGTTGCGACCACTGCTACGCGATGACGCTGGCGAAGAGGTTGAAGGCGATGGGATCGGCGAAATATCAGACCGACGGTGATCCGCGAACGTCCGGCCCCGGGTTTGGCATCACCATTCATCCCGACGCGCTCAATGAGCCGTTGCGCTGGCGGCAGCCGCGCGTGGTGTTCGTCAACTCGATGTCGGACCTGTTTCACGCGCGCGTTCCGCTGGACTTCATCCGCGATGTGTTCGACGTTTGTCGCGATACCCCGCAGCACACCTATCAAGTGCTCACGAAGCGGAGTCTGCGTCTGCGCCGAGTCGCCGAGAAGCTGGACTGGCCAAGCAATCTGTGGATGGGCGTGTCGGTGGAGGACGCCGCAGCGTTGCCCCGCGTGGATCACTTGCGGGAAGTTCCAGCGGCAGTGCGCTTCCTGTCCTGTGAGCCGTTGATAGGACCGCTGGACGGCTTGAGACTAGACGGCATCCACTGGGTAATTGCTGGCGGCGAGTCAGGCCCTAACCACCGCCGGGTGGAGGAGCACTGGGTGCGCGATATTCGTGATACTTGCCAGGCCGCCGAGGTCGCGTTTTTCTTCAAGCAGTGGGGCGGACGTACACCGAAATCTCTTGGGCGGCTGCTGGAAGGTGCGCTATGGGACGAGATGCCGCTGACGGCCGTCGCTACAGGAAGTCGAAGGTGACACCCTTCCCGAACTGACGGGAGCCCTTGGCGCGGTTCACCGCGATGACGTTGGTCGCCTCGTACTCCTTGAGGATCACATTTGCATGCTTGTCGCGGAACGGGGTGTTCAACTCGGTCCAGTCGCGGACGATCTCCGCGTTAATGCCCCTCGCGCCAGCAAATTGCGCCTTGAGGATCGCCCGGAGCGGGGTGAGGTCTGGTTCGGGGACGAACAGCACGTCGGCATCGCCCATACGATCCGAGAAGCGGTAGGTGCCGGTCGGGTCTGCGTCCCACATCGCGGCCTTCATCTTCTTCACACCCAAGGGATGGCTGGTCGCGTGCACCATCGCGTAGGACACGTTCCCGGTCTTATTGATCATGTAGAACCTCTGAAGATGCTGCAAACCGGTCTTCTCCCGCAAGGCGTCCATGTAGATCTCGACTAACTGTTCGATGCGCTTGTCCCCCGACGGCATAGCCCGCAGCACCTGGTTCACGTCTCGGCCAAACAGCTTCTCAATGGCGTCGTCCTGGCCGTCCCGCTCAAGGAACCGCTGGACGAACCCGACCATGAAGTTGATGAACAACTCGGTGTTCGGGCTCTTGGCGATCTGGGCGAGCAACGACATAGGGAACCGGGTGTAGCCGAAGGGGTCGATAAACGCGAACGTGGGCGCGCGGTTCTTGCCCTGCGCCTCCATCAGGTCGCATAGCCGCTGCATCTCGGATTCGAACGAGCTGTTGACAACGCCCCACTTGACGTTCGGCGGAACGACGCCGGAGTCCTCAAGGGCCTGCAGTTCGGCGGTGAGGGCGGCGGCGTTGTCCGCGTTCTTCTCGATGAACATGAACAGGAACTCACAGGAGGTGCGCTGTTTGAGGATCGGGTGCTCGATCAGCGTGCGCATCGCCCGCTGAGGCGATCCCTCCGATCCGTCGTCGTAGCGGCCCCGGCCCGCGAAGCCGTCTATGTACAGCACGCGACGGTTGTACTTCGACAGGATTGGGAACCACGCGGCGAGGTATTTCTCAAGGATCTGGTGTTTGGCGCGGGTATGGCCGTTGATGACCCACTTCTTGGGGTCGGAATCGATGAGTGCAGGCATGCCGGTGTAACTCTCCGAGCGGCATGGCTGGCTGGTCCTTGGTGCAGCCGCGCCGCATTCAGCCGACGCCAAGGGGATTGCCAGCTTACCGACGACCACCGACAACACCGCCGTCGAAATAGCCCGGTTATAGCCCGCGACTAGCAAAAATACCTTCTACCTGGCTCCCCCGGAAGGACTCGAACCTTCAACCCTTCGGTTAACAGCCGAATGCTCTGCCAGTTGAGCTACAGGGGACTATCAGTCCAGCCAATCCTGGTGCTGATCGCGGGACGACTCTAGCGTACTGGCAGAGTCGCCCCCAACTAGAGGTCCCGGGAGCGTCGGCGCATCGGGCGCGCCGCTTCGCCACCGGATGAGGCAGGATGGAACCAATCGCACTTCGCTTCGGAGGGACCGCTTTGATCGGGTATGTCGCCGTGTTGGGACTGGGCTACGTGTTGGGCACGAAAGCCGGACGTCGACGCTACGAGCAGATTGCCGGCACCTATCGCGCCGTGACCTCGAGTCCGATAGCCAGATCGATGATCGAAGGGGGTCGTCGCAAGATCGCGAATCGGATCTCTCCCGACACCGGATTCGTCACCCTGACCGAGATCGACGGTACTGCCGTCGTCGGCCGCGTCGAGGAACTCGAGCCGGACGTCGAACCGCAGGTGAACGCTACCCGCTGACGTCTCATGCCGTGAGATCGTCGCCGCTGGCCTGTTCCAGCAGGCTGCGGCGGTAGGCCTCCATCGCCACCAGGTCGCCGAACAAGGCGTGATACTCGTCGCCCTGTTCGATCGGCGACATACGCTGCAACTTCGACTTGACCTCCGCGATCTGGCGCCCCATCCACACTTCCTGCAGCCGGGCCAGCACCCCGGAGATGTAGCGCGGCAACTGCTCGTCGTCGGCCCGGATCGTCTCGACTCCCAGTTCGCTGATCAGGCCGGCGATCGGCGCCGCGCTGGTCTGTTGGCGCACCATGTCCAGCCATTGGGCCCCGCTGACACCGATCGCGGTGCCGCCCGCCGCCTCGATCGCGGCCCGCACGGCGGCGTAAGCCGGGTGCGTGAAGCTCTCCACGGTCAGCGTGTCGAACACCGGGCCGGCCAACGCGGGATACTGCAACGCCGATTTGAGAGCCTCACGCTGGGGCCACAGCGTCGGATCGCGCGGGTCCGGACGGGTGACGGCGGGTTGTGCGGCTCCGCCCTCAGCGGGGGTCTGAGCGGGCGACGTGCGTCGAGACGGCTTGGCCGGCGCCGCGGACCGGGCGGAGCCGCCGGATTTGCGGGCTTCGGCCCGGACCCGGTCGATCACCTGCGCGACATCGTCCCAGCCGACCCAGCCGGCGAGCTGGCGCGCGTATTCGTCGCGCAGCGTGGGGTCCTTGATCCGGCCCACCATCGGCACGCAGCGACGCAGCCCGGCCACCCGGCCCTCGGCACTGTCCAGGTCCATCTCGCCGAGCGCGGTGCGAATCGCGAACTCGAACAACGGGGTTCGTCGCGCCACCAGGTCGCGCAGCGCGCCGTCACCGGAGCGCAGCCGCAGATCGCAGGGGTCCATGCCGTCGGGGGCGACCGCTACGAAGGACTGCCCGGCCAGGTTCTGTTCGCCGGCGAACGCCTTGAGCGCGGCGGCCTTGCCGGCCTCGTCACCGTCGAAGACGTAGATCAGTTCCCCCCGGAAGAAACTGTCGTCCATCATCAGCCGGCGCAGCATGGCCAGATGCTCGTCGCCGAACGCGGTGCCGCACGACGCGACCGCGGTGGTGACCCCGGCCAGGTGCATGGCCATCACGTCGGTGTATCCCTCGACCACCACGGCCTGATGCCCCTTGGCGATGTCGCGCTTGGCGAGGTCGATACCGAACATCACCGAGGACTTCTTGTACAACACCGTTTCGGGGGTGTTGACGTATTTGGCTTCCATCGGGTCGTCGTCGAACAGTCGCCGCGCACCGAACCCGATCACCTCACCGGCCGACGTGCGGATGGGCCAGAGCAGGCGCCGGTGGAACCGGTCGATCGGGCCGCGACGGCCCTGCTTTGCCAGCCCGGCCGCTTCCAGTTCCTTGAACTCGAACCCCTTGCGCTGCAGATGTTTCGTGAGTTTGTCCCAGCCTGACGGCGCGTAGCCGCAGCCGAACCGGCGGGCGGCCTCGGCGTCGAAACTGCGCTCGGTCAGATACTGCCGGGCCGGAGCCGCCTCGGCGGACTCCAGTTGCTCGGCGTAGAACGCGGCGGCGGCTGCGTTGGCCGCGATCAGCCTGCTGCGGCTGCCGCGGTCGCGCTGCACGCTGGTGGCCGAGCCGGTGTAGGTGATCGTGTGGCCGATCCGATCGGCCAACATTTCGACGGCTTCGACGAAATTGACGTGCTCGATCTTCTGAATGAAGGCGTACACGTCGCCGCCTTCACCGCAACCGAAGCAATGGAAGTGACCGTGGTTGGGGCGCACGTGGAACGACGGCGACTTCTCGTTGTGGAACGGGCACAGGCCCTTCAGCGAGTCGGCGCCCGCCCGCTTGAGCTGGACGTAATCACCGACGACGTCCTCGATCACGGCTCTTTCCCGGATCGCGGCGATGTCGCGGTCCGAAATTCTGGACCGACCGCCGGAACGGCCCGCATCCCTGGGGCCAGCCGGACTCGACACGGGCTCAGTCTAAGCCGTCGTCCCGACGGCGCGGGCACCGTTGCCGTCAGGATCGGCCGGCGTCGATGCGTTCCAGTCGTCCCTCGGTGTAGGAGGCGATCTGGTCGACGACGACCCGCAGGCGAGCGCCGTCTCCGGAGGCGGCGTTGAAGGCTGCGGCAAACATCGGGTCGAGGGTCTGCGGCGCCCCGGCCTGCAACCACTGGGCCACCCGGTGGATACGTTCGCGTTGCCGGGCCTGCGTTTCCAAATGCCGCGGATCGGACATGATGAATTGCAGCGCAAGGATTTTCAGTACCGCGACCTCGGCGCGGACCAGATCTGGGACATGCAGGTCGGCTCGGTAGCGCAGCAGCGGACCGGACCCAGCCGCCGCGCGGGTGGTGGCGATCGCGGCCGTAGCGAACCGGCCCACCAATTCACTGGTCAACCGCTTGAGTGCCACCGCCGCCGACAACGTGGCGTCGTACTTGCCGACCGCGGCAACCACCGGCAGCCGGGACAGCCGCCGCGCGGCCTGCATCAGGTCGTCGGCATCGACCTGGGCGAACTCATTCTCGCCCAGCTTGGCCAGCGCCGCCGCCTCGTCCTCGTCGGCGAGCACACGCAGATCGATGCGTTCGGAGACGACGCCGTCCTCGACGTCGTGCACCGAGTAGGCGACGTCGTCGGCCCAGTCCATGACCTGCGCCTCCAGGCATGTGCGACGATCCGGCGCACCCGCCCGTGCCCAGGCAGCCGCTTCGCGGTCTTCGTCGTAGAAGCCGTACTTGCGCTCGTTGTCACCGCGTCCCCACGGATACTTGGTGACCGCGTCCAGGGCCGCGCGGGTCAGGTTCAATCCTGCGCTACGCCCTTGCCCGTCAAGCACTTTGGGCTCCAGGCTGGTCAGGATACGGAAGTTCTGGGCGTTGCCCTCGAAACCGCCGTAGTCGGCGGCCACCTCGTCGAGCGCCCGCTCTCCGTTGTGCCCGTAGGGCGGGTGGCCGATGTCATGTGCCAGGCCGGCCAGCTCGACGAGATCGAGATCGCAGCCCAGCCCGATGGCCATCCCCCGACCGATCTGCGCCACCTCGAGCGAATGGGTGAGACGGGTGCGCGGAGTGTCGCCTTCCCGCGGACCCACGACCTGGGTCTTGTCGGCCAACCGGCGTAGCGCCGCGCTATGCAGCACCCGAGCCCGGTCGCGGGCGAAGTCGGTGCGGTGCTGACCCTCGGTGCCCGGCAGACCCGCACTCTTCGGCGCTTCGAGTACCCGCCGTTCGCGGTCGAAGTCGTCATAGGGGTCGGGCTGATCGGTGCTCACCGATCCACAGTCTGCCAGGGAAGATTCGCCTGGGTGACAATCGACGTCCCGCCGCGAAGGGAGACGACGTCTGCCGATTGAGGCCCCACCGGCCTGGGTACCACGTGCTGAACTGGGTCGGATCCAGATTGCGAAACAGCCGTGGGATGGACGACAGCGTCCACCCGCTTGCTGTTCTGGAGGTTTCAGAGGGGATCAGAGATATGAACGTGCGCAACAGACGTTGGATGCGTCGACTGTCGAGCGCGGCGGCGGTGGCCGCCGCACTACCGGGGCTGCTGGGAGTTGTCGGGGCCGAGCCGGCGGCGCGGGCCGCGGCGCCGGAGTTTCTGCAGGTCCCGTCGGCGGCGATGGGCCGCGACGTGACGGTGGAGTTTCAGCAGGGCGGGGCGCCGGCGGTCTATCTGCTCGACGGCCTGCGCGCCCGCGACGACCGCAACGGCTGGGATATCGAAACCAACGCCTTCGACGAATACAAGGGCTCGGGCATTTCGGTGGTCATGCCGGTCGGCGGACGGTCCAGTTTCTACGCCGACTGGTACGGGTCGGCAAACGGTGCCACCTACAAATGGGAGACATTCCTGACCAGTGAGTTGCCGGCCTATCTGGCGGGCAAGGGCGTCCGTAGCACCCGCAATGCCGTCGTCGGCGTTTCGATGTCCGGGTCGTCGGCGTTGATCCTGGCGGCCTATCACCCGGGGCAATTCGCTTATGCCAGTGCGTTGTCGGCATACCTCACGCCGTCCAGCGGTAACGGGCCGACGTTGATCAAGCTCGCGATGAACGACGAGGGCGGCTTCAATCCCGAGGACATGTGGGGGCCGTCGGGCGGGGCGGGTTGGCAACGCCACGATCCCACCGTGCAAGCCGGACGGCTCGCCGGTAACAACACCCGCCTGTGGGTTTACAGCGGCAATGGGAAGCCGTCGGAGTTGGGACAGGGCAGTATTCCGGGCACCGTGATCGAGCAGGTTGTGCTGCAGAGCAACGTCGACTTCAAGAACGCCTACACGGCTGCGGGTGGCCACAACGCCACGTTCAACATCGACGGCAGCGGCGTGCACAGTTGGGGATATTGGAACGCGCAGCTGGTGGCCATGAAAGCCGACATGCAGCGCACGCTGGGCGCTTCGGGGGGCGGACAGGCGTGACATTTCGGCGGGCAAGGACCGCAATCGCCAAGCACAACGTCACCGACGTTTAATTAGCGATATGCGCATCGCTCGCCTACTCGGCGTGATCCTGACGATCCTGGCAGTCGGCGGCGGGGTACTGCTACAGGCACCCCCCGCCGCCGCCCAGCCGCCGTTCCGACTGCCCGGCTACATCACCGACAAAGCCAACGCGCTCTCGGAGTCGGGTCGGGCCATGGTGACCTCGGCCACGATCAAGCTCTACGGGGACCGGCAGATCCGCTTGTGGGTCGTCTACGTCGACACGTTCTCCGGGCAGAGCGCGCAGAGCTGGGCCGAGCAGACCCGGCGGGCCAGCGATCTGCAGAGCAGCCAGGCGCTGCTGGCCGTGGCGACCACCGACCGCGCCTACGCCTTCCTGGTTGGCAACGCCGTGCCGGGTGTGAACGCGCGGCAGGTGGACGACTTGCGACGCAACCAGATCGAGCCCGCGCTGGCCAGAGGCGACTGGAGCGGCGCCGCCGTCGCCGCCGCCAACGGACTCAATGTGACGCCGAGCTCGACGGGCTGGGTGGTGCTGCTCGCCTTCCTCGCGGCTCTTGCGCTGGCCGTGCTGATCCTGTTGTGGGTGATGCGCCGGCGTGGCCGGCGGCGACGGGCCGACGCCTTGGCCGCGGCGCGACGGGTGGACCCCACCGATGCGACCGCTCTGGCCACGGTGCCGTTGGACATCCTCGACGAGCTGTCCCGGTCGAAGGTGGTGGAAGTCGACAACGCGGTGCGCACCAGCGCCAACGAACTCGCGCTGGCCATCGAAGAATTCGGCGAACAGCGGACCGCGCCGTTCACGCAAGCCTTGAACAACGCCAAAGCCGCACTGGCGCAGGCGTTTACGGTGCGTCATCAACTCGACGACAGCATCCCTGAAACCCCTGCGCAGCGCCGTGAACTGCTCACGCGCGTGATCGTTTCGGCCGCCAATGCCGACCGCGAGCTGGAATCTCAGACCGAAGCCTTCGAGCAACTCCGCGATCTGGTGATCAACGCGGCGTCCAGACTCGACGCCATGACGCAGCGATACGTCGAACTCACCACCCGTGTCGAGCCCGCGGCTCAACATCTGGTCGAGTTGCACCGGGAATTCGGTGCCACGGCGCTGGCTTCGGTCTCGGCCAACGTCGGCACCGCCAAGGAGCGCTTGGAGTTCGCCGACCGCAACATCGCCATCGCCCGCGAACTGGCCGGCCACGCGGTGAGCGGACAGCAGACGCGACTGGTGGACTCGGTGCGCGCCGCCGAAGCCGCGCTGGGACAAGCGCGTTCGCTGCTCGACGCGGTGGACAGCGCCGCCGACGACATCCGGCATGCCGTCCAGAATCTGCCGTCGGTGGTTGCCGACATCCAGACCGGCATCAAGCGGGCCAACGAGCAACTGCAGAAGTCGCAGGGCAACTCCTCGGCGCATACCAGCGAACTGATCGCCGCTCGCGATGCGGCGGCCCGCGCGCTGGACAGCTCGGGTGGTTCCCGGGGTACCGCCGATCCGTTGAGCGCGTTCGCGCAACTGAGTAAGGCAGACGCCGAACTTGACCGGATGGTGGCCACGGTGGCTCAAGAACAAGCCAACGCCGAGCGGCTCAGGCGCTCGCTCGAGCAGGCCATGTTCACTGCGGAGTCGCGAGTGCGCGCGGTGTCGGAATACATCGACACCCGACGTGGCAGCGTCGGCCCGGAAGCCAGGACTCGGCTTGCCGAAGCCAAGCGCCAGCTCGAAGCCGCACACGAAAGAAAGCCTTCCAGCCTCACCGACGCGATCGCCTACGCCAACGGGGCGTCGACACTGGCAGCCCAGGCGCAATCGCTGGCCAACGCCGACGTGCAGTCGGCACAGCGCGCCTACATGCGGCGCACGGACAGCGACACCGGAGCCATCCTCGGTGGCATCATCATCGGCGACCTGCTCAGCGGCGGCCTGCGGGGCGGATTCGGTGGCTGGAGCCCGACCTCGTTCGGAGGGTCGAGGTCCTCGGGAGGCTCATCCGGCGGCGGCTTCATGGGTGGCGGCGGCCGGTTCTGAAAGAACCCGAAAAAACTACGCACGCCCACTCACGGTGGATACCGCAAGTAGACGTGCGTAGTTGAGGTTCGCGGCGGACGCACCGACTAGCGGTGCGCCGCCGCAGAACCGGGTACTTCTCTCAGGCCCAGCTGGACCCGACGGCGCTGTCGGTCTGCGCCATGTTCTGACCGGCGCTCTGGACCTTCTGGCCGTGGGCGTTGGCCTGCTCGTAGATCACCTGGAAGTTGCGGCCCAGCTGGGCGATGAACTCCTGGCAAGCCACCGAACCGGCGCCGCCCCAGAAGTCACCGGCAGCCAGCACATCGCGAACGATGGCCTGGTGCTCGGCCTCCAG